>CAJJTG010000095.1 GCA_905194675.1 uncultured Collinsella sp. | reverse complement strand
GTTACGCCGTTTGTAAAACGGCGTAACCTAAAGGTTCATGTTGCCGTGGATGTAGGGGGTAACCTCGGGGGAGATATGGCCGCAGCCTAGGTTGCGCAGGGCAGATTCGATGGCGGCGGGAAGCGGGGCCTTGCCCTCGTCGTTGACCGCGGTGCTGCCGAGGGCGGCGATCTTGGCGACGTCTGCCGGCGCGGCCTCGATATGCATGCTGCCGCCGACGAGGCGTGCGCGGACCTGGTCCAGGCCAAGGTCGTGCAGGTAGTCCTCACAGGTGCGGATTACATCGACCTTCTCGCGCGTGAGCTCCTCGCCCGTGGGGACACGCGTGGCCAGGCAGGCTCCTGCCGGCAGGTTCCAGACGGGGTATCCCCAGGCGCGCAGCAGCTCGCGCTCCTCGTCCTTGGTAAAGCCGACCTCCATGAGAGGGGAGCGTACGCCGAGCTCCTGGGCGGCGCGCATGCCGGGGCGGTAGTCGCCGCGGTCGCTTGCGTTGCTGCCGTCGATGACGGTGGGAAAGCCCAACGACTTGGCGTGGTTGACGATGGCGGTAAAGCCGGCGCGCTTGCAGTGGTAGCAGCGGTCGGCATCGTTGCAGGCTACTTGGGGGAGCCGCAGCTGATCGACCGAAAGATTGAGCACGGGGAGCTTAAAATGCGGCCCCCCATCGGCCTGCCCGTCAACGGACCGCTCAAACGAAGCCTGCTCGGGCGTGCCGATGAGCGGCGTGGTGAGGTGAACGAGAAGCGTGCTGGCGGGCATGATGCGGGCGCAGACCGCGGCCAGAAAGCTGCTGTCGACGCCGCCGGAAAAGCCAATGGCGACGCGTCCGTATGCCAAAAGCAGCTGCTCGAGCGCTGTGAGTTTGTCCTGAAGCCCCTCTGCAGGTGCGGTGGTGTCTGAAAGCATGAATCGATCCTTGCCGTTGAGTACTCGGTCGAAAACTATAATCCTACTGGACTGCTTGTCATAAGACTTCTATCTATGTAACGAAAGTGCAATATGCTATATACGTTATATACAAGTTT
>CAJJTG010000094.1 GCA_905194675.1 uncultured Collinsella sp. | reverse complement strand
GCGCAGCTCGCACGCGCCGTGGAGATCTTCCAGGAGACCGGCTCCATCGATTACGCCCACACCTATGCGCTCGACCTGACCGCCAAGGCCAAGGCCGCTATCGAAGGCGTCGAGCTCGACCCGCATGCGCGCGAGCTCTTCCTCTCAATGGCAGATTTCTTTGTGGAGCGCCTTAACTAGCGGGGGTCATAAAACCTGTGGGCAGCGAGTTTGGGTACAAGTTGCTACACTATTGAGTGCATGTTTATAAATTGTCTCGCGTTGTCTATCCGACACACGCTCAAAATAGTACGAATGGTACGCCGAAAGGGGTTCGTTCATGGAACCTATTACCACGGGCATGCAGGGAGCAGCCGTCGAGGACGTCCAGTCCCGCCTTCTGCAGCTCGGCTATACAATCGATGGCGCCGAGGTTGTCGACAAGCGCTTTGGCACCACCACCGAGCAGGCCGTCAGCACCTTCAGGCTCGACAGCGGCCTTGCTGCCGGTCATGCCGTCGATATCTCCTGTTGGAGCGCCCTGGTCGACGCCTCGTATAAGCTGGGCGACCGCACTCTGTATCTGCGCATGCCCAATTTCCATGGCGCCGATGTGCAGGCCCTGCAGCGCGCTCTCAACGTTTTGGGCTTTGCCTGCGGCGAGGACGACGGCTACTTTGGTCCGCATACCGAGGCCGCCCTGCAGCAGTTCCAGGAAAATGTCGGCCTGTTTGCCGACGGCATGGCCTTCCAGGACACCTACGCCTACATCAACCGCCTGCATCATGTGTGGGAGGGCAAGCCCTCGGTCACCGAAGCCGAGTCCCGCATCGGTTTTGCTCGCGCCGCCAACGTGCTCGAGCGCTTCCAGATCGCCGTTATCGGTGAGGACCCCATCGCACGCAGCGTTGCTTCGCGCATGTGGAACATCGCCACGGCAACGACCGACAACAGCGGCATGATGCTCTGCGACTCCGAGGTCCCAACCGACGTTGACCTGGTACTCGAGATCGCAAGCGACGAGCTGCCCGCCGACGCCGCGCCACGCGCCACGATTGCCCTCGCCGAGTGCCACAACCTGGCCCAGCGCATCCGCACCGCCAATGTCGCCGCGCAGCAGAAGCCGGCTCGCATTCGCATTGAGCTCACGGGCATGACGCGCTACAACGGCACCTTCACGGCCAGCGACGCGCAGACGCTCGCCGTACGCCTACTCGACGGCGTTTGCGATGCCCTCGCAGATTAGGTAAACTAGACGAGTTGCTTTTGGGCAACACCACACATTGGGACGTAGTTCAACGGTAGAACTCCGGTTTTTGGTGCCGGCTGTTGGGGGTTCGAATCCCTCCGTCCCAGCC
>CAJJTG010000093.1 GCA_905194675.1 uncultured Collinsella sp. | reverse complement strand
CGCCTGCTCGCCGTCAACCCCGTCAGCCGCGTTTCGGTCTTTGGGTTTATGAACCCCGTCTTTGGTGTGCTGCTGAGCGCGCTGCTGCTTGGCGAGGGCGCTGGCACGAGCCCCGTTACCGTCATCGTTGCCCTGCTGTTGGTCTGCTGCGGCATCATCATCGTCAACAAACCAAAAAAGGCCTAACGAACTGCCCTTATTTGGCAGGGGGGATTCACATACTTTAGTTTAATGGAGTACATCGATGAGCTGAGGGGCGCCACGCACGCCAGCGTGCGCCCCTTTTTCTAGCGTATCTGAACGCCGGCTTTCTTTTTCTCGGCCTTGACGCGGTAGAGCTCCGCATCGGCAGCGCGAAGTAAGTCTTGCCAGGTATCAACACTATCGCCGACTCGCGCGTAACCGATGGACATCCGCAATGCATACGGCACCTCGGCACGAGCGAGCTCGTCGTTAATCGCCGAACACAGGTCTATGATGTCCTGCTCCGCCGTCGCCTTTTGGAGCACCACGAACTCATCGCCGCCATAACGTGCGATAAAGCCACCAGACGCCGAGCAGACCTCTTTGAGCGCAGCAGATATGACCTGGAGGGCATGGTCGCCCTCCACATGTCCATAGCGATCGTTAATCTGCTTAAAGCCGTCAGCGTCCATCATGAGCAGATACACATCTTCAGCCTGATCCACATTTGAGAAGAGCGACAGCATATAGGTCTCAAAACGGTTGCGGTTGTTGAGGCCAGTCAACGGATCGGTCGAGATCAGCTGCTCCTGGTAGATGATGTAGAGCAGCAACATGCTAATCATTATGCCGACGCAAAGGCCGGGCACCGAGAACGCGACCTGAAAGGTGCCACCCACCAGAGCGGGAATAGCGAAGAATGCCAGTGTACGATAAATGGCCTTCTTTTGCAGGCTTTCAACCCGTAGGGAATGCACAAAAGCGTGCAAGGACGTATATATGACGTAGCAGTAGCTAACGATAGGCTGAATCATATAAAGCGCTCCGCGACGATATACGCCCTGCGCATCGATGTAGAACAAGGCATGGGTCCAGTAACTGGTAAACGCCAGCGCGACCACCAAGACCGTAGGCAATGTTACAAGCGCCACTCTAGAGCGCGCGGTCAAAAGGCGAGAGCCCTGCACCGTCTCGGAATAGATAAACCAAATGAGACACGCGATGGCAAAGAGCGAAAACGAAACCGCGTTGGAAATCCAGTTGACAGCAATGCCCAACGTGCCGTCCAAACCGTCCGAAAGCGTCCAGATCATATCGAAGAAAACGTACGCCGCAGAAGTATAGCCGAGCATGCTAAACAAGAGCTGCTGGGTGCTCGAGAACAGGGAGCGACGGCTTCGCGCGGCAAGCCCGATAAGAACAATCATGCACAGCAGGAATATCTCGATCTTGAGTGCCTTAACCACTAGACGCCATCCCTTCAATATCCAAGTGG
>CAJJTG010000092.1 GCA_905194675.1 uncultured Collinsella sp. | reverse complement strand
ACCGGTGGACGGCACCGAGCCGTCGGATGACTTTAAGAAGGGGGAGGCCTCGCGGCCTCCCCCTTTTTTTGCGTTTACGGGCAACATTTCTTATGCAATTAAATCAATTTAATCATCCACCGCTGAATATAGACGTTCACCGTTCTTTGGTCGGTTCTCTGTTCTCAATGGACTAATATTTGCTTTAGCGCACTGCTGCGCTTGTCCTGTTTTTACACGGGTCGTTTTATTGATTGTGACGGAAGGACTCACATGGCAGATGTTCATGAGCTGCTTGATACTTGGATTGCCAATGTCAAGGACGAGGAGCTCCTCGCTGAGCTCAACACGATGAAGGAGCAGGGTGATGAGGACGCCATCACTGACGCTTTCTTCCAGGATCTCGCCTTCGGTACCGCCGGTCTTCGCGGCACTATCGGTGCGGGCACTAACCGTATGAATATCTATACGGTCGGTCGTGCGACCCAGGGATTCGCTGACTATCTCAATGCGACCTTTGAGCATCCGACGGTTGCCATCGCTCGCGATAGCCGCAATAAAGGTGAGCTGTTCGTTAAGACGACGGCTGCCATTCTTGCAGCAAATGGAGTGACTGCCCTCGTGTATCCCAAGATTTCTCCTGTGCCGACGCTCTCCTGGGCCGTCCGTGATCTTAAGTGCTCCG
Source organism: uncultured Collinsella sp. (assembly GCA_905194675.1). GTDB lineage: Bacteria > Actinomycetota > Coriobacteriia > Coriobacteriales > Coriobacteriaceae > Collinsella. Next base: position 1,447 of record CAJJTG010000092.1, on the reverse strand, counting down.
GTGGCATTTGCATGACCGCTAGCCATAACCCGGCGCCGTATAACGGCTATAAGGCCTATGGCCCCGATGGCTGCCAGATCACCAGCGAGGCCGCCGATGCAATTTCTAAGGCTATCGCCGAGACCGATACATTCACCGGCGTGAAGTCCATGGACTTTGATGAGGCTCTTGAGCAGGGTCTGGTTAAATGGATCGAAGGCTCATGCCTCGAGCGTTATTACGACGCCGTTCTCGCGCGTGGCGTGACCAACCTTTCTGCCGAGGAAATTGCCGGCGCGCCGCTCAAGCTTGTCTATACGCCGCTGAATGGTACCGGCCTCATTCCCGTTACCACGGTGCTCGAGCGCGCTGGCATCACCGATGTCACGGTTGTTCCCGAGCAGAAGGAGCCTAACGGCGATTTCCCGACCTGCCCGTATCCTAACCCCGAGATCCGTCAGGCCATGCAGAAGGGTATCGATCTCTGCGAGCAGGTTCACCCTGATTTGCTGCTTGCAACCGATCCCGACGCCGATCGTGTTGGCGTTGCCGTTAAAAATGGCGATGACTATCTGCTACTGACCGGCAATGAGATGGGCGTTCTGCTGCTCGACTATATCTGCAAGACCCGTGCTGCCTGCGGTGAGGACCTCACTAAGAAGGTTGCCGTTACTACTATCGTTTCTTCCGCCATGGTTGACGCTCTGGCCGACGAGTACGGTTTTGAGCTCCGCCGCTGCCTGACGGGCTTCAAGTACATCGGCGACATCATTACTTCTCTTTCCGATGCTGGCGAGGTCGATCGCTTTATCTTTGGTTTCGAGGAGAGCTACGGCTATCTGGCCGGCGACCACGTGCGCGACAAGGACGCCGTGAGCACTTCACTTCTGATTTGCCAGATGGCGCAGTATTACAAGCTCCAGGGTAAGAACCTTGCCGATGCGATGCACGAGCTGTACGAGAAGTATGGCTACTATCACAACAAGACGATTTCGCTGAGCTATCCGGGCGCTGAGGGTGCGGCAAAGATGGCCGGCATCATGGCCGGTCTGCGCGAGAACCCGCCCGCGGAGCTCGCCGGTTCCAAGATTGAGGCCGTCGTGGATTACAACACCTGCGTGAACGGCCTGCCGAAGGCTAACGTCATTGAGTTCGATCTCGAGGGTGGCAACAAGGGTATCGTCCGTCCTTCTGGCACCGAGCCCAAGATCAAGCTGTACATCTTCGCAAAGGGCGCGGATGCCGCCGAGGCTGATGCAGCACTTGACGCGATTGAGGAGTCCGGTCGCAAGCTGTTGGCCTAAGGCTTTGAAAGCCTAAGTCTATAGATAGACGAAGGAGGGGATCTCGGAAACGAGGTCCCCTCTTTATTACTGCTAAATACAGCTGAGAATTACAAACTGTGTAGGAAATGTGTACGCCCAGATTCCCGCCCCCGGCGCCCCTCCGGTCTGGCAATATATCTCCT
>CAJJTG010000091.1 GCA_905194675.1 uncultured Collinsella sp. | reverse complement strand
ACCACGATCTTCATTTCCATCCCTCTCAAGCAAAACGCCCCATTTGAGAAAGCTGCTCAAATGGGGCGTCGGCGTTTACTGGCTCGGCCGCGGCTTTACTGCTGCTTTGGCATCAGTGGATTCTCGCGCGTGAGGAGATTCATGAACTCCTCGCCCGTGATCGTCTCCTTCTTGTACAGATAACGAGCCAGCTCATGGAGCTTAAACTTGTTCTCCTTGAGGATCTGCAGGGCGCGGTCGTGCGCATCCTCAATCAGCTTGGCGACGATCGCGTCGACGCGCTCGGCCGTACCGGGGGCACAGGTGAGCGACGTGTCCTGGTTGAGGTAGGCATTCTGAACGGTACCGAGCGCCATCATGCCAAACTCTTCCGACATACCAAAGCGCGTCACCATGTTGCGAGCGAGCTTGGTGGCCTGCTCGATATCGTTGGCAGCGCCGGTCGTCATCTCACCAAAGATGAGCTCCTCGGCAGCACGTCCGCCGCAATAGACGGCGAGCTTGTCCAAGACCTCCTGGCGCGTGGTCAGGAAGCGCTCGTCCTCCTCGACCTGCATGGTGTAGCCCAGAGCACCGCTCGTACGCGGCACGATGGTGATCTTCGTAACCGGCGCAGAACCCTTCTGGCGGGCGGCAACGATGGCATGGCCGATCTCGTGATAGGACACGACCTGTTTCTCGTGATCGGACAGCACCGTGGACTTACGCTGCTGGCCGGCGATGACGACCTCCACCGACTCCTCAAAGTCATCCTGAGTCGCGCGCTTGCGACCCTCGCGGACGGCGCGCAGGGCGCCCTCGTTGATGATGTTGGCCAGGTCGGCACCCGAGGCGCCAGGCGTGGCGCGGGCGATCGCGGTCAGGTCGATCGGCGGCTGCGTCTTCACGCTCTTGGCGTGCAGTTCAAGGATATTCTTGCGACCGGTCAGATCGGGCAACTCGACGGGGATGCGGCGGTCAAAACGACCGGGGCGCAGTAGAGCGGGATCGAGACTGTCGGGGCGGTTGGTTGCGGCAAGGACAACGATACCCTTGTGGTTATCGAAGCCATCCATCTCGGTCAGCAACTGATTGAGCGTCTGCTCGCGCTCGTCGTTGCCGCTAAAGCCGCCGCCATCGCGCTTCTTACCGATGGTATCGATCTCATCGATAAAGACGATACAAGGGGCCTTTTCCTTGGCCTGCTTAAACAGGTCACGCACCTTAGCAGCGCCGCGACCAACAAACATCTCAACGAACTCAGAGCCCGAAATGCTAAAGAACGGCACGCCCGCCTCGCCGGCAACAGCCTTAGCAAGCAGGGTCTTACCGGTACCCGGAGGGCCAACAAGGAGAGCACCGCGCGGCAGCTTGGCGCCGATCTCCTCGTAGCGCTGCGGCTTCTCCAGAAAGTCGACGACCTCCTTGAGAGACTCCTTGGCCTCTTCCTGGCCGGCGACGTCCTTAAAGGTCACGCCCACGTCCTTGGAGGCGATCACGCGCGCGCCGGACTTACCCAGTCCGCCGCCGCCAAAACCGCCGCCGCCAAAGTTCATCGACGGGCCGTCATCGCCCATAGCCTTCTTCATGCGGCGGTTGAGCCACCAACCGATGAGGAAGAAAATCGCCATGGGAAGAATGAGTGTGAGCAGGTAGTAGGTCATCAAACCCGAGTTTTTATCGGGAACGACCGACTCCAGCGAAGCGCCAGACTCAAGCACGCGATTGGTGAAGCCCGCATCGTTCGGCACACCGGTCGTCTTATAGGCGATGTTCTCGTCCTCGCCCTTCTTGGTGTAATAAATCGTGTAATCGTCCGTGTTGTACTCGACCTTGTCGACACTCTTCTTATCGAGCGCTTTGACAAACGTCGAGTAATCGGTCTTCGTAATCTGCTGCGTGTGACCGATGTTAGGGAACAGAACGGTCGAGAGCACGAGGTAGACGACGAAGGCGATGAGCACGTAGAGGATCATATTCCGTCTACGTTTGTTGTCATCCATCTCCATCTGCTTGAACTCCATCTACTGGGGTTGATAATGCTAACTAGAATACCCAACCCGGCCGGCGATAAACCGACGCCGGGCACGAAAGGATAGAGATGGCATCACTCGAAGTCGGCAAGGTTCAGATCTATACGGGCGACGGCAAGGGCAAGACGACGGCTGCGCTGGGGCTCGCGCTGCGCGCCACGGGCTATGGACTTAACGTGCTCATGCTTCAGTTTGCCAAGAAGCTGCACTGCGCCGAACACGATGCC
>CAJJTG010000090.1 GCA_905194675.1 uncultured Collinsella sp. | reverse complement strand
AGGTCACGAGGGTTCGAATCCCTCCTCCTCCGCCATTTTGGTTGAGAAAGCTCCCGAAAACGGGGGCTTTTTTGTTTAGAGTCCCTTACAAGCAAATACGGCGGAGGAGGAGGGATTCGAACCCGCCAGGGCGCAAAGCGTAAAGAAAACGCGCCAGTGGCGCGTTTTTAGCGCAGCGCGGTCGGCGTAAGCCGACCGGATAAATTTTGAGCGCTGCTCAAAATTTGGACATCCCTCCTATTCAGCCACGCCCCCATCGCGTTCAGCATCGACCCAGATCCCCAAACATGGAACCTACGCCCCCACCCAGTCCCGACCGTTTACCGAGCAATAGGATCACCACGCCCGCCAACCATGTACTATGTACGGGCATTGTCTAAACCCGCAACCAAAAGGACCCCATCTTGCCCGTCGTCGCCGCTATGACCGTTACCTCACACGCCACAGATGCCATGGTCGCCATCCCGTTTTGGCTCGAAATGTTCGCCGTCGTCGCGGCTTCAATCTCGGGCGTGTTGGTCGCGCGCGAGCACAAGCTCGATCTGGTGGGCGCGGTCGCGCTTGCCGTGGTCTGTGGCTTGGGCGGCGGTCTTTTACGCGACATGACGCTGCAGGTGGGCAACGTCTACATCCTCAACCAGCCAATGGCGCTGCCGCTTTCCATTGCCACGGCAGCCATCATCTATATTTTCCCGGCAATCGTCGACAAGCCCGAAAAACTCATTCCCCTGCTCGACATCATCTCGGTCGGCATCTACGCCGCCACTGGAGCAGACAAGGCGCTGGTCTACGGCTTTGCACCGGCGGTGTGCATCATGATGGGCTTTTTCACCGCGGTGGGCGGCGGCATGTTGCGCGACGGCTTTATGGGCGTGGTTCCGGGCATTTTCCAACGTACTAACTTTTATGCCATCGCCGCCATCGCCGGATCGACAAGCTATGTGTGTCTCGTTATGAGCGGCATTATGAGCAATGTCGCCGCGCTGGTCGTATGCGTTGTCGTGACCATGGGTCTGCGCTGGCTCTCGCTGCGCTTTGACATCAAAAGCCCCACCGAAGAAGATATCGCGCGCTTCTTGCACCGTAAAAAGTAAACAGCACGGCACGACCCTTCGAAATGCAACCGAGAGGTTCTTTTAGAGCGCCCACGCGTTGGGTACCCTGTTAGGTGTATGTCGAGCATCTGACGAAGGATTCACTATGCCCTGTAATCAATTCCCGTCGACCCAGCGCCGTAAAGCGTGGGTCCGCATCACGATCCTATTCGCGCTCGTCGCCCTAGCGGTCACCGCACTTCCCACGGCGTCGTTCGCCGGCACAGACACCGCAGGCAACGTACTTGCGACCGACAATGACGCCAATTCGTCCGGCGTCGAAGGTGACCTGTACTGGGCAGGTCAGGCCCTCAACTTGGACGATGCGTCCATCGGCCGCGACATAATTGCAGCAGGCGAGAGCCTCTCCATCCGCGACTGCACGGTGGGCGGCGCCGTCCGCTTGGCGGCGCGCACCATCGACATTGCCAAGACTACGGTTGATGGCAGCGTGACCGTTGCCGGCCAGCATGTCGTGCTCAATTCCGACAGCACCACCAACTGTTTCTATGCGATAGGCGAGACGGTTGCCCTGCGCGGCTCTACCAAGTCGGCAGCGCTTGCGGGCGATACGGTGACTATCGATGGCACCGTCGAGGGCGATGTCGAGGTTTGGGCCGATAAGCTCATCCTGGGCAAGAACGCCCACATCACCGGCACCGTGAACGCGCACGTCTCCGAGGACCCCGAGCGCGCCGCGGGAGCCGAGGTCGGCGCGCTCAAGATCGACCGCACCGAGAGCGAGGATACTTCCACCGTTAACGATGTCATCGGCGGTATCGTCGCCGCGGCACTCTCGGCCTGCTTTGTCGCCCTACTGCTCGAACTCGTCTTTCCGCGCGCAACCGCCAGCGCCGCCGGCATGCTCCACCAGCGCCCCATGCCCCTGTGGGTGAGCGGTCTTCTGGGCACGATTGCTATCGTCCCCGCCGTCCTACTGCTAATTATCTCTATCGCTGGTCTGTCGCTTGCCGGAGCCCTCATGTGCGGTGTTATTGGCATCGCGCTGGTGTCGAGTGCCTTTGCAGGGTGCGCGATCGCGCGCATGGTCGGACACAGCCAGAACCGCTACGCCATGGCGGCCGCCGGCGGCGTGATCGCAGGTGCACTTACGGCAATCCCCCTCGTAGGCGATTTCATCAGCGGCGTGGCCTTTGTCTTCACGCTCGGCTATGTTATCCAGATCATCTGGCGCAACGCTCACCTCAAGTCGCAACAGCCGGCTAATACGCCGGAACTCCCCACCGCCTAGCTGCCAACCACCACAAAGGGGACAGGCACCTTTGTGGTGGTGCAAGCGAACCTGTCCCCCTTGCACCAAAAAGGGCGCCGACCATCGCGGTCGACGCCCTTTCTTATTGGCGGTTATAAGCCCCAGCGCTTATTTGTTGACCTGACCGGCACGGACGGCGGCCTTCTTGCGGTCGGTGGCATTGAGCAGACGCTTGCGCAGGCGAATATTCTTGGGAGTGATCTCCACCAGCTCGTCATCGGCGATGTACTCCAGCGCCTCCTCCAGCGAGAAGGTGCGGGGCGGCACCAGCTGCACGGAAATATCGGAGGTCGAGGAACGCTGGTTGCCCAGGTTCTTGGTACGGGCGATGTTGACGA
>CAJJTG010000089.1 GCA_905194675.1 uncultured Collinsella sp. | reverse complement strand
GTAAATTACTTAACGAGGTGATGCGGTGTATGGATACGTCTGAGTACTTATCTATGGGTGATGCCGCCCGCCTGTTGGGCGTTACGAAAGCCCGCATATCGCAACTTGCCGCATCGGGGACGCTTGTGTGCGATATTGTGGGCGGCCGGAAGATGGTCGAGTACAATTCTGCGACCGCCTACCAAAAGGTCCGCAAGCGAGGACGCCGTCCTGCGGCCGATGTGGGACGCAAGTTTACGCTGATGTCGGCCGACCATGAGGTCGCGCATGTCTCATTTGATCCGACGCGTGAGTTTCCCTTCGAAATCGCCGAGGTCCTCGATGCGCAACGAATGCCGTTTGGCACATGCTCGAGCTCTTCTCCTACGGTGAATAAACGGGAGCTCAACGTGTGGTGGAGCCATCGGTCGGTGCCTGACGTTCGCCCTGGACTCGTCTCGCGCTATCGTGAACTGGGAATTGCCAGTGGCATCGAGGTTCCGGTTCGGTGCCTGGGCTTATCGCTTTCGGATTGTTATTGGCTGCGGCCGGCCGATTGCGCCGAACTCAAATGGCAAAGCATCAATTACTTTGAGAACGAATTTGAGCGATCGGCGCCCGAAGAGCGTTCGGGTTGGCTGGAAGGCATCGGTCTAAATAATCCGGATAACACGTCCGAGGGCGAGCTCCCTAAATCGTGGATGATCCGAAACGGCATTCGCGTTTTGGCTAAAGGGTGCGGGATGGACGATCAGCGTCCCTTTAACGAAGCGGTTGCAACGGCTCTGCATCGTCGCTTGCTGTCGGAGGGCGAGTTTGTTCCTTATACGGTTGAGCGGATGTTCGATGGCCCTGTGTGTCTGTGCGACGACTTTCTTGACGGCCGCGAGGAATATGTTCCGGCTGTTTACGTTAAGGGCGCATTTGGTAGCCAGCGGGGAAACTCGACATACGATCGATACTGTTGCTACCTCGGCAAGCATGGTGTCGATGAGGCCGCTGTGAGAAGGTCTATGTCGCAGATGATTGTCTGCGATGCCCTTTTGGCCAACAGCGACCGCCATTGGCGAAACTTCGGCATCATCCGCAATGTCGACACCCTGGAGATAAAACCTGCTCCGCTGTTCGATAGCGGCAACTGCCTGTGGTACAACGTACCAACTGCCGTGCTCGCAGCTGGGGAGTTTGGGTTTTCCGCTAAGCCGTTTGGGCCCGACCCTTCCGTCCAGCTGGCGCTTGCGGATTTGCTCGATTGGTTCGATTCATCGCGGCTCAACGGATTTGTTGATGAAGCGATCGAGATTCTTTCGCAGAGCGAGTGGGCGACGGCGGAGGGTCGACTCGAGGCCATTCACCGCGGCCTTGAGCGTCGCGTAATCGAGGTTGGTGCCGCTGTTGAGGTACTTCGACACGTGCAGCGATAAACCCGCGGCTACTTAAGCGCGCCGGTCACGGTGCCGCCGCCCAGGACGATGTCGCCGCGGTATATAACAACGGCCTGTCCGGGGGCGATGGCGCGCTGCGGCTCGTCAAAGGTCAGCAACATTTGCCCGTCTTCGCCGCGCGTAAGGGTCGCTGCCTGGTCTTTCTGACGGTAGCGGTACTTGGCGCCCACGCGAATGCCGCCGGCATCCAGCTCGGCCTCCATGTGGTCGGCAGGGGCGCTCCAAATCCAGTCGTTGGCCGTGAGCGCCGTGGCCGTCAGGTCCTCTGCCTCGCCCAGATGCACAATGTTGTTGGCGGCATCGACGCCCGTTACGTACACGGGATGTGCCATCGCGACGCCCAGGCCCTTGCGCTGGCCGATGGTGTAGCGCAGCGCGCCGTTGTGGCGTCCGACCACGCTGCCGTCGCGCCACACAATGTTGCCCGGTGCAGCGGGATGTCCGCACCGACGCTCGATATAGCCCGCGTAGTCGCCGTCAGGAATAAAGCAGATGTCCTCGCTTTCTGCCTTTTTGGCGTTGGCAAAGCCCTGCTCGGCGGCAATGCGGCGCACGTCGTGCTCCTTGTCCAGGCCTGCCAGCGGAAAGATCGTACGCGACAGCCGCTCCTGCGTGAGCGAATACAAAAAGTAACTCTGGTCCTTTTTGAGGTCTTCGCCGCGGTGCAGCTGCCAGGTGCCATCGGGCGCCTGGCTCGTCTTTGCGTAATGTCCCGTTGCGATGTAGTCACAGCCCATATCGAGCGCCGCATCGAGCAGCGCGCCAAACTTAATGTGGCGGTTGCAGATGATGCACGGGTTGGGCGTCAGCCCTTCCTGGTAGGCGTTCATAAAACGCTCGACAACGTTGCGGTCGAAGGTTTGCTGCAAGTCGAGCACGTGATGGGGTATCCCCAGGCGCTCGGCGACGGCCCTTGCATCGGCGATGTCGCGGTCGACCTTACTCATGCCCGTGGCGGGATCGGGCGCGGGGCAGGTGAGGCGCATGGTGGCACCGACACATTCGTAACCCTGACTTTTAAGCAGATACGCGGTCACGCTGGAATCGACGCCGCCGCTCATGGCGACGAGCACGCGCTTGTTGTGCATGGGGAGGTTCTCCTTGGTGGCATGTGGCCAAAAAAGAAAAGCGGCGCGGGAGGCTGGTTCCGCGCCGCAGACATTGTAGCAAGTTCGGGCGTCCTGTGGGACACCCTGTTGGGATGAGCTCAGGCTGCCAGAAGAGAGGGGAGACCGGCGTGCCTTGGACTCGTTCTAAGAACGAGAAGCTCTAGTCCTGGAAGAGCGCCGTGGACAGGTAGCGCTCGCCGGTGTCGGCGAGCAGCGCCACGATGGTCTTGCCTTCGTTCTCGGGGCGCTTGGCCAGCTGCAGAGCGGCCCAGACGGCGGCGCCGGACGAAATGCCCACGAGCACGCCTTCCTTGTGGCCCACGGCGCGGCCGGTGGCAAAGGCATCGTCGTTCTCGACGGGGATGATCTCGTCATAGACCTGGGTGTCGAGGACGTCGGGCACAAAGCCGGC
>CAJJTG010000088.1 GCA_905194675.1 uncultured Collinsella sp. | reverse complement strand
CTTGTAGGCGCGGCGGCGATGTTGCCGCGTAGTTGTCTAGAGGATATGGCATGGGAGCACAGTGGCGCAACGGAAATCGGCAGACAGCAGGTAGCGGCAGGTGGATGGGGCGGGGCGACCCGTCGGTTTGTCTCAATCTGTAACAGTTACTCAGCAAAACCGGGGTCTACCTGTTACAGATCAAGACAAACGGAAGCGTTCCGTCGGAAAATCTCGATCTGTAACACCTACAGACCAAAAATGACCCTAGATGTTACAGATTGAGACAAACCGAACCGTGCTGCCGGAAGATCTAAATCTGTAACAGCTACTCGGCAAAATCCGTCCCTCGTGTTACAGATTTAGATAAACGGAAACCGGCGCGCTGGCCCGTCTCGATCTGTAACATCTAGCCACCCAAATCGGGCCCACCTGTTACAGATCGAGATTTTGTTTGAGAGGCTAGAGACCAGAAGCCCGAGTGGAAAAGCGGACAGGCCGACGGCATCGCCCCGCCGTCATACCGAGGACCGCGCCACGGCAGCCCGGGCGTGGGCCAACCCCGCAATTCCGGACATTTCATCCCTTTTCCGGACATTTTTAGCCCGTTTCCGGACATTGTCCGCGAATGTCCGGAAACGGGACCGTCATGTCCGGGATGGGATTTGGCCAACGGCAGCCCCCAGTAAAGGTTCCCAACCCCACAGCAGAGTTCCCTAATTCACGCCGCGCCGGTGCACGCCGGCATTAGTTAGCCATGGGGAGCGACAAAGGGGTAACCCCTTGGGTCATCGATGCCACCGCGGCCAAGGTGCGACATTACTGCGACAGAGGTGCGACATTACTGCGACAAAGGTGCGAAATAGACCGACCACTCTATTCGACCGACGAGCGCTTCGACCGGATATTCCGCCCGCTCGAAGGCGAGGCGGATGCAGGTTCAGGGCCTCTCCCAGACCCCGAACACCCCGGTGTGCTCGGACAGCGACTTCGGCTTCCACGACCCCGACAACTTCTCGACGTGGCAGAAGGGCCACTTCATCGAGCACGGTCTCGCAGGATGGAGGAGGCCGAGGAGGGCGGCCGCAAGCGGAGGCGCTACGTCGGCTACGATTTCCACGAGCTGAGGCATACGCAGGCCACCTTCCTGATCGGCAACGGCATCGACCCGAAGAGCGTGCAGGGGAGGTTCGGCCACGAGGTGTCGAGCATGACGATGGACGTGTACGCGCGCATGATGGGAGGGAACGACCGCGAAGCCGCCGATCTCCTGGAGATCCAGCGCGGGGCGGGCGCGCCCATCACCATCGACGGGAGCCGGATCACCGTCATGGCGAGGGAGGCTTAGGGCAGACGTCGCCACGACGAAGCACACTCCCTCCCTAACGTCAGGGGTCATCGCCGCTGGACCGGCAGGCGACAAAGCCCAGGATGATAAAATGCTTTCGACGCAGGAGCGTCCCCATCTTTGAATCGAGGAACCATGAGCGATTTTGATGCCGAGGACGAATCGGTCGAAACGAGCGCGCCGATAGCCCTGGCCGATTCCGCAAACATAGAGCCCCTAATCCATACCGTCCGTGGGCAGCAAATCATGCTCGACACCGATCTCGCTCGGTTATACGAGGTAGAGACAAAGAATCTCAACCGCGCCGCCGCACGCAACGCCGACAGATTCCCCGAGGACTTCCGTTTTCAACTGACCAAGGAGGAGGACGAGTCTTTGAGGTGCCAAATTGGAACCTCAAAGACCATGGAGGGCCGCGGCGGGCGACGTTACCTCCCCTATGCCTATACCGAGCAGGGCATAGCCATGCTGTCCGGCGTGCTACGCAGCGAAGTGGCGGTGCAGGCCAGTATCAGTATCATGAGGGCGTTTGTCGCCATGCGCCACCTCCTCGCCGAAAATGCCACCCTGTTTGAGCGGCTGCGCGGCGTCGAGTTGAGTCAGGCGGCGTTTCAGCAATCGACCAACGAGCGTTTCAACCAGGTGTTCCGCCTGCTCGAAGGCGAGGTCGAGAAACCCCAGCGGATCTTCTTCGCCGGGCAGATGTTCGACGCCTTCAGCCTGCTGACAGATCTCGTGGGCCGCGCCGAGCGCGAAATCTCCCTCGTGGATGGCTACGTAGATGTCCACACCCTGAACATCCTCGCAAAGAAGCGCAAAGGCGTCGCGGTGACCGTCTACACGTCCGGCAACCGGCTCACGCAAGGCGATGTCGACGTGTTCAACGCACAGTACCCGCAGCTCACCGTCCGCCGCACCAGAACGTTCCACGACCGCTTCCTTATCCTCGACGGTGCGACCGCGTATCACATCGGCGCATCCCTCAAGGACGCGGGAAAGAAGTGCTTCGGCATAGACCTCATCCAAGACGAGGAGCTGACGAAGATGCTCATCGAGAAGCTAAAGCTCCTCGATGAGCATCAAACGGCTTGAGCGTTATCCAACGCCCTGCCGCAAACCCTAAAGAATTCAGGCCAGCTCTAGCGAATGACAAGTTGAGGTCACACGCTGCGATTTCAACTTCGAGGCAGACCATGTCCGAGATACGACGGTAACCTTCGGACGACATTATGAGACGCTCAGCATCGCTCACTCTTCGAAGAAGTCCGTGTCCACGGCCCTGATCTCGTACACCTGCCTCGTGCTCACGCCGACTCCGTAGTTAATCATGAGGCAGGCCAGGGCAGGCCCGTCGACGAGAACGACCGTCTGGCCCAGAAGGCCCTCGGCATACCTGCGCGCCTCCTTGGAGAACCGGGCCGTGGTGATGAACAGGCCCTTGGATGTGCCCTTGCCGGAGAGAGCCCCGGCAAACGCCTGCACCTCCGTTTTAGTTTTATTGGCATCCGTTTTGCCTTGGCGGTCGTTGCAATCTGCTCATATTTCGCTCGGAAGTCTTGACCGCATCCCTTGTGTAAAAGAAAACAGCCCAGAGGAACAAGGCCTCTGGGCTGCTAAAGTTCTTGGTCGCGGGGGCAGGATTTGAACCTACGACCTCCGGGTTATGAGCCC
>CAJJTG010000087.1 GCA_905194675.1 uncultured Collinsella sp. | reverse complement strand
GCTCGGGCAGCGTCGGTTCGGGCGTTGTGCTCGATACCGAGGGCCACATCCTCACCAACAACCACGTGGTCGATGGCTATGACCAGTACGTGGTGACCATGGACGACGGCACCACCTACGAGGCCGAGTTCGTGGGCAACGATGCTTCGAGCGACCTAGCCGTCATCAAGCTCAAGGATGCTGACGCCTCTAAGCTCACGCCGATCGAGATCGGCGACTCTTCCAAGCTCAACGTGGGCGAGTGGGTCATGGCGATCGGCTCGCCGTTCGGCAACGAGCAGTCTGTCTCCACGGGTATCGTGTCGGCGCTGTATCGCTCCACGGCCATGAGCTCTACCAACGGTAACACCATCTATGCCAACATGATCCAGACCGATGCCGCCATCAACCCGGGCAACTCCGGCGGCGCGCTCGTTAACGACAACGGTGAGCTGGTGGGTATCAACTCGCTCATCGAGAGCTACTCGGGCTCCAGCTCGGGCGTGGGCTTTGCCATTCCCGTTAACTATGCCAAGAACATTGCCGACCAGATCATCGACGGCAAGACGCCGGTTCATCCGTACCTGGGCGCCACGCTTTCGAGCGTCAACGCGCTCAATGCTCGCACTAACAAGCTGAGCACCGATAGCGGCGCGTACGTGGCAAGCGTCGTCGAGGACGGTCCTGCCGCCAAGGCCGGCATCCAAGAGGGCGATGTCATTACCAAGCTGGGCGACGATGAGATTTCGAGCGCCGATGGCCTGATCATCGCGCTGCGCAGCCACGAGGTGGGCGAGAAGGTCGAGATCACGCTCATGCGCGGCAAGGAAGAGAAGAAGGTTACCGTCGAGCTGGGCTCCGACGAGGAGCTGCAGAACCAGCAGCAGGACGACAGCGCGACCGACACCGGCAACGGCGGTATTACCGACGAACAGCTGCGCCAGTACCTGGAGGAGCTGCTGGGCCAGCAGGGCCAGGGTCAAGGCTACGGTCAGGGTTACTAGCGAGCCGTTTCGCACATATCGAGGCCAGGGGGCTGTCCCATCAACGTGGGACAGCCCTTTTTTCTTATTGATCCGTTGGGGACGGAGGAAAACGGATCATTTGGAACTGACAGGGGCATGGTTTGATCGCGCGATCCACCCCAGTCTGGCGGCTGCCGATTCGGTGCGGTTCGAGACCGCTATTCGGCCTCATTGCGACCGGTGGTACTCTAGTATCCGTTTGAAATCGAGCGAAGGAGTGCCGCTATGGAGCAATCGAGCCTGTTTGGTGACGGCGTGGACATCGATACCGAAACGCCCGCGAGCACGGATACCGCCGTACCGGCCGATGCCCGTGCCCAGGCGGCAGCGCGTGCGGCCGAGCTGCGCCACGAGCTCGATTACCACGCCTATCGCTACTACATGCTCGATGCGCCCGAGATCACGGACGCCGCCTTTGACAAGATGCTCGTTGAGCTGCAGGAAATTGAGGCCACCTACCCCGACCTGGTGACGCCCGACAGCTATACCCAGCGCGTGGGCGGGTACGTGAGCGAGCAGTTTACGCCGGTCACGCATATGGCGCGCATGTATTCCATGGACGATGCCATGGATCTGGACGAACTCGACGCGTGGCTCCAGCGCACCGAGGATGCGCTCGGTGCCGGCAGCGTCACCTATACCTGCGAGCTTAAGATCGACGGCCTGGGCGTGGCGCTTACCTACCAAAACGGCACCTTCGTACGCGCAGCCACACGCGGCGATGGCACCACGGGCGAGGACGTGTCGCTCAACGTCCGTACCATCAAGGATGTGCCCATGCACCTGTCCGAGCCGGCGCTCGCCCACATGGGCGCCGACCGCGAGCGCACCATCGAGGTCCGTGGCGAGGTCTATATGCCCAAGGGCAGCTTTGTGCGCCTGAACGACGAGGCCGATGCCGAGGGGCGCGACCCCTTCGCCAACCCGCGCAACGCTGCCGCCGGCAGCCTGCGCCAAAAGGACCCCAAGGTCACGGCGCGCCGCGATCTCGCTACCTTTATCTATGCCATCGCCGATACCGATCCGCTGCACGTCCACAGCCAGCGCGAGTTCCTCGATTGGCTGCGTAGCGCCGGCTTTAGCGTCAACCCTAACGTGGCTCGCTGTGCCACACCCGCCGAGGTCCACGAGTTCTGTGCCCAGGCGCTCGAACACCGCGGTGACCTGGACTACGACATCGACGGCGTGGTCGTAAAGGTCGACAGCTTCCAGCAGCAGCTCGACCTGGGCTTTACCGCCCGCGCACCGCGCTGGGCCATCGCCTTTAAGTTCCCGCCCGAGGAAAAGCAGACCGTCCTGCGCGAGATTCGCATCCAGGTGGGCCGCACCGGTGTGCTCACACCGGTCGCCGAGTTCGACCCGGTGACGGTTGCCGGCTCCACCATCGCGCGCGCCACGCTGCACAACATCGACGAGATCCGTCGCAAAAACGTGCGCGAGGGCGACACTATCATCGTGCACAAGGCGGGCGACGTGATTCCCGAGGTCGTAGGTCCGGTGCTCGATAAACGCCCGGCCGATTCGGTCGACTGGCACATGCCCGAGGTCTGCCCCGTGTGCGGTAGCCCCGTGGTCCACGAGGATGGCGAGGTTGCCTACCGCTGCGTGTCCATCGACTGTCCCGCACAGCTCAAGGAGCGCCTGCTTCACTGGGTAAGCCGCGGCTGCATGGACGTCGACGGCCTGGGCGACGAGATCGTCGACAAGATGATCGCTGCCGGCCTGATCCACGATGTCGCGGACTTCTACCAGCTCACGGTCGACGACATCGCAGGCCTGGACACAGGGCGCGTGTACGCTAGCTCCAACAGCAAAAAGGGCGTCAAGAAGGGCGACCCCATCCCGGTGGGCCTCAAGACGGCCGAGAAAATCATCGCCGAGCTCAACAAGTCCAAGAGCCAGCCGCTCGGTCGCGTGCTGTTTGCCCTGGGCATCCGCCACGTGGGCAAGAGCGTGGGCGAGGTCATCGCCGAGCGATTCCTGTCGATTGATAAGCTCATCTTGGCGAGTGAAGAGGACATCGCCGAGTGCGAGGGCATCGGTCCCAAGATTGCGGCGAGCGTCAAGCAGTTCCTGGCCGTGCCCGAAAACCTTGCCGTGCTGGAGCGTTTGCGCCAGGCGGGTCTGTCGCTCGAGGTCGACTTGGGCGCCGCGCATGCACAAGCCGCAGCCGACGCGGGCGTGGCGGGCGAGCTCGCCGATGCACAACCGCTCGCGGGTCTGACCTTCGTGCTCACCGGCACGCTCGTCAACCGCACCCGCGACGAGGCAGGCGCGGCGCTCAAGGTGCTCGGCGCCAAGGTCTCGGGCAGCGTGTCCAAGAAGACGAGCTATCTGGTTGCCGGCCCCAAAGCGGGCTCCAAGCTCACCAAAGCCGAGCAGCTGGGCGT
>CAJJTG010000086.1 GCA_905194675.1 uncultured Collinsella sp. | reverse complement strand
TCTTGGAGTCGTACTGGAAGTAGGCCTGGACGTACTTGTCGGTGTGGTCGCCGATGATCTTGATCGAGTTCTTGTTGGCGCCGACGGTACCGTCGCCACCCAGACCCCAGAACTTGCACTCGATGGTGCCGGGGGCTGCGGTGTTGGGCGCATCCTCGGCCTCGGGCAGGCTCAGGTTGGTCACGTCATCGACAATGCCGATGGTGAACTCGCGCTTGGGCTCGTCCTTCTTGAGCTCCTCGAAGACAGCGAACGCGGACGCGGGAGGCGTGTCCTTGCTGCCCAGGCCATAACGGCCGCCGACGACCTTGATGCCCGTCTTGCCGGCCTCGTAGAGAGCGGAGACGACGTCCTGGTAGAGCGGCTCGCCGATGGAACCCGGCTCCTTGGTACGGTCCATGACGGCGATCTTCTGGACGGTCTCGGGGAGAACGTCCACAAAGTGCTTGATGGAGAACGGGCGGAACAGGCGAACCTTGACCAGGCCGACCTTCTCGCCGTGAGCGTTGAGGTAGTCGATGACTTCCTCGAGCACGTCGCAGAAGGAGCCCATGCACACGACGACGCGATCAGCATCGGGAGCGCCGTAGTAGTTGAACAGGCCGTAATCGGTGCCGAGCTTCTCGTTGATCTTCTTCATGTAGCCCTCGACGACGGCGGGAAGCTCGTCGTAGACCTTGTTGCAGGCCTCACGGTTCTGGAAGAAGATATCGCCGTTCTCGTGGCTGCCGCGGGTGTGCGGGTGCTCAGGGTTGAGCGCGTGGTCGCGGAAAGCCTGGACGGCGTCCATGTCGCACATCTCGGCCAGATCCTTGTAGTCCCACATGGCGACCTTCTGGATCTCGTGGCTGGTGCGGAAGCCGTCGAAGAAGTTAAGGAACGGGGTCTTACCCTCGATGGCGGCAAGGTGAGCCACCGGCGAGAGGTCCATGACCTCCTGGACGTTGCCCTCGGCGAGCATGGCGAAACCGGTCTGGCGGCAGGCCATGACGTCGGAGTGATCGCCAAAGATGTTCAGGGCGTGGGAAGCGACGCAACGCGCGGAGACGTGGAAGACGCCCGGGAGCTGCTCGCCCGCGATCTTGTACATGTTCGGGATCATCAGGAGCAGACCCTGAGAAGCCGTGTAGGTGGTGGTCAGAGCACCGGCGCCCAGCGAACCGTGAACGGTACCGGCTGCACCTGCCTCGGACTCCATCTCGACGACCTTGACCGGGGTGCCGAAGATATTCTTGCGACCCTGGGCCGCCCACTGGTCGACATGGTCGGCCATCGGGCTGGACGGCGTAATGGGATAGATTCCCGCTACCTCGGTGTACGCATACGAAACATATGCGGCCGCCTCGTTGCCGTCCATAGACTTAAACTTACGCGCCATATACCCCTCTCCTCTCATATAGGTATACAGGCCCCGGCGATCGCCGGGATGTTGGCGTGATGGGATTTTCGCTGTTGCTTCCAATCATCTGGCAGGCAGGCTCAGCAGCAGGTACATGGCGTGGAGAGAAGGCATGCCGAGGCGAGGAGGGCTGCACGCGCTCCACAAGCCCAGCTACCCGTCTTGCACATGACCGAGCGCCGCAAAGGCCGCATGCCGGATGCTCCCGGGCACGCCCCGGCGATGGGAAGCGCCCGCAACGGAAATCCGCATGCGGGTTTATTGTACCCCGCCGTCAAGTGTAATTTCGGCAAATATAGGCGGGCGGTAAAGGTTTACCTTGGGTGACCATCAAGGGCAAAATTGATCCTTCCGTCACCGAGGGACCAAATGGCAGCTGCGGTGAAATAGGAACTGTTTTTGCCGGCCGTAGCCTTAAACAGCCCCTATTTCACCGCAACTTATTTAGGAGATGAGTCAGAGGGCGCCGAGGAGGATGGCGTAGGTTGTGGATTCTCCGAGCTTGAGCTCGTCACCGGGGTTGAGCTGGGCGGAGCGGCCGGGCTCGACCTGGGTGCAGACGTTCGTCGCGTCGTTTACCACCACGGTTCCGTTGGTGGACGACAGGTCCTCAACGTACCAGACATTTTGGTCATCGCACCACACGTGGGCATGGCGAGCCGAAACGTCATCGCCCACATCGGTGATGCCGCCCTCCCCCGTTGCCAGCGCGCCGATCTCGACGCCTTCCTCACTCGGCTGAATCCAGCGCGGGACGCTCACCGCGTAGCCGTTTTGCACGCGCAGCAGTCCCAGCGGATGCGCCGGCGCGACCTCGTGCTCGCCCGACTTGGAACCAAGGCGGGCGTGAGAGCAAACGGCATAGGGAACGAATCTTGCGGATGTACTCCTCGACGTCAGGCAGGTAAGCCCCGCGAAGTCACCGGGGAGGCCCAAGCGGCCCGGCACCACTTCCAGATTCTGACCAGGGCGAGTCGTTCGCCGGTGGCTGAAGGCTCGCTCCCACCCAAAAGGGGAGATTCGCGTTGTTCCCCAATCGCTCTCGCATCTTTCATTTTGCTCGAGGTGGGCTATAAAAACTTTCCTGGTGAAAGGCGGCGATTGGTTTCCTTTCTTTCTAGAGGAGCGCGCCTGTAATCTGTTTTCATCCTAAATCAAGTTGAGATCGGACCTTCCAGAGGCAAGTCGACTCAAACTGCGAGGCTCCATGTTGGAATAAAGAGCGCTGTCGAAGTGCCAACAACACAAAGCTTGCCAGTCTCAAATAGAACCTTTTGGGAGTCCGATTGGGCCGCACACCGAATCCCCGCTGGTGGTTTTTTATAGCTGCGTAACAATAAACAAGGTTAGTGCCAGTCCAGCATGAAATTGAGGAACGTATGCATTTTTTCTCAGTAAGTGATCGTCGTTACTGCTTCGATGAGGTCACTCGCAATTGCTTTCAGGTTGACCAAGCATCAGAAGATGCGCTTCGCATATTTGAAGCATCGGGAAGAACGGTCAACTCGAAGTTGCTAACAAAGTCACTTGCTGCGAAAGGCTACGACCAAACGACCATAGCAGAACTTGAAGACGACATTGATGAGTATCAACGATTGTCTGAGCGGACTTTCTTAACAAAAGACACGCCTCGAAAACTTAGATCCATCGAACTCCACGTTTCACATGCATGCAACCTTGGTTGTAGTTACTGTTTTGCCGGTAAAGGAGATTATGGAACGTCTCCTCTGCTGATGACAGACGAGATAGCCTTCAAGGCGGTCGACTACCTCGTCGCAAGTTCATCGGAAAACGAAACGCTTGCAATCGTCTTTTTTGGTGGGGAACCCATGATTAACGAGCCGCTGATATGGAAAACGGTCGACTATTCAAAAAGAATATACCCCAATAGAAACTTTACCTATTCTATTACGACCAACGGAACGCTTTTGAATGACACTGCTGTGAATTCTTTCAAGGAGCACGGGTTTTCTGTGGCTCTGTTAGACCATAATTGACATATAGGTGATGCCACCGTGGTATAATTGAAT
>CAJJTG010000085.1 GCA_905194675.1 uncultured Collinsella sp. | reverse complement strand
AGCCCAACGAGGCCGGCCTCGCCTTCTACGACCGCGTCTTCGACTGCCTGCGCGCCCACAATATCGAGCCGCTCGTGACCCTGTCGCACTACGAGATGCCCTATCACCTGGTCGAGAAGTACAACGGCTGGGCGAGCCGCGAGCTCATCGGCTTCTTTGAGAAGTACTGCCAGACCGTCTTCGACCGCTATCAGGACAAGGTCAAGTTCTGGCTCACCTTCAACGAGATCAACTGCGGCACCCAGGACATGGGCAATCTCTTTGGGACCAGCATGATCCAGGGCTTTGAGGGCCCGGCTTCGGCGGTCCACACCACGCCGCAGGCCCGTATGCAGGCCCTGCATCACCAGTTTGTCGCCAGCGGCCGTGTCGTGCGCTATGCCCACGAGCACTACCCGCAGTTTAAGATGGGCAACATGGATTGCTTCATCCTTTCCTATGCCGCCACGTGCGATCCGGCCGACGTGTTCGCAACGCAGCAGGAGATGAATGCCATGAACTGGTACTGCTCCGACGTGCAGGTGCGCGGCAAGTATCCGTTCTATGTCAAGCGCTTCTGGGCCGAGAACGACGTTGAGCTTGTGGTGGAGGACGGCGACCTGCAGGATATCGCCGACGGCAAGGTCGATTTCTACACCTTTAGCTACTACATGTCCGGCACCGTGGGCACTCACAAGGATCACGAGATGACCGAGGGCAACATGACCTTTGGCGGCAAGAATCCCTATCTGGAGTCCACCGACTGGGGCTGGCAGATCGATCCGCTGGGTCTGCGCATCGCCCTCAACGAGATTTACGCCCGCTACGAGATTCCGCTGATGGTGGTCGAGAACGGCGTGGGCGCCTACGATGAGGTCGAGGAGGACGGCTCCATCCACGACCCGTATCGTATCGCCTACTTGCGCAGCCACGTCAAGGCCATGGGCGAGGCCATTGCCGACGGCGTCGACCTGATTGCCTACACCTGGTGGGGCCCCATCGACCTGGTGTCCGCCGGCACGGGCGAGATGCGCAAGCGCTACGGCTTCATCCACGTTGATAAGTACGACGACGGTACCGGTACTTACGAGCGCCGCCGCAAGGACAGCTTCTTCGCATACCAGAAGATCATCAAGTCCAACGGCACCGAGGGTCTGGCTTAATCGACAATATGAGTGCCAGTGGGGAAAAGGTTTTGGGAAGGGCTTGGAAGGGCTCTCGATTCGAGCCCTCGCCTTAGCATTTGAACCATTTGGCACTATAATCACCATAGGCATGCGCATAACGTTGCGCTTAATCAAGAGGAGAAAACGTATGGGTCTGTTTGACATGTTCAAGAAGAAGGCTGAGCCCGCGGCTGCCGCTGCTCCGTCCTCCATCTCTGCTTCTGCCGGCGCCGACGTGCTGTGCTCGCCCGTCAAGGGCAAGGTCATCAAGATGGCCGACGTGCCCGATCCCGTCTTTGGCGGCGAGGTTCTGGGCAAGGGCTGCGCTGTGTGGCCCGAGGACGATCTGGTCTACGCTCCCTGCGACGGCAAGGTGACCGTCACCATGGGTCACGCCGTGGGCCTGCAGTCCGATAGCGGCATCGAGGTCCTGGTGCACGTTGGCGTCGATACCGTCAACATGAACGGTGATGGCTTCGAGGGCTTCGTCAAGGCCGACGACGTCGTTAAGGCTGGCCAGCCCATGCTCAAGATCGACCGCGCCAAGATCGCCGCTGCCGGTTACAAGGACTGCGTCGTTGTGGCCGTGTCCAACACCGCCGAGTTTGCCGATGTCGAGCTCGCCGTCGAGGCCGACTCCGCTGTCGCCGCCGGTGACGCCATCGTCAAGGTCGTCCGCAAGTAAACTGCGGCAACATAAGGATGTACAAGGGTGGTCGGGTTATCCGGGCGCCCTTTTTTATTACAATGCGGCGGAACGTTTTATTGCGCGTTGGGCGGAACGGTAAACCGTTCGGACGTTAAATCGAGCCGACTGCGCTTTTGCTTTGCCCGGGGTGTTCGTTAGCGGCTAGTATGGCCTTATTGTTACGACGTGCACCGCGCCGGGAAGCGCGGTGCCGCTTGTTGGGAGGAATGTCATGAAGAAGAAGCTGCTGTTTGCGCCCCTGATGGCTGTTCTGGTCGCGTGCGTGGTTGTGCTTTCCGGCTGCGGAGGCCCTTCGGTTGAGGAACTCATCACCGAGGATCTTACGACGCAGTTTGACGAGGTCAAGAACGGTGGCGACGACTTCCTTGCCGGCCTGGAAGAGGCCTCGGGCGACGAGTTCGAGCAGCTGGGCATCGATCCCAAGGAGTATGCCAAGAGCTATCTCGAGGGCTTTGACTACAAGATCGGCGACGTGACGGTCGACGAGGACAAGGGTACCGCAACTGCCGAGGTCACCATTACCTGCAAGTCCATGAACCAGATCGTTGAGGATTTTGCCACCCAGTACCAGGAGAAGGTCGCCGCGCTCGATTCGATGCCTTCCGATGACGAGCTGTACAAGATGGCCGGTCAGGTTATGGTCGATGTGACCAAGGCTGCTAAGACCAAGGACACCAAGGTCACCTTCAAGTACTCCTGCAATGACGACGGCGAGTGGTCTGCCGACGATTCTGCAACCAACGAGATGATGAATGCCATGATGAGCTAGGGGGGTTACGCGGTAGTTTGTTACGGCGTTTTACCAAACGCCGTAACTGCTCGACGCTGCAAGCCCGCCAGAGCGGCAATCTGCCTTTCAACTTCGGCGGCATGACCAGAAGGTCAATGCCGCCTCGTTTCAAGGCACCTTGCTCGCTCTGGCGGGCTTTCGCTGTCGTTGCCAAAACATCGGCGGTGCCGTTGCCGTGGGGGTACTCATTGGGGACGTACTTAAATGAGTGCCCGCAGAATGAGAGTGGATAATCTCCCGTTTTTGGTCTGTTTGCGGGCTCAAAGTGGGAGATTATCCACTCTCGTCATTTGAGTGTCCAAAAATCCTCGCTCGGCGAACAGGCGGCACTTGGGGACGTTCCTTTTGTGCCGGCACCTGGGGACACTCCTTGCCGAATGTGGGCGCCGTCGGTTGCTACGCGACGGTGATGGCGACCTGGGCGTAGCGGCTGCAGGGGCGCTCGGCGCGTGTCTGCACGGTGAGGGTGAGCACGAAGCGATCGCCGGGCCGTGCGTCGGCGGGCACGACGAAAGTGGTGTCCGGCGTGCATTCTTGCCACAGCGACAGGTCTTGGGCGCCCGCATAGCTCGACGGGTCCACGGCGACATCCCAATGCGCATCGAAGCCCTTGTCGTCGGGGTCGACGATGGTCGCTGCAAGGGCGACGCGTTCGCCGGCTATAGCGCTGCGATCGGCCGCAGCTTCGACAACATGCGCCGGATGCGAGCAGGCTGCCGGATCATGGGCACACCATTGCGCGCGGGCGGCAAAGTCTTCCTGATAGGCGCGCAGGTAGGGATTGGGGTTGTCGTCTGCAGGCGTGCTGATGGCGGCAAAAACGGTGGGTGCGTCTGCATCGGGGCGCCCATCATGAAACATGCGGCCGAGTAGCGTATCGAAGTCGGGGTCGTCGATACCGCGCAGGCCAAACGGCAGCAGCGGAATATAGGTCATGCTGTCGCCT
>CAJJTG010000084.1 GCA_905194675.1 uncultured Collinsella sp. | reverse complement strand
GCACCTTGTTGCCCTGGCCAAACGGCTCAAGACGGGAGATCTGCTCGATGGTCTCGATATTCAGCTCGGAAAGGTCGACGGTGGCGGCGACCTCGTCGGTGTCTTCAAAGTCCTCGGCGGAAAGCTCCGATAGCACGGCGGAAAGGCGGCGGCGGAACTCATCGAGCTTGGATGCCTCGATGGTCACACCCACCGCACCGGCATGTCCGCCGCGACGAATCAGCAGGTCGGAACAACGCTCGACGGCGTCAAACAGGTTAACTTTGCCCACCGAGCGACCAGAGCCGCGCGCGATACCGTCCTCGATCGAGAACAGCAGCGCCGGCACGTGATAGCGATTGGTCAAGCGGCTCGCCACGATGCCTTTGACGCCCTCGTGCCAGCCCTCGCCGCCCACGACGATTGCGCGCCCGCCGTCATAAGTCTCCTCGACCTTCGCCATGGCATCGCGCGTGAGCTCCGCCTCGATCTCACGGCGTTGGCGATTGATTTCCTCGAGCTCGGCTGCCAGTGCACTTGCTTCGATAGGATCACGGGCAAGCAGCAGGTCGAGCGCCAGCTTGGGATCAGCCATGCGGCCGGCAGCATTCAGACGAGGGATGAGCGAAAACGACAGGCCGTCGGCCGTAATGGTAGAAAGGTCGGCCTTGGCAAGTGCGGCAAGCGCGATATAGCCGGGACGGGCCGTCACGCGCATCTGCTGGATGCCCTCGGCGACCAGTGCGCGATTCTCGGGCGTGAGCGGCATCATGTCGGACACGGTACCCAGCGCCGCGACCTCGATCAGCGAACGCCAATACGACGGCTTGCCCAAACGCTCGCCCAGGACCTGCACCAGCTTGAGTGCCACGCCGGCACCGGCAAGCTCGCGCGAGGGGCCCTCGTCCTCGAGCTTGGGGTCGGTCAGGGGCACGCCCTGCGGCACCTGGTCGGACGGCTCGTGATGGTCCGTGACCACCAAATCGATCCCCAGGCTCTCCAGATAGGAGACCTCCTCCTTGGCGGCAATGCCGTTATCGACGGTCACGATCAGGTTGGGTTGGGCGAGCTCGTTGACGCGGTCGAGCGCCGCACGCGACAGGCCGTAGCCCTCGTCAAAGCGATGCGGAATAAACGGCGTGACGTTGGCGCCAAACGAACGTAGCGCCTCGGTCAACAGACAAGTCGACGTAATGCCGTCGACGTCAAAATCGCCAAAGACCGCGATGTGCTCGTGGTTGCGAATAGCGCGCTCGACGCGGTCGGCAACGACCGCCATGCCCGGAATAATGAGTGGGTCGGCCCAGTCGCGATCGAGCGAAGGCGTCAAAAACAGCTGGCCTTCCTCGATGGATGTTATGCCGTGCGCAACCATAATGCGCGCCACCAGCCCGGGTATGCCCAGGCCAGCCGAAAGCTCCTTTTCGAGCTCGGGGTTTTGCCGAGCGACTGCCCAGCGATGCGTCGTCTTAAGCGATGACATAGGCGCCCACCCCCGATAGGGGCAGGTCGCCGCGATACCTCTCACGGTTCATAGCGATGAGTCCTCTGTGTATACCCGCTTCGGCAGGCAGATCTGTTGAACGGATTTATTATACCGTGCAGCGCGGACGCACAACGTCCAGCACGCCGCGGTTTCGATAAACGAGGGCGGTAATACCCTCGAAATAATCGAGCGTTTCTGACGCACGGACGCATGCGAGCGTCTAGCATATCCATTCAAAACGGATTCACGAGCAAAGGGAGTCACAAGAGCATATGAAGCAATGGGTTGGACTGGGCAAGTTTCTTGCGGGGCACATGCAGGTCATCGTTCCGATTTGCGTGACGCTCGGCGTGCTCTTTCCCCGGCAGATCGGCGTGCTCAAGCCCATCGTTCCCGCCCTGTTTGCCTTTATGACGTTCCAAGGTGCGCTCAGCAACACCTTTCACCAGGTGGCCGAGGTGTTCCGCCGTCCCCTACATTTGATTTTGGCGTTATTTGTCTCGGCCGTGCTCATCCCCATCGCGGCGTATGCCATGAGCTCACTGTTCTTTAGTTCCAACCCAAACCTTGTCTGCGGCATCGCGCTCGAGTACAGCGTACCCGTGGCAGTCACCGCCTTTATGTGGATTAGCATGTTCGGCGGCAACGGCCCGCTCGCGCTCACCATCATCCTGACGTCCTCGGTCATCTCGCCCGTGACGATTCCGCTCACGCTGAAGCTCCTGCTGGGTGCCACCGTCGCAATCGATGTTCCGGGCATGATGCAGAACACGGCCTTTATGATCGCCATCCCTGCCGTGTTCGGCATCGTGATCAACGAGCTCACGCGCGGATGGGGACATGAGAAACTCTCCCCCGCGCTTTCGCCCGCCTGCAAGTTCATGATGATGGGGGTCATCGCGTCCAACTCCACCGCCATGAGCGAGTACGTGTTGCACATGAATGTTGAGCGCTTGGAAGTCGCCCTCTTTATTTTGGTCTTCGCCATCAGCGGCTTTGTCGTCGGTTTTCTGGTCGCCCGTGCGTTGCACCTGCCGTATAGCGAGACGACCACCATGTGCTTTACCTGCGGCATGCGTAACATCTCTTCGGGCGCCGTCATCGCCACGCAGTACTTTCCAGGCGAAGTCGTGTTTCCCGTCATGTGCGGAACGCTGTTTCAGCAGGTGCTCGCCTCGGTTATCGGACATCTCTTTGAGCGACTGACCGGCGAGGAGCGCGCCGCCCAACGCAAGCGCGTCGAGGCCGGCCGCGACGCCATGGGACGCTAGACTGTCCGCGTTACGCGGGTGTTAGTCTTGCTATACGAGCGTTTCCAGATGCGCACGCAGGCGATCAGCATCGATATCGAGCGTGGTCTCGGCATTAACCTGGGCCAAACGATAGCCGACAAAGTAGGGCGAAACCACCCAACGCGGAAGCGCCTTGGCAATGGTCCGGCCGTCCATGTGGTAGAAGAACAAGTTGTACGACTCCGCGCGGCCGCCGTGGTGCTCGTGCAGGATATAGCGCAGGGCCACCTGAATCGCATCGGCAAACAGGTCCGCTTCGGCTTGGTCGCGGGCGTCGTCGCTGGCGGCGATTCCCTGTGGAGCCGAGACGTTGACCTCAAAGAATCCCATAATCGGTTCGGTTGAGATGTTGACCGAGATTCTCCCCTGCTGCCAGACAGCGATGCCTTCAAAGTTTGCTAAGGTCAGCGCCGCATAGCCGTCCTCCTGTTCCAAGCCCACAATCTGCATGTGTGGATGGACGAGGCTGCCGCCCGAAAGCGGACCTTTGTTCTTATACATGAGTACACTGCGGTACTGCTGGGAATCGATCATCTGCTGCCAACAGCCCAGAGCAAACCGCATCACATGGTGGAGTTCATCCGGCTCATAGGTCACCAAGTCGGCATCGTGATCTGCCGATTCAATCAACACGGTTTGACGGGTGGCGCGCAAGGTCTTGAACCTATTCTCGAGCCAGATGCAGTCACCATCGCGCTGGATGATGTTGGCGAGCCCCTCCGTGTCACAAAAGGGGCACGCGGTGCCAGGGCGACGATTATCGTCGGGCTTACCGCTCGCCTGCTGGACGTCAAATACCAGCGCCACGGGTTATACCTCCAGCGGCACGATCTTGGTGCCAT
>CAJJTG010000083.1 GCA_905194675.1 uncultured Collinsella sp. | reverse complement strand
CTGCCGACGAAGTTGGCCTTGGGGTCTTTGCCGCCGCCGCTGCAGCCCGTCAGGGCAAAGGCGAGCGCAAGGACGCATGTCAGAAATGCGAGTACGGACTTTTTGAACGTTGTCTTCATGGTGTCCTCCTTTATCGAACGAAACCCATAGAAGCAAATGCGGGGGTGGCGGATCCCCCGCCAATTACCAGATAGAGGGGCTAGGGCCTGGGCGTTCCGCAGTTGCTGCAGAACTTGCCGCCGTTTTCGCTGCCGCAGTTGGGACAGAACCACTTGGCCGGTGCCGGGGCGGGTGCGGGACTGCCACACTCGGAGCAGAACTTGCCGGTGTTGGTGGCGCCGCAGCTGCAGGTCCATGTGC
Source organism: uncultured Collinsella sp. (assembly GCA_905194675.1). Classification (GTDB taxonomy): domain Bacteria; phylum Actinomycetota; class Coriobacteriia; order Coriobacteriales; family Coriobacteriaceae; genus Collinsella. The sequence goes on along the minus strand of CAJJTG010000083.1, from coordinate 3,260 downwards.
CGGCCGCGGGAGCAGCGGCAGGAGCCGGTGCGGGAGCGGGTGCCGGAGCCGGCTGCGGGGCGGCCTGCTGCTGTGCCTGGCCGGCGGCGAACAGCTGGCTGGCGTTCATGCCGCCCATGCCACCTGCCATGCCCATGCCCATAAAGCCTGCCATCGCGCCGTTGGGATTGGCGGCTGCCGCGCGCATTGCGTCGCTCTGGGCGCTGGCAATGTTGGCTGCCGCCATGGTGGGATCGCGCATGACGGCGGCCTTCTGCAGGTCCTTGATCATCTGCTCGTCTTCTTGCGAGGCTGCGATGGAGTTGACGCCAAAGCTCACGATCTCGACACCGCGCAGGTCACGCCAGTCGGCAGAGAGGACCTCGTTGAGCGCGCGGGCGAGCTCGGTGGTGTGGCCGGGGATGGCGCTGTAGCGGATGCCCATCTCCGAGATCTTGGCAAAGGCGGGCTGCAGGGCGGTGAGCAGCTCGGACTTAAGCTGGCTGTCGATCTTGTCGCGCGTGTAGCTATCGGTCACGTTGCCGCATACGTTGGTGTAGAACAGCAGCGGGTTGGTGATGCGGTACGAATACTCGCCGTTGCAACGCACGGAGATGTCGACGTCCAGGCCAATGTTGTTATCGACCACGCGGAAGGGCACAGGCGAGGCGGTGCCGTACTTGTTGCCGATGATCTCCTTGGTGTTGATGAAGTAGACACGCTGGTCCTTGCCCGCGTCGCCGCCAAAGGTAAAGCGGCTGCCGATATTGGCGAAGGTCTCCTTGATGGAATCGCCCAGGTTGCCGCTAAAGACGCTCGGCTCGCTGCCGGTATCGAAGACGAACTCACCAGGCTCCAGCGCGACTTCGATGATCTTGCCGTTTTGCACCACGAGCATGCCCTGGCCGTCGTTGACGGCGATGACCGAGCCGTTGGAGATGACGTTGTCCTCGCCGCGCGTGTTGGAGCTGCGGCCACCGGTGCGTTTGCTGCCCTTGCAGGCCAAGACGTCAGCAGGCATCGATTCGCAGTAGATAAATTCCTTCCACTGGTCGGCCATGACGCCGCCGGCAGCTCCCAATCCAGCTTTCAAGAGTCCCATGGTGATCTTCCTTTCTCGTCAAAGGCCGGGTGGTATTGGTCGGATTGCTTAGTCGTCCTTGTCGTCTTTCATGACAACGGTGGTCTCGGTGTGGTTGAAGGTGTCGTGCTTCTCGGTCAGGTCGAGCTCGCCGCAGTACTCGTCGGCGTGGGTGGCCTCGTTGGCCGTCTTGAGCTGGCCTACCAGTAGCACGTCTCCGATAATCACGATGATCAGCGGCGCGACGATGTTGATGAGGATGCCCTCGATATCAAAGGCGAGGTAATCCGGATCGAAGGCGTTCTCACCCATAAAGAGAATCTGGGAGAGGATAAATCCGATCACAAAGAACAGCACCGAGGCAATAGCGAGCTTGGGCTTGGAGCAGGGGAGCTCGCCGACCAAGCGGCCGGTCTGGCCGTTCATGGCAAACAGGTAGCTCTTGCCGTTCCACGAGGTGGAGAGCATCCAGACGGGGAACAGGGCGTAGTCGCTGTCTTCCCAGGTGTAGTCGAGCTGCTTGCTTTCGACCGTGGCATCGTCGTATTCGTCGACGACAGTCTCGCGCAGGGCCGAGATCGTGCTTTCTTCCATACGGCGCTCGGCGCGCGCCTTGCAGGTCTCGCAGTCCTCGTCGTAACGGTTGGCGATGTAGCCGGGCATATATGCGACCGAGAACGGACGCAGCGCGTCGTAGTCAAACGGCTCGATGGCGTCCATGTGGCCGTCGGGCATCTTGGACGATCCGTCGACGGGCACGCGCTTAAACGAGATATTGCCCTTGCGATAGGCATCGTAGTGGTCGGTGGTCGTGACGGTGCGGTCGGATTCCTCGGTCACGGTCTCGTTGGTCGCGTCAAAGTACACTTCGCCGTCCACGCGGGCGCCGTAGAGCCAAAACGGCACGTAGACACCTTGGACCTCGTCGATGTGGTTGCCGGTGACAAAGCTCTTGGGCAGCAAGATCTTGCCCTTGTAGTGTTCCTTGAGTGCGGCTGTGACGTCGTCGTGCCCGAGCTTAAACGGAATCACCAGGTCGGGCGAGAAGTCGCCAGAGAGCTGGCCGGGCGCCACGGCGGAGTTACCGCAGTACGGGCAGGTGGTGACGGCGACGGTGCCGTCGGACACGAGCTCGGCGCCGCACGACGAGCAGATGTAGCCGGCGTTTTGGGCGAGCTCCTGCACCGCGTCGTCGGCGACGGGCTTGGGCGTTGCGGCTGCCGCATCGGCTTTGGCGTCGGCCTTGTCCTGGCGCTCGCGATAGAGGGCCTCGACTTCTTCGACTTCAAAGCGTGAGTCACAGTAGTCGCAGACAAGCTTTTGCTCGGCGCTTGCAAAATGCAGGGGGCCACCGCAGGCAGGGCACTGATAGTTAACGCTCTCGAAGGCCATGATCGGTCCTTTCCGTGCCGGAGGCTATGCGCCGATGGCGCCGCCGCAGTATTCGCAGCGCCCACTGGCATCGGGAATGGTGGTTGCACCGCAGAAGGGGCAGGTCACCGCAGTCTTGGGGGCCTTGGCGGCAACGACGCTGTCGCGCGTCTCCTGGTGCAGCTGCACCAGCGCGTCGCGGACCTCGGTTGCCTGGCGCTTGGCCTCGCGGTATTCGATGGAGCCGCGCTGATCGATGGTGGAGTCGTTTACGCGCAGGTTGATCTCGGTAAAGTACGGCGTGTTGACGTGGATGGTCAGATTAAAGTCGTAATCCAGGTCGTAGCGCGGCGGGTTGTAGCTCTCGCGCTCGCCGTCCTTGGTCTCGCGATAGATCTCGGTGCGATGCTCGTCGATATCCATATCGCAGCCGAGTACCTGCGAGAACTCGATGATGTCGGGATTGGCGTCGCGCCAGCGGCTCTGCGAGGTGATGATCAGCAGGCCTGCGTCCTCATCGAGCATAATATTGGTGCGTCCGGCAGAAAGCGTGCGCGTGGGATTGAACGACGCCAGGCGCTCGGCGTTGGCCTCGCGGTAGGCGAGCTGCTCGCGGATATCGTCCGCGGTGCTGGAGCGATAGCCGTGAAAGTAGGGGGAGAGCTTGCCGGCGCACTCTTTGCACAGGTAGCCTTCATTGATTTTTGTCTTACCTAGAAGTCCCAGCTCGGTACCGCAAATCGCGCACTCTTTCTTCTCGAACATCTTGTCAAAGAAGCCCATGGCTGCCTCCCATCAACTGGTAGCGTGTGTCACTTTTGATGATGGG
>CAJJTG010000082.1 GCA_905194675.1 uncultured Collinsella sp. | reverse complement strand
GTCGTAGCCCATGTCCTTGGCGTTCTTGAGCAGGACGGACGCCGGCGTGTAGTAGATCGGCGCAAAGATCATGGTGGCGCCTGCCTGCTTGGCCTTGGTCAGCTGGTTGGTAAAGCTCGTGGCGGAGTCGTCCTTAAAGGTCTCCTCGTCGACAATCTCAAGCTTAGACTTAGCGGCCTGGGCCTTAAAGGAATCTGCGATGCCCGAAGAATAGGCGTCGCCGGAGTTATAGAACAGCACGAACTTCTCGTTCGCATACTTCTCTGCCAGGAACTTGGCAGCGTTGACACCTTGGTTGGGGTCGGTAAAGCAAACCTGGAAGACGCAATCCTTGCCCTTGGTAACGTCCTCGGAGGACGCGGACGGGGTGATCATGAACGTCTCGGGGTCGTTGCCGCACTCGGCGGCAACGGCGACCGACGCACCCGTGGTGGTCGGACCGACGAGGGCCTGCATGCCCCAGTCGAGCAGGGTGTTGAAGGCGTTGACGGCCTTCTCGCCGTCCGCCTGGTCGTCCTCGGCCTTGCTGACAAGCGGCAGCTCCTTAGTCGAGAAATCCTTGCAGCCAAGCTCGACAGCCTGTGTAACGGACTTGCCGTAGGACGCGTTGGCGCCGGTCAGCGGGCCGATGGTGCCGATCTTAAACGAAGCGTCGCCCGACGCGGAACCGCTGTCGCCGCCGTTGGAGGAGCAGCCAGCTAGAATGGACATCGCCCCCAGACCTGCTGCGCTCGCGATAACGCTCCTGCGATTCATAACAGGGTTCAATGACTTACCGGTGAGGCTCGACATGCGGCTCTCCTCTCAAATCTCGTCGGGTTTCGGTTACCCGACAGGCCATCCTTCGCCGTGTTCGGCGTTCGCAAAATACTAGACGCTTTAGTTAAGGAAAGTGGCGATTATTTCAACTTTTCTTTGGATTTGTTCGTTTATCCATAATTCTGCGTATTTCTATTACTTTATGCAGTAATGCCACTTTATTGTGTGAAAGTAATGTTTCCGTTCTGTTACAGGCGTCCCTGCCCTGAATAAAACGGCCTCACCGGTCGCGCTTTATGCGCACTTAGGCGGCGATGTACTTGCCGTCCTGAATCACATAGGCTGTGGCGGGCTTTTCGACCTGGCCCTTGTCGTTCCACGTCAGCTCGCCCGTCAGGCCCTCGATCTTGATCTTGCGCATGGCGTGGGCAAGGTCGTCGGCAATATCGACACCGTCAGCCGTAATGTCGATGCCCGCTTTATCGATAGCCTCGGCAATCGCATGGACGCAGTCATAGGCATCGGCGGCAAACTGATTGGGCGTCTCGTCGTAGGCGTCCTTATAGGCCTTGACGAAGTCGGCGTTCTTCTCATCGTCAGCAGAGAACGGGGTCATGAGCAGCACGCCCTCGGCAAGAGAGGTATCGAAGCCCTCAACGGAGAGCAGGCCGTCCATGCCGTCGGTGCCCATAAGCGTCATGTCGTATCCCATGTCCTTGGCGTTCTTGAGCAAAACGGACGCCGGCGTGTAATAGATCGGAGCAAAGATAAGCGTGGCGCCGGCCTCCTTGGCCTTGGTGAGCTGGTTGGTAAAGCTCGTGGAAGAGTCGTCCTTAAAGGTCTCGGTATCGACGACATCGAGCTTGGACGCCTTGGCCTGCTCGGCAAAAGCGTCGGCAACGCCCGAGCTATACGTATCGCCGGAGTTGTAGAACAGGGCGATCTTGGCATCCGCGTACTTCTCGGCCAAGAACTTCGCGGCGCTGGCGCCCATGGTGGGATCGGTGAAGCAAACCTGGAAAACCGTGGTCTTATCCTTGGTCACGTCGAGCGACGAGGCCGAAGGCGTGACCATGAGCATATCGTCGGCGATCTCGCCAGAGACAGCGACGGCGGCACCGGTGGTGACGGGGCCGACGAGCGCCTGCATGCCCCAGTCGCACAAGGTATTGAAGGCGTTGATGGCCTTCTCGCCGTCAGCGACGTCATCCTCAGACTTAAGCGAGAGCTTGAGGTCCTTGGTCGAAAAATCCTTGGCGGCAAGCTTGGCACCCTTCTCGGCCGAAACGCCATAGGTTGCCGCGGCGCCGGTCAGAGGGCCGATGACACCGATCTTGAAGGTCTTGCCGTCATCGGTGGGGCCGCCGTCCGAGCCACCCGACGAGCAACCAGCGAGTGCCGCGGTGCTACCGAGCGCCGCGGCACCGGCGAGAAAGTTCCTACGGCTGAGCGTGCTGTTGATGTTGAACATGGTGTCCCCCTTTTCGCTGGCCGCGGTGCGGCCGTCTTGCGGTACAGGGCAAACCTTATGGTGCAAACGTTGACAGTTTGTTACGGAAGTTCGTTTGTAGCGAGCGTGTTTCCAATGTTTCCGCAGCGTTTCGGGGGTGGCGTTTTGTGCTGCTCCCGCTGCCAGGCAAGCACGCGCCCGCACTTCACGCTAGAATGCACTCAACCTTTAAGCGGTTAATCCATCCATAAGATGCACGAAGGAGCTATCTATGAGCGAACCCCTGCGCACCGTGAACGTCGGCCTCATCGGTCTGGGAACCGTCGGCGGCGGCGTGGCCCGTCTGATCAAGAGCCACCACGATGAGTACCTGGCCGCCTACGGCATCGACCTTAAGCTGACCCGCGCCTGCGCGCTTGCCTGGGAGCAGGCCGAAGCCGCCGGTATTGAGCGCGAGGCCTTTACGAGCGACTGGCACGACGTCGTCACCGACCCCGCCGTCGATATCGTCGTCGAGCTCATCGGCGGCGAGCACCCCGCGACCGAAATCTTCACCACCGCCTTCGAGAACGGCAAGCACGTCGTCTCTGCCAACAAGGCCCTGCTGGGCCGTCATGTCGAGACGCTCGCCGAGAAGGCGCGCGCGTGCGGCGTGCAGATTAAATGCGAGGCCAGCTGCGGCGGTGGCATCCCCATTGTCAGCACGCTCGAGCACGACCTGGTGGGCAACAAGATCCTGACCATCGCTGGCATTCTCAACGGCACCACCAACTACATCCTGTCGCGCATGGACGCCGAGGGCGCCGATTACGCTGACGTGCTCGCCGACGCCCAGGCCAAGGGCTATGCCGAGGCCGACCCGTCCGCCGACGTCGACGGCTTCGATGCCGCCAGCAAGACGGCGATTCTCGCTTCCATCGGCTTTGGCACCCGCGTGACCACCGACGATGTGTACCAGCAGGGTATCCGTACCATCGGCGCCGAGGACATCGCCCAGGCCCGCGAGCTCGGCTACACCATTAAGCTGCTGGGCATCGCCCGCAACACCGACGCCGGCGTCGACGTCCGCGTGCATCCCACGCTCATCCCCGCCGACCACATGCTTGCCAAGGTCAACGGCGCCATGAACGCTGTCTACGTGGTAGGCGACGCCGTGGGCGAGACCATGTTCTACGGCGCGGGCGCAGGCTCCTTCCCCACCGCGAGCGCCGTCGTGGGCGATATCCTGTCGCTCTCCGAGCAGATCAGCCGTGGCGTAGCCCCGCTGCCCGAGATTGAGCCCTATGGCCACAACCTCGCCTTTAAGCCCATGAACGAGCTCCAGACCAAGTACTACGTGCGCCTGAAGGTCGCCGACCGCGTGGGCGCCCTGTCCGAGACGGTCGACATCTTTGCCAAGCACAACATCTCGATCTCGCTCATCAATCAGGTCGAGGACGGCAAGTCGGGCGTCAGCGATGCCTGCTCGGTTATCTTCCTGACGCACCGCGCGCTCGAGAAGGACGTCCAGGCTGCCGCCGCCGAGCTTGC
>CAJJTG010000081.1 GCA_905194675.1 uncultured Collinsella sp. | reverse complement strand
CCTTTCAGGAAAGGGCGGAGGCGGGGCATGCCCCGCCTCTTACACCACATCTCTGCGCGCTACCGTCGAAATGGCGATGAATGTACGATTTTGATCCAATTGTTAGTCCTTATAATGGACATATGTTGCGTAACCTAAGCAAATATTATCTTCTGATATGTTGTAAGCAAGGTAGCAGTACTCATTTTTGCCATTTTCTGGCCACGGCCTTTGTGACAGACGTGCTGGCGGGTTCGAATCCCATGCACTGGGCCCAAAAAAGAAAGGCTCCCATTGCTGGGAGCCTATCAAATCAGTGGTGGGCGATGAGGGATTCGAACCCCCAGCCTTGTGCGTGTAAAGCACCTGCGCTAACCGTTGCGCCAATCGCCCGTGCGGAGAGAGTATAGCAAAACAATTGCCTCATTCATCTCATATCCATTAAAGGTAACCGTCGCGTGTCACAGCGGAGCTGATTCAGTTGAGATTGCCTGAACATTCCGCCCCTCTTTACGCCCTCGGGTATACTCAAAAGCTACTGATTCGATTTGATGCCCAGCAACAGCAGAGGGGATAGTATATGTGCGGTTTTGTCGGTTTTGTCGGTGGGACGGATAACCAATCCGAGGTGCTCACCAAGATGATGGACCGCATCGTCCATCGCGGTCCCGACATGGGCGGTCAGTTTATCGACGGCCGCGTTGCCCTGGGCTTCCGCCGCCTGTCGATCCTCGACCTGACCGAGGCTGGCGCCCAACCCATGGCCAACGAGGACGGTAGCGTCGTCATTGTCTTCAACGGCGAGATCTACAACTTCCAAGAACTCCGTTCCGAGCTCGAGGCCAAGGGCTACAAGTTCCACTGCGGCGCCGACACCGAGAGCCTCCTGCACGGCTACGAGGAGTGGGGCGAGGCCGTACTCGATCGCTTGCGCGGTATGTACGCCTTCGTCATCTGGGACAAAAAGAAGAATAAGCTTTTTGGCGCCCGCGACATCTTTGGCATCAAGCCGCTTTACTACTATCCCATGGCCGATGCGGGTGACGGCGCTCCGGGCGTGCTCTTTGGTTCCGAGATCAAGAGCTTCCTGGACTACCCGCACTTCCACAAGGCGGTCAACAAAAAGGCCCTGCGTCCGTACATGACGCTGCAGTATTCGGCGACTGAGGAGACCTTCTTCGAGGGTGTCTACAAGCTGCCGCCGGCGCACTACTTTACCGTCGATATCCCGACCGGCAAGATGAACATCGAGCGCTACTGGGATTGCGATTACTCTGCCGTCGAGAAGCCGTTCGAAGAGTATGTTGATGAGCTGGACGAGGTCGTGCACGAGAGCGTCGAGGCCCATCGCATCGCCGACGTCAAGGTCGCGTCGTTCCTTTCCGGTGGCGTCGACTCCAGTTATATCGCCGCTTGCCTCATGCCCGACAAGACCTTCTCGGTGGGCTTTGACTACAAGAACTTCAACGAGACCAACTATGCCAAGGAGCTTTCCGATAAGCTCGGCGTCGAGAACGTTCGCAAGATGATTACCGCCGACGAGTTCTTCGGTGCGCTCGAGGACATCCAGTATCACATGGACGAGCCGCAGTCCAACCTGTCTTCCGTGCCGCTGTGGTTCTTGGCCGAGATGGCCCGCAAGGACGTCACCGTCGTGCTTTCGGGCGAAGGTGCCGACGAGCTCTTTGGCGGCTACGCCTACTACGAGGATACGGTCCCGGTGCGCAAGTACAAAAAGATGGTGCCGCTGCCCATCCGTCGCGCGCTCGGTAACCTGGCGCTGCATATGCCGTACTTCAAGGGACATAACTTCCTGGTCAAGGGTGCCGAGATTCCCGAGAAGTCGTTCCTGGGACAGGCTCTGGTGTGGCCGGAGCGCGAGGTCGATAACGTGCTCAAGCCCGAGTACAACACCGGCGACGGCGCCTTCGAGCTCGCTGCACCCATCTATGCGCGCGTGAAGGGCCAGCCCGAGCTGGTCAAGAAGCAGTACCTGGACATGAACATGTGGCTTCCGGGCGACATTCTGCTCAAGGCCGACAAGATGTGCATGGCGCACTCCCTGGAGCTGCGTGTGCCCTTCCTGGACCGCAAAGTCATGGAGTTCGCCGAGCACATTCCCGATCGCTATCGCATCAACGAGAACGGTAACAAACAGGTGCTCCGCCACGCCGCCAACAAGTCACTGCCCGACGAGTGGGCCACCCGTCCCAAGGTGGGTTTCCCGGTGCCGATCGTCTACTGGCTGCGCGAGCAAAAGTGGTACGACTACGTCAAGGAGTACTTCACCGCTCCGTGGGCGAGCGAGTTCTTCGACACCAACGAGCTTATGCAGCTGCTCGATCTACACTTTGCGGGCAAGGGAAATTACCAGCGCAAGATCTATACGCCGCTCGTGTTCCTGGTGTGGTATAAGCGTTTCTTTATCGATGAGGATAAGCCTTCTGTTCAGGCTGCCTAGCTTCGACTTGCGAACGCCTACGCGTAACGGCTCCTCCGGGAGCCGTTTTTGCATGGCGCGTTTCAGTTACTATAAAAGCCGTTCCTGCCAATGGCTGAGAAAGGTGAAAGATGCACCATTCGGATTCCGCAACCGTGACCACGGTCGATACGCTCGCCAAGCTACTCGATGCGTGCGGCGAGCTGCGCGCATCGGAGCAGGTTGACGAGCGCGCCGTGACCGGTTGCTCATTTGATTCGCGTACGGTCTCGGCGGGCGATGTGTTCTTTTGCAAAGGCGCTGCCTTTAAGCCCGCGTTTTTGAGCATGGCGCTCGATGCGGGCGCCGTCGCATTTGTGTGCGAGGAGTCACTGGTCGAGTCTCTGGAGCCGCTGGCGCAGGAGAACGGCGCGGCGATGCTGGTCGTGGACAGCGTGCGCACGGCCATGGCTCTGTTGCCGCCGGAGGTCTACGACCGTCCCGATCGCGACGTTAGGATCGTGGGCATTACCGGTACCAAGGGAAAGACCACGGCCGCTTTTATGCTCCAGTCCATCATCAAGGCGGCAGGCAAATCTTGCGGCATGATTGGCTCGGTGAGCACCGACGATGGTATCGAGTGCTACGAGAGTACCAACACCACGCCCGAGGCCCCCGAGGTCTGGCGTCATATCGCCAATTGCCGTACGTCCGGCCGTCAGTTTATGGTTATGGAAGTCTCGAGCCAAGCGCTCAAGTACCAGCGTGTCGAGAACCTGCCCTTTGATGTTGCGTGTTTCCTCAATATCGGTCGCGATCACATTTCGCCTATCGAGCACCCTACGTTCGAGGATTATTTTGAGAGCAAGCTCAGGATCTTTGATCAGGCTAAGACCGCCGCGGTGAATCTGGGCACCGCTGAAGTCGAACGCGTGCTGGAGGCCGCGTCGACGGCCGAGCGCTTGGTGACCGTTGGCGTCGAGCATCCCGAGGCGAGCCTGTGGGCAAGCGATGTCCGCATGGTCGGCTTTAACATCGAGTTTAACCTGCACGGCATGAGCGCCGACGAGCCCGCGGCGGGGGAGAAGATTCTGCTGGGTATTGCGGGCGATTTTAACGTGGAAAACGCGCTGGTGGCAATTGCCGCCGCGCGCGAGATTGGCATTGGCACCGACGCCATCAAAGAGGGCCTTTCCAAATTCCGCGTGCCCGGTCGCATGGAGGTTGTGGAGTCGAAGGACGGTCGTGTGGTCTGCGTCGTGGACTACGCGCACAACCAGCTTTCATTCCGTTCGCTGTTCTCGTCGGTCAAACGTGCGTTTCCTGCCAGCCCCGTCATTGCGCTGTTTGGCGCCGCCGGCGGCAAGGCCCAGGAGCGCCGCGAGCAATTGCCGCGCGAGGCCGCACCGTATTCCGACCTGATGATTTTTACCAACGAGGACCCCGCTCGCGAAGACCCGATGAAGGTCTGCCGCGAGCTTGCGGAGAATGTCCCCGATGACACGCCGAACAAGATTATTCTTGATCGCGAGGCGGCGGTGCACGCGGCCTTTAAGGCGGCACGCGAGAAGTACGTCAACCCCGATGCTCCCACTATTGTCTTGCTGCTGGCAAAGGGTGACGAGGAGCTCATGCACGTGGGCGACGAGTTCGTGC
>CAJJTG010000080.1 GCA_905194675.1 uncultured Collinsella sp. | reverse complement strand
GCAGCGCCGCAATGTCATTGGCGGCGGTCGCGAGCTTGTCCTGAACCTTGGCAAGGGAGGCGTCGGTTTGGGACAGCGTGGTCTTTGCCTGCTTGAGCGTGGCGTCGAGCTGCGCCAGCGTGCCGCGCGCGCTCGCTATCGTGGGGGTCATACCCGACACAATGCCGGTCAAATCGCCCGAAACGGCGGCAAAGGAGTCAAGCGCGCTCGAAGCCTTCGGCAGCGCGTTCTGCCCCAGATCGGTCTGCGCCCGACCGAGGTTAGCCGTACCGGTCTGAATTGCCGCGTTGAGTGCGTTGCTCGCGTTCGAGATTGCCGTAGCGTCGTTTGCCATGGCGCTCGACTGTGCAGAAAGGCCATCCTTGATGCTCTGCAGCTTCTGGTTTTGCTCGCGAAGCGAATCGATGGTCGATACAATGCGCGCGTCAATTTCCTCGGAACCTGTCGACGTGTCATTGACGAGAATCTCCAAGTGCCCGATAACGGCCTTATTGTGATCGATCGTCGCCTGGAGAGACTCGAGCGAGTTGTCAATGCGGGTGGTCGTAGATGTGACCGTACCCGTCAGCTTGCCAATCGCAGCGTTCGCGGAGGCTGACGTCTTAGTGAGCGCAAGGCTACCTTCCGAGAGCGCCTTGGAAAGCGAGGTGATGGACTTGCCCGCCGTGGCGCGAGCCTCGCCCAGCAGGTCGTTGCCCTGGGAGATCGCCTGCGTTAGAGAGGGCGCCTGCCCCTGCAGGCCCGCCAGCGCGGCATCGGCCGAAGCAATCGAGCTGCTTGTCTTGTCGATGGCGGTGTTCATGTCGCCGATGGAATCACGTACTTCGCCCAGGGTATCAGACGCCTCGGACACCGAGCCCGCCAGTGAATCCTGGGTCTGGGTTGCCTTGTCTTTAAGGTCGATGCCGGCATCCTTGGCGATGCCCGCTACGGTCTCGCCCACCGTGGAGACAAACTCCGAGTTGATCTGCTCCTCGATGGTGTTGGCACCGGTATCGGTGACCTTGGGCGCAATGGCGCTCTTCTTCTCATTGACGTAATAGGTGAGCTTCGGCTGATGGTAATTGCCATCGAGCATCGAGACAAGATTGTCGGAGAAGTTCTTGGGGATTACGATCGCCGCGTAGTATTCCCCGCTCTCGACACCCTCTTTGGCATCGGCAGCCGAGTCGACGAAGGTCCAGCCCAGCTGATCGTTTTCCTTGAGCTGGTCGACCACCTTATCGCCCGCATTGAGCTCGCCCACTAGGTCGTTCTGGGTGCCCTGATCGTTGTTGGCGATAGCGATTTTAATGCCCTGGGTGTTTCCATATGGATCCCAGTTAGCCACGATGTTGTACCAAGCGTACAGCGAGGGGATAACGCACACGCCCAGGGTAACCACCAAGGCGACGGGGTTCACAAGCAGTCGCTTAATGTCGCGCTTGAATATCGCAAAGGAGACCTTTGCATCGGATAGTTTGCTGCCGAGACTCACGCTTGGACCATCCATCCTGTCGTTGAATCAAATCGTACTATCAACAACCATTGTACGTAGGCGCTTTAGCGTCTCGAAGCACAATGGTATTGAGTTTTGCGGGTAGCAATATACTACGAAGATTAGTTAACGTACAGTTGTACAGTATCTCAAATTTCAGCAGGTCGCAAAACCACAACCCGCACAAATTAACAATCCGAATAGTCATCGGGGGCGTTCTTAAACGACCAGTCAAACAAGAACGTCCCCAACGACTAATGGTGCAAGGAATGTCCCAAACTGCCGGCAGAAAAGGAACGTCCCCAAGTGCCACATTCCCCAACGACTAGTCATTTAAGAACGTCCCCAACGACTACCCATAACAACGCCGATGTTTTGGCGCGGACAGCGAAAGCCCGCCAGAGCGAGCAAGGTGCCTTGAAACAAGGCGGCATTGACCTTCTGGTCATGCCGCCGAAGTTGAAAGGCAGATTGCCGCTCTGGCGGGCTTGCAGCGTCGAGTGGTTACGCGGTTCGTAGAACCGCGTAACACCCTAGTTACATCAGCTCGCAGACAGCCGCCGCGAAGGCTACGGGGTCCTCGGGGAGGATGCCCTCGACCAGCAAAGCCTGGTCGTAGAGCAGGCCGGAGTACTGCTTGATCTTGTCGGCGTCGCCTGTCTTCTGGGCAGCGACAAGCTTGTCAAAGACCGGGTGCTTGGCGTTAAGCTCGAGCACGCGCTGGCTCTTGGGCATGCCGTCGGGCGCGCCCTCGGGTCCCTTCTGAAGCACCTTCTCCATCTCGAGCGAAAGCGGACCCTCGGTGGTGATGCAAGCGGGGGCATCGGTCAGGCGCGCGGAGACGGCAACTTTCTCGACCTTGCCACCGAGCGCCTCCTTCATAGCACTAAAGAGGTCCTCGTTTTCCTTGGTGGCGTCCTCGGCCTCCTTCTTTTCGTCCTCGGTCGCCAGATCAAGATCGCCAGTCGCGACGTTCTTGAGCTCCAGGTGACGATCCTCGACCTCGGGCTCGGCACCGTCGGCCACGGCCTTTTCGGCAGCCTCGCGAGCTGCATCGTCCTCGTAGATCTTGGGCATATCGGCGGCAACGTACTCACGCATGGCCTGGAAGGTGAACTCATCCACGTCCTGCGTCAGAAGCAGCACGTCGTAACCGCGGTCGAGCACGCCCTTTACCACGGGCATCTTGGCCAAGCGCTCACGCGAGTCGCCGGCGGCGTAGTAGATGGCCTTCTGGTCCTCGGGCATACCCTTGGCATACTCGGCCAGGGTAATCATCTTCTGTTCCTTGGCAGACCAGAACAGCAGCAGGTCGGCAAGCTCATCGGCCTTCATGCCATAGCTCGAGTAGATGCCGTACTTAAGGCCGCGACCAAAGTTCTCAAAGAACTTCTCGTAGGCCTGGCGGTCGTTGTCACGCATATCCTCAAGGTCGGCGGTAATCTTCTTTTCCACACGCTTGGCGATGGCCTTGAGCTGACGGTTCTGCTGCAGCGTCTCGCGCGAGATGTTGAGCGACACGTCGGCGGAATCCACGACGCCGCGGACAAAGTTGTAGTAGTCGGGCAGAAGGTCGTCGCACTTCTCCATAATCAGGACGTTGGAGCTGTAGAGCGCCAGGCCCTTCTCGTAGTCCTTGCTGTACAGATCGAACGGGGCGCGGCCCGGCACAAACAGCAGGGCGTCGTACTCGAGCGTGCCCTCGGCATGGAAGCTGATGGTGCGCGCCGGATCCTCAAAGTCGTGGAATGTGGACTTGTAGAACTCGTCGTAGTCCTTCTGCTCGACATCGGAGCTGCGTTTCTTCCAGATCGGTGTCATGGAATTGACGGTCTCGAGCTCCTGGTAGTCCTCGTACTCGGGCGTGTAATCATCGCCTGCGTCCTCGGGCTTGGGCTTTTGACGGCTCTTGGACACCATCATCTGGATCGGGTAGCGCACATAGTTGCTGTACTGCTGAATCAGGCTCTTGAGACCCCACTCGGTCAGGAAGCGATCGTAGGTCTCGGCCTCGCCGTCGGCGTCGAGCTTCTCGTTCTCGCGCAGCGTCAGGATGACATCGGTACCGTGCTCGGCGCGCTCGCCATCCTCGATGGTGTAACCCTCAAGACCATCAGACTCCCACACGTGAGCGGTGTCCTCACCATAGGCGCGGCTGACGACCTTCACATGGCTGGCGACCATAAAGGCCGAGTAGAAGCCCACGCCAAACTGGCCGATGATGTCGACATCCGAACCCTGCTGCTCGGCGTTCTCGGTCTTAAACTCCTCGGAGCCGGAATGGGCGATGGTGCCCAGATTGCGCTCGAGATCCACGGCGGTCATGCCAATGCCGTTATCCGAGATGGTAATGGTGCGGGCGTCTTTATCAAAGGAGACGCGAATAGCCAGGTCGCCCTGGTCGAGCTTGACGCTCGGATCCTGCAGGCTCTTAAAGTTGAGCTTGTCGACGGCATCGCTCGCGTTGGAGATAAGCTCGCGCAGGAAGATTTCCTTATTGGTGTAGATGGAGTTGATCATGAGGTCGAGCAGTTTTTTGCTCTCGGTCTTAAATTGACGCATGTGCAGTCCTTTCGCGCTACCCCCGTCCGCAAAAACGGCCCGGTTGCCCGAGCCGCATCGCAGACCTGCTATGTTCAGACTTAGATTTTATAACCCATTAGCGCGCATATATACATACGGAATCGAAAAACTGCATGTCCAAACGCTCCGATGCGCCAATTGCCAAGGAGTGTCCCCAGCTGCCGGCAGAGACGATATGAGCAGGACATAAAAACATTGAGAGCCCCTGCTGCA
>CAJJTG010000079.1 GCA_905194675.1 uncultured Collinsella sp. | reverse complement strand
TGGGCGAAGGCTTCGAGTGCAACAAGGTCTTTCATTTGGTCGCGATTGATAACCAGAACGTGAACGCCCATGGCTTTAAGGCCGTTGTTGCGGTTTCCGTCGTGGATGCGAGCGTTCTGGAGCTCGTGTCCAATTCCGTTGTATTCGTTGTCGACTCCTGCGGCCGGACAATATAAGTCGCAGATGGCATAGGGGATGCCCGAGGACATGTTGACTGCAAGGGTGTCGAAGTCGATTCGATAGTTGAGCAGCAGACCTCCCATGGGCAGGCTGCAACATCCGAATCCGCCAAAACGCATGGGTGCGCCTAGGACGGCGAACATTAAGGATTCCGCTGGGGATGCGGATCCGGCTCGGGCGAGCCTGACGGCCGTGCGAAACGAGGCGTAGGAGCTGCTTTTGGCAAACTGTGCGACTGCCTCGAGCTCTTTTATGGTTGTAGCAGGCTCGCATTTGTAGTGTGCCTGCTCGTAGCGGGTTTCGTTTTGTTTTTCGGCTGCCGGTTGGTCGCCCTGGCAATCAAGATCGTCCAGCACTTTGAAGCTATCGGCCTTGGGCCACGTGTCGTCATGGGCGATGGGATAGGTTGCCTCGGGCGGGAGGGAGTAAGAGCCGAGTAGCTCCATGAGAAGCATCAGGACCTTGGCTACGGGCTCATTCCTAGAGTACAACATGGCTGTCATGGCGGGAGACGTTGCGTAGATGTCGGCTTCGATGTGCATGATTGCCCCTGCGGGAAGCGGGGCGGTGATGGAGTGCTGGAGAAGGCGTTCGTCGGGGCGTCTGTTGTTACCATCCGCAACAAGGAGGTCTAAGCGCTCGGAGTCGTCTTCGTTCCAGGCATCAAGCATCGAAAGAGCCGCAAAGTCTATGGCGTCTTTATTGGGAACGCAGCCCGCAAGGGCTTGTGCTTGTTGTTCGGCGTTGATGGCGCTCCAGGGAAGCGCAGAGTACGCCCGTCGAGCGCGGCGAATTGCGCGGAGGGCGGAGAAATGTGAGATCACGGCGGTCATAGCTATAAAGTACTCAGCCGTTGGCGAAATGATATGGCTGTGCCGTTCTTTTCGCTCAAAGGAGCGTCGTGTGCCGCGGACGGTAGCGCGATTGTGCGAGGGGCCTTGAAAAACGGAGCGCGGGGCGCTGGTTTGGCCTTGAAGGTATGGACCGAGATGGGTGCTGGACAGTTAGTTCAGATTTGTATAAAACGACCGGGGCATTTTGCCATTGCTGAAGGGTTCAGTGGGCAAAATGGAGCAAATGACATAGTGAAGACGTCCGCTAGAAGAGAGATTGGCCAATATTATGCCGACAAGAGGGCTTTTGGCGTATCAAGTGACCCGTGTGAGCGCTCAGAAAAATACAAATTTGAACTAACTGTCCAAGGCGGGTTGGCGAGGAATAGAAAGGGGGGTCGGAAGCGAACTTCCGACCCCCCTTGAAACATCAAAGATGATGCGATGTGCGTTGGATTACAGCGCGAAGTCGCCGCCGACGAGCGTGGAGACGGGCTCCTCGTGGTAAACGGCGGAAATGGCCTGAGCGAACTCCTCGGCGACCGAGATGGTCTTAATCTTGCCGCCGACCTCGACGGGGATGGCGTCGGTGACGACGCACTCGACGATGGGGGCGTCGTTCAGGCGCTCGATGGCCGGGCCGGAGAAGATGCCGTGGGTGGCGCACACGTAGATGTCGCCGGCGCCCATGGCCTTGAGCTCCTTGACGTTGGCGCACAGGGTGCCAGCGGTGTCGATCATGTCGTCATTGATGATGCAGGTCTTGCCCTTGATGTCACCGATGATGCCCATGACCTCGGCGGCGTTGTGGCGCGGACGGCCCTTGTGGGCGATGGCCAGGTCGCAGCCGAGCATGTCGGACAGCTTCTTGGCGGCCTTGGCGCGACCCACGTCGGGGGAGACGACAACCAGGTTGTCGGTGTCGAAGTGCATGTCGTTGTAGTACTGGCCAAACAGCGGCAGTGCGGACAGGTGGTTAACCGGGATATCGAAGAAGCCCTGGATCTGACCCTGGTGCAGGTCGAGGGTGATGATGCGGTTGACACCGGCTCGCTCGAGCAGGTTGGCGACGAGGCGGGCGGTGATGGGCTCGCGCGGGCCGGCCTTGCGGTCCTGGCGGGCATAGCCGTAGTGGGTGATAACGGCGGTGATGGAGCGGGCAGATGCGCGCTTGGCAGCGTCGGTGGCGATGAGCAGCTCCATGAGCATGTCGTTGACGTTGCCGCCGGCCACGGACTGAATCAGGAAGACGTCGGCGCCGCGGACGGTCTCGTCGTAGCGGGCGTAAATCTCACCGTTGGCGAACTGCTTTAGCGTAAGGCCCGAAAGCTCGACCCCAAGGTACTCAGCGATCTTCTGAGCGAGGGGACGGTTGGAGGAACCGGAATACACGCGGATGGACTTGCGCATATTCTCCGACTTCTCGGGATCATTAATCGGCATTACCCTTCTCCTTTATACATCGAATGCCATATAGATGCCTTGTTGCATTGTAACCGCGCGACGGGGTTAATCGGGTCTTGATAACGTCTTTACCGTCAACGGACACGAACCGACCACTCATCCGGTCGCGCAGGTCACGATAGAAAAAGGAGCCATCCCCAGGGGAACAGCTCCTTAGATGCTTGGTAAAACGTTATACCTCGTCGTCCTCGTGCAGACGGCGGCGATAATCGGCGGCCCAGCCCTCAATATTTACCTGACGGGCGCGGCCCAGGCCGAGTGCGTCGGCTGGGACCGACTCGGTAATGACGGAGCCGGCGGCCACGAGTGCGCCGTCGCCGATCTGGGCGGGCGCGACCATCATGGTGTCGGAACCGATGAAGGCATCCTTGCCGATGACGGTCTTGTGCTTGTGGACGCCGTCGTAGTTGCAGGTGATGGAGCCCGCGCCCACGTTGACGCCGGAGCCCATGGTGGTGTCGCCGATGTAGGACAGGTGCGGCACCTTGGAGCCCTCGCCGATCGTGGACTTCTTGATCTCCACGTGCGTGCCGGCCTTGGAGCCGTCGAGCATATGGGTGCCCGGGCGCAGGTAGGCGCGCGGGCCGCAGTCGACGCCGTTCTCGATGACGGCCTCGATGGCGATGGTCTCGTCGATGGTGCAGCCGCTGCCGACGGTGGTGTCGGTGAGGTGACTGTTGGGGCCGAGCTGGCACTCCTCGCCCACGGTGACGTGGCCGATCAGGTGCGTCTGCGGCCACACGACGGTGTCGCGGCCGATGGTGGCGTCGGGGCCGATCCAGGCCTGCGTGGGGTCGATGAAGGTAACGCCCTCGGCCATCCAGTGCTCGTTGATGCGGTCGCGCGCGATCGCGGTGAGCTGCGCGAGCTGGATGCGGCTGTTGACGCCCAGGCCGTCGCGGTAGTCGTCACAGTGGAAGATGGAGACTGCCTGGCCGTGACCCTTGAGGATTTCGAGCATGTCGGGCAGGTAGTACTCGGACTGCGCGTTGTCGTTGCCGATTTCGTCAATGTGGGCGGCGAGCTGCGCGCCGTCAAAGGCGTAGCAGCCGGCGTTGCACTCCAGCAGCGTGGCGGCCTGCTCGGGCGTGCAGTCCTTCTGCTCGATGATGCGCTCGATCTGGCCATCGGCGCCCAGTTTGATGCGGCCGTAGCCGAAGGGGTCGGGCGGGGTCATGGTCATGACGGTGCAGGCGAGCTCGCCGGTGGCGACGGTCTGCGCGAACTTGGCGACGGTGTCGGCGGTGATGAGCGGCAGGTCGCCGTTGAGCACCACGACGGGGCCTTGCGTGATGCCGCAGGCCTCGAGCGCGACCTTCACGGCGTGACCGGTGCCCAGGCGCTCGGTCTGCTCAACGCACTCGACCTTGGTGGCGCTGTTGGCGTAGGCGCCGTCGATAAGGGCGCGCATCTCGTCG
Organism: uncultured Collinsella sp.; assembly: GCA_905194675.1. GTDB lineage: Bacteria > Actinomycetota > Coriobacteriia > Coriobacteriales > Coriobacteriaceae > Collinsella. The sequence continues at coordinate 746 of CAJJTG010000079.1, read as the reverse complement.
GCGTGGCTGCCGATGACGACCACGACGCGGCCGCAGCCGGCCTTGATAGTGGCGTCGACGATCCACTGGACCATGGGCTTGCCCAGGATCTTGTGCGAAACCTTGCAGTGGTTCGACTTCATGCGGGTGCCCTCGCCGGCGGCGAGGATAATTGCGGTTGCGTCCATGTGATCTCCTGTTACGTTATAGAGACGTGTGTTTGGAAACGATACACGGCGCAATATGATACCGCAGGCATATGATGAGCGCGTAACGATTGATGCGCGGCAGCTGAGGTTTGGGCCGGCGGTGTGGCGTTTGCGCTGCTTGCGGGCGGCGTTGGCGGTGCTGCGGAGCTGTCGTTTGAGCGAGGGGACGGGGGTGCCCGTGGACAACATGCGAGAGGAGTTTGGCGGCGAGTCCGTCGCGGCGTTCTCGATGTCGCATCCGGCGGTGCCGGCACTCTATATTGTGTTGACGCTGGGGCTCACCATGTTCTCGATGCAGCCGGTGCTGATCGCGCTGTCGCTCGCAGGTGGGTTGGCGTATGGATTTGCGACGCGCGGGACTGCCCGCACGTTGGGCGCGCTTCGCTGGCAGCTGCCGGTGATTTTGATCATTGCGCTGGTCAACCCGCTGTTTAGTGCATCGGGCTCGACCGAGCTTTTCCGTATTGGCATGCGTGCGGTGTATTTGGAGAGCATGGTATACGGTCTGTGCATGGGCGGGCTGTTTGTGGCGAGCGTGCTGTGGTTTGAGGCCGCGGC
>CAJJTG010000078.1 GCA_905194675.1 uncultured Collinsella sp. | reverse complement strand
CCCATGCCATATCCTCTAGACAACTACGCGGCAACATCGCCGCCGCGCCTACAAGAGAGGAATGTCCATGACCGCACCTGCATCCAAGCTGCTCCAGCCCATTACGGTTGGCCCCCTTGAGCTCAAGAACCGCATTATGTTCCCGCCGCTCACCACCGGCTACGAGGAGCGCGACGGTTCCATCGGCGAGCGCAGCCTGGCCTTTTACGAGCGTCTGGCCCGTGGCGGCGTGAGCTACATCGTCATCGGCGACGTCGCTCCCGTTATGACCGCGAGCCCCACGCCCAAGCTGGCGACCGATGCCCAGATCCCCACGTTTAAGGCGCTGGCCGACGCCGTCCACAAGCACGGCGCCAAGATCGCCCTGCAGCTGTTCCATCCCGAGTACGACGTGCCCGGCGTCGGCCGCATGGTCATGGGCTCCATGGCCGCCGCCAAGGCCGCGCAGGAGGCCAAGGCCGCCGGCGACGAGGAGACCTTCGCCGCCAAGATGGCCGAGTCCAACGAGATTCGCAAGCAGGCCTACGCCAAGCTGCACCACGACATGCAGCACTTTGTGAACGAGGCGAGCGTGGAGCAGCTCACCCAGATCAAGGAGGCCATCGCCGCCTCGGCCGCTCGCGCACAGCAGGCCGGGATCGACGCCATCGAGGTCCACGGCGACCGTCTGGTGGGCTCGCTGTGCTCGGCTATCCTCAACCAGCGCACCGACGAGTACGGCGGCTCGTTCGAGAACCGCGTTCGCTACGCGCTGGAGGTCGTCGCCGCCATTAAGGAAGCCGCGCCGCAGCTGATGGTGGAGTACAAGCTCCCCGTGATCATGGAGAACCCCGACGGCACGCCGCGCGGCAAGGGTGGCCTGCAGCCCGACGAGGCCTGCGAGTTCGCCAAGCTGCTCGAGGGCGCGGGCATCGACATGATCCAGGTCGCACAGGCCAACCACACCGGTAACATGGGCGACACCATTCCGCCCATGGGCGCCATGCCCTACAACTGGACGCTGCCGGTGGCCGAGCGCGTCAAGGCCCTGGTCTCCGTGCCGGTGGCAACCGTCGGCCGCGTTGTCTCGGTCGAGGCCGGTGAGAAGATTCTGGAAGACGGCGCGGCCGACATCATCGCCTACGGCCGCTCGCTCATGTGCGACCCCGACATTGCGCTGAAGGCCGCCACGGGTGAGCCCATCCGCGAGTGCCTCAACTGCAACAAGGGCTGCGTCGACGCGATTCAAAACCGCAAATACATCTCGTGCGTGCTCAATGCCGAGAACGGCGACGAGGCGACCGTCGCCATTAAGCCGGGCGAGGGCGACAAGAAGATCACCGTGGTGGGCGGCGGCATTGCCGGCCTGGAGGCCGCGCGTGTGGCGGCCAAGCGCGGCTACGACGTGACCGTCTATGAGGCGAGCGATCACTTGGGCGGCCAGATTGTGCTGGCGGCCGCGCCTCCGCGCAAGGACGAGATCATGCGCTCGGTCGAGTACTACGAGAAGATTCTGCCCGGCCTGGGCGTGAAGGTTGAGCTCAACCACACCGCTGGCCCCGCGGACCTCAACGCCGCCGACGCCGCGATTGTGGCCGTGGGCGCGCACGACGTGGTCATCCCCGTTCCGGGTGCCGATTCGGAGAAGGTCGTCTCGAGCTGGGACGTGCTGGCCGGCAAGGCGGAGCTCAGCGGCCGCGTCGCCGTTATCGGCGGCGGCCTGGTGGGCACCGAGACTGCCGAGTACCTGCTGCAGAACGGCTGCGAGGTGGCGATTGTCGAGATGCTCGACAAGATTGCCGCAGGCGAGTCCGAGACCATTCTGCCGCTGATTATGAACGACTTTGCCGCCCACAACGTTGAGCAGCACGTTAAGACCCGCCTGACCGCCATCACCGACGAGGGCGTGGAGGCCGTTCGCACCACCGAGGACGGCGCCGAGGAGCCGGTGAAGATCGCCTGCGATTACGTGGTGATGGCCGTGGGCTCCAAGGCCAACGCGTTTGACCTGGACGGCGTAACGGTGCCCGTGACCTGCGTGGGCGATTGCTCGGGCGAGCGCACCGCCGACATTGCGAGCGCCATTCGCACGGCGTATCACGCGGCCAACGAGCTCTAAGCAAGAAAGCCATCGCGTATTGAGTGGGCGGGGAGTGCCGTATCGGTGCTCCCCGCCTTTTTGCCAATAAGAGCGCCCGCTGACCAGCTGGTTCAGAAAATCCGAATCTTGAGTACCAGAAAATCCGAATACTTAGAACACGAAAATCCGAATTATATGAACACGAAAATCCGAATCGCAACCACCCGAAAATCCGAATTTGCTACAGTGGAATAGAGGAATCAGAAAGCAGGACCTGGAAATCTGCGGGGGTGGCTCATGGCAGGTGAGAGGCTACATCGGGACGGATACATCCCACGTATCGTGGATGCGCAAATCGAACGCTACCTTCGCGTCTTTGGCGCGGTCGAGATTGCAGGCACCAAGTGGTGTGGCAAGACGTGGGCCGCGCTTGAGCACGGGGCGTCCGTCTCGTATGTCGACGAGAATCTCGACCTCGCGCGTGCCGACCCGGCGATGATGTTGCTGGGAGACCGTCCGCATATTATCGATGAGTGGCAGCGCGTTCCCCAGATTTGGGACTACGTTAGACACGAGGTTGACCGCACCCGGGGCACGCGCGGCGCCTATATCCTCACGGGTTCCGCCACGCCTGCGTTTGGCTCAAAGGCGGAGGCGCCCGCGCATAGTGGAGCCGGACGCATCGGCCGCGTCCGCATGCACCCCATGACGCTTGCCGAGACAGGTGAGTCCAACGGCAAGGTGAGCCTGGCGGGCTTGTTTGAGCATCGTTTTGAGCCCTGTCGGTGCAATGGCGATACACCGGGGCTTGTCGAAGCCGCCTGCCGCGGCGGCTGGCCCGAGGCGATCGATATGGTTTCGGCTGACGCTCAGCTCATCGCCCGCGAATATCTCAACACCACGTTTTCGAGCAGCTTCCCGGCGGTCGGTCTCGACCCCGATATTGCTCGTCGAGTCTCCGCATCGATCGTGCGCAATCTGGGACAGGCAGCCACGTATAAAACGATTCTTATGGATATGTTCGGTGCCGAGGAGGAACCCGCAGCGTTTGCCGATGAGACCAAGGTGCGCAGGTACCTGGATGCCCTCAAAGGCATGTTCATTCTCGAGGAGGTCCCCGGTTGGGTTCCCGCCGCGCGCGACAAACGACGCTTTACCGTCAAGCCCAAGCGCTATCTGGCAGATCCGAGCCTTGCCTGCGCCTTGCTAGGTATGTCCTTGCAGGCGCTGCTTGCCGACTGGCAGACATTTGGTCTGGTGTTTGAGAATTTGGTCATACGCGACCTTTCGGTCTACGCACGTTCGCTCGACCTGCTGGATAGCACGCCCGTGCGCTATTATCGCGACGATTCGGGCCTTGAGTGCGATGCTATCGTGCAGCTAGCCGACGGACGGTGGGCCGCCTTTGAGATTAAGGTAAGCGAAGATAAAGCGAGCGCCGGCGTTGAGAGCCTCAAGCGCGTTCGCAAGAAGGTCTGTGGAAATCCTCGTTCACGCACACGCGAACCGGAGTTTATGGCCGTGATTGTGGGGGTGGGCGAGTACGCCCGCGAGGTCGAGGACGGTATCTACGTGATACCCGTGCGCGCGCTGGGGCGTTAAGGGGCGCCACGCCGTGTGTTCTCCGCCCGGCGCTACGGATTGGTGCAAGGGGGTCAGGTTTGTTTGCACCAAGGGTTTGACATATGGGGGGGCCGCTGGCGCTAACGAGGGCGTGTTAAGGGTGCTCGACTGGCTTAAACGCACCCTTAACCTCATCTTCACCTCAAATGAGGCTAAGATGAGGTTAAGATGAGGCAAGCAAACAACTGGGCAAATGCTGAAAATAGGGTGCTGTTAACCTCAAAATGAGGTTAAGGTGAGGCAAAGCTTGGGTGGGCGTGCGAACTGTTGCGCGAGCTATGTGCGATGGACGGGTTGACGTTCAATCTCAACGCACCAGGTTGGTGCAAGGGGGACAGGCTGCTGCTTGTAATCTTTAAGACATCATTAAGGCTTGCGCTGTGGAGCAAACCGCAGGTCAATGCTATTCTTTTACCTTATCGTATGGTGTTGTATTCTGCCTGAATTCTATGCCTACGAGCAATGGATTGAGCACACCCAAGCGGAAAGGATGGCACGCCCGCTAGCAGGGCAAACGTAAACGATGAGTGGCATGGACCGACATAGCGAGCTCCAGCAGCACAAGACGGCGGCCGAGTACCGCCAAGCTGCCGACGAGCACGTGCGGACCCTCAAGGATTTCTGGAAGGATTTCCTGGTGAGCGGTCTGTTTGTGCTGGCCGCCATCGTTGCCATCTTTGCATGCCTGGCCTGGTTTGCCGCGAATAACCGAGTGAGTGCCACGGGGAGCACGATCGCGGCGAAGGGCCCGCGGTTTGTGCTCTCGGGAACGCAGGGCGGCACGGCGGGTAAGTACGACACTCAGGACAACTACGCGTCGGACAGTACAAGCCTTGCCGTGAACAATCTTTTCAACCTCAATAACATGAGCGCCGATGGCGGTCTCTCTCCGGGGTCGGCCGGCCAGCTCCAGCTCAACGTCAGGCCGCTCTGCAATGACCTGCGTGATATCACGGTGGAAATGACCTGGGAAATCTCTGTCCAGACGAGCGTTGCGGGCACGGGCGGCACTGCTGCGGATGCATCGAAAAACGAAGAGATCATCAACTCGCTTAAAGATTTGGTGCGCGGTCATATCCTGGTTTT
>CAJJTG010000077.1 GCA_905194675.1 uncultured Collinsella sp. | reverse complement strand
GGGAGCTTTCTCAACCAAAATGGCGGAGGAGGAGGGATTCGAACCCTCGTGACCTTATACAGGCCAAACGGTTTTCGAGACCGCCGCATTCAACCACTCTGCCACCCCTCCGCGTGGGGTAAAAACAAAGCAGGCTCGAAGGCCTGCTTTGGAATTAACTGGCGGAGAGTCAGGGATTTGAACCCTGGAGACGCTTTTGACGCCTACACGATTTCCAATCGTGCTCCTTCGGCCACTCGGACAACTCTCCGTTAAATGCGAAAGTCAGTATACACGAGGAACCGCAAAGTGCAAACAGAAAAGTTGGCATTTTTTAAAACGCTTGGCCGCGCTTGTCGTTGCAGTGGGGTTTGAGGTGCCAAAAAACGGCTTCCGACCAGCGTGGTTGATTAACTCAATTGTTCAAAAGGGGTATTCATAAGCGACTTGGCAATGAATTTAAAAATCTTTGGGTGGCGCTGTGGACCACTGGTATGCATTTTGCGACCACAGCCTTGTGCCCGTTGACCTGTGGCTTGGCTCAGCTTGTCCCCGCGGCGTCGTATCTTGTCCACAAATCCGTCAAGCACTTGGTCAGCATTTGGTTGGAAGACGCATGAAACGTCGTGCGAGTATGGGCATATGTGGAGGTCATGAGGTTGTAGCTGCATATTCTTGCGGCCTAGGAGGTTGAAAGATATTATTACCAAGTCTTTTCCTGCTTCAGGCGCACCTTCACGACCTGAAGCCACATTTGCCCAGAGGAGGTGACAATATGAAGGCTTATGAACTGCTGTTCTTTGTTGACCCGTCGCTCGACCCCGAGACTCGTCTCGCTGTTATGAAGCGTATCGATACCACGATCGCTGAGGGCGCTGGCAAGGTCGACTCCGTTGACGAGTGGGGCAAGCGCAAGCTCGCCTACGAGATCAACGACCTCACCGATGGTGACTACACCCTCATCAACTTCCACGCAGATCCTACCCAGATCGCCGAGCTTGATCGCGTCCTGCGCATCACCGACGCTGTGGTCCGCCACATGATCGTCCGTCGCGACGACCAGGAGTAAGACTGTCGTTTTGGACTGGGCTTGTGCCCCAAGAGGAAGTAGTGAGTTATGAGCATCAATCGAGTGAACATCACCGGTAACCTCACGCGTGATCCCGAGCTGCGCGCCACCGCCGGCGGAACCCAGGTTCTGTCCTTTGGCGTCGCCGTGAACGATCGTCGCCGCAACCCGCAGACTGGCGAGTGGGAGGACTATCCCAACTTTGTCGACTGCACTATGTTCGGCACGCGCGCCGAGGCCGTGAGCCGTTTCCTGGCAAAGGGAAACAAGGTCGCGATCGAGGGCAAGCTGCGCTACAGCTCTTGGGAGCGCGATGGCCAGCGCCGGAGCAAGCTTGAGGTCATCGTCGATGAGATCGAGTTTATGAGCTCCCGTGGTGGCCAGGGTGGCTACGATCAGGGCGGTTACGCCCCCGCAGCTCCCGCGCCCGCAGCACGTCCTGCCGCACCGGTGGCTACGCCGCCCGCGGTCGACGTCTACGATGAGGACATCCCGTTCTAAGGGTTGTTCACCTATTTTTGAGTGAGAGGCGGCTTCGGTTCGCCGAAGTTGCCAAACGAAAGGTATTTTGACATGGCTAATGATTTTTCTGCACGTCAGCCGCGTCGTAAGTACTGCCAGTTCTGCAAGGAGAACACTGAGTTCATCGACTATAAGGACACTCAGCTTCTCCGTAAGTACATGACCGACCGTGGCAAGATCAAGCCCCGTCGCGTCACTGGCGCTTGCACGCAGCATCAGCATGACATCGCCAACGCCATCAAGCGCGCCCGCGAGATGGCTCTCCTGCCGTACACCGTCCCCGTGGTTTCCTCTCGTGGCAACCGCGACCGCGGCTAAGAAGGGAGACGCATCATGAAGGTTATTCTTCTCGATGAGATCAAGGGCAAGGGCGGCGAGGGTGACGTCGTAGAGGTCGCTCAGGGTTACGCTGAGAACTTCCTGTTCCCCAAGAAGCTCGCTGTTGCCGCCACCAAGGGCAACCTCAAGCAGCTCGACGAGCGTCGCAACAACATCGCCAAGCGCGAGGCCGTCCGTCTGGCTACCGCCAACGAGACCAAGACTGCCCTCGAGGGCAAGCAGGTCACCGTTGACGTCAAGGTCGGCGACGAGGGCATCCTCTTTGGCTCTGTTACCGCCGCTATGATTGCTGACGCCATCAAGGCTCAGCTCGGTATGGACATCGACCGCAAGCGCGTCGAGCTCGGTAAGCCCATCAAGGTTGCCGGTGCCCACACCGTTGCCATCTCGCTGTACCGCGAGATCAAGGCCGAGGTTGTCGTTCTCGTCGGCGTTACCGCCGAGGAGCTCGCTGCCGAGGCTGAGGTCGAGGAGGCCGCTGAGGTCGCCGAGGCCGAGACCGCCGAGGTCGAGACCGAGGCTGCTGCTGAGTAGCATTTGCTGCAACGCAACAATCTTGTTCTAAGAAGGGCGCTCTGGGAGACCGGGGCGCCCTTTTATTTTTTGCGCTGAGTGGGTGTCACGTCATACATTGAGATGCAGTCCCACATAAGCGTTGTGTTAGACCACTTTGGATAAGTGTCCTGCACGCAGTACACGCGACGGGGCCCCGGTTGCGACAATTCCATCATCAGGAGAGATGGAGGTTGCAATGGAAGACGTGCTCACCCAGCTGACGAGGCAGTTCCTCCCGCAGATGAGGCTTATAGGACAAAATATGTGTCCACGTTGGGGGCATCGGCGCAGGTCGATGCCCCTTTTTCAGCCGTTTAAATTCCGTGCCCGCTTTTAACCGCTCGGACAGAATGTGTGTCCGGTTGCCTATCGTTCTCGCAGGTAGATAACCTTTTCCGGAACCGTTAAATACGCTTTCGGAAGAGGTGCCCATGAAGGCCGTTTATTGCCCCTACTGCGGCGGTCGGACCAAGCGCAACGGCAGGACCTCATCGGGGTCCCAGCGGTGGAGGTGCACGGCCTGCGGTGCGTCGACGACGGTGAGGTACGACGACACGGCGACAAGGCTCGGGGAGTTCCTCGGGTAGCTCCTCTCGAAGGACTCGCAGGCCATGATGCCGGGCGGCGGGCGCTCCTTCAGGCGCAGGACGGCCGAGTTCTGGGAGGTCTGGCCCATGCCCGTCCCCGACGGCGAGCTGCACCGCGTGCTCTACGTCGACGGGATCTGGGTCGCGCGCGACCTCGTGGTGCTCATATGCTGCAGCGGCGAGAGGGTGGTCTCCTGGTACATGGCAAGGTCGGAGAACTCGAGGGCGTGGTCGGCCCTCATGGCGCCGATCCCGGCGCCCGAGGTGGTCGTCACCGACGGCGGGAGCGGGTTCGCCAAGGCCGTGCGCGAGACCTGGCCGCGCACCAGGGTCCAGAGATGCACCTTCCACGCCTTCTCGCAGGTCAAGCGCTACACGACGACGCGGCCGAAGCTCCAGGCGGGGCGCGAGCTCTACCTCATCGCGCGCGACCTCATGGGAATCGAGACGCTGCACCAGGCCGAGCTCTGGGTCGAGCGCTACCTCGACTGGTGCGGGTTCTGGGCCGACTTCCTGGAGGACAGGACCGTGGTGGACGGCAGGAGGGTCTACACCCACGAGAGGCTGAGGCGGGCGCGCTCGTCGCTGTCGTCGCTGGTGTCGGCGGGGACGCTGTTCACCTACCTCGACCCCGCCCTTGCCAAGGCCGGCCCGCTGCCGTCGACCAACAACATGATCGAGGGAGGGGTGAACTCGCAGATGAGGGCCGTCCTGCGCAACCACCGGGGGCTGACGTCGGTCAAGCGCGTGAAGGCGGTGTTCTGGTGGTGCCACGCGCACTCGGGGGGCGCGAGGACGGCGCGCGAGAAGCTCGCCACGATGCCGACCGACGCGGACATCGACTTCCTGTTCAGCGTCTACTCCGCCTCGCCGTCACGCGAGGACGGAGGGCCGGAATGGGGCGACAGGGCCGTGTGGGAGGACCTCCACCACAGGGACCCGTACCCGTTCTGGCTGGATTAATGGATGGAAACGGATGTTCTATCGGGACACACATTTTGTCCTATAAGCCGCAGATGACGGCTGCCGAGAAGAGCAGGTGTGTTCCGTCAAGTAAAAATCGACAAATACGTCTGTCGAATTTCGACACCCTCATGCTGACCGCCTCCGGGCGGGCCGGCGCCGTCGCGGCCGGCCCGCCCGCTGCCTAGAACGGTATCTCCCAGTCCTCCGGGGGCACCTCCTCCATCCCGCCCCGCTCGCCCGTCATCAGCGGGTGGTCCGGCGTCAGCCCGCAGCCCGGGCACTGGAAGAGCCCGCAGAGCGCCTGCGCGTCCCAGGCGCCGGCGTCGCGGTCCTTCATCCTGTTCACCGGGCAGTCCTCCGCGGCGTACCTCATTCGGCCTCACCCTTCCCGAGCATCAGCGCGTTTTCCATCCTGTAGCTGGCGCCGTTGAACTCCACCAGCCTGCCCGTGTAGACGAGCCTGTCCACGACGGCCGCGGCCATCTTGTCGTCGCCGAACACCGTGCCCCACCTGCTGAACTCTATGTTGGTGGTGACTATGAGGCTCTGGGTGCCCTCGGGGGCCGACATGACCTGGAACAGCAGCCTCGCCCCCTCGACGTCGAGCGGCACGTAGCCGAGCTCGTCGAGTACCAGCAGGTCCGCCGACAGCAGGTCGTCGAGCTCCCTGCGCAGCCTGCCGCGGTCGCGCGCGTCGGCCAGGTGCATCACGAGCTGCGCGACGGTGAAGAACCTCACGGACTTGCCGGCCCTGACGGCGGCGGCGCCGACCGCGATGGCGAGGTGGGTCTTGCCCCTGCCCGTCTTCCCGTGGAAGACGAAGTCCTGGCACGCGTCGATGAAGGCGAGCGACCTGAGGTCGGCCTCCCCGTAGCCGTCGGGGAACGAGACCTGGGAGAAGTCGTAGCCGTCGAGCGACTTGGCCGCGGGGAACCTCGCCCTGCGCATCCTCCTCTCCAGCTGGTTGGCGGCCCTGACCTCCATCTGCCTGGCCAGCAGGCCCTCGACCGCCCTCATCTCGGGGAGCGTTGCCTCCTCGCAGAACTCGTCGACGACGCTGTTCGAGAACAGCATCGAGCGCGCCTTGCCCCTCAGCGAGGACTCGAGCAGGCGCCTGTCGGGGCATGCGGCCCTGGCCATCTACGCCACCCCCATGAAGCCGTCGTAGACGCCGAGGTCCACGGGCTCGTCGTAGGTGACGGTCCCCGTGGCGGCGCGCGCCGCGCTGACGGCGACCGACGCCTCGTCGATGCGGCC
>CAJJTG010000076.1 GCA_905194675.1 uncultured Collinsella sp. | reverse complement strand
CCGCTCCTCGACTCGATGTAGGCGTCCACTGACGCCCTCGACACCAGGAGCTTCCTTCCGAGCCTGTATGAGTCGATCTCTCCCGACCAGATGAGGTCGTACGCCTTGTTTCGGCTCGCCCTCATGTACTCCTGCATCTCGATTACCGTCATCCATTCGCCGCGATCTTGGTTGCCCTCGGGCGCGGCGCATTCGGCTGTGCGTGCCATGGTTCCTCCAATCTTTCCGTGCGGCACCGCGCGAGGACACCGCACGACACCGTGTGCCTTTTCGTCTGCGCGACGATTGAACCGCCTGACGGCGATTGGCGCGCACGGCGGGAGCGGAGACGGGTCGAGGTGGGTCGAGCTGGTCGGGCCTTCACGAAACGGCCACGAGCCGCGTGCCTTAGCTGCGAGCTAAGTCCCTGAAAAGTAAAAGGCGCCCATGCGGGCGCCTGCCTAGGATCGAAGTTTGTTCGGTTGTGGTCGGAATGCACGTCTTCCGCGGTGCTGTCGTCCGGGGTCCGGCATCTGTCGTTCGCCTCTTCTGTCGTGTTTGATGTTGCGTGTTCTGCGAGCGGCCTTGCGCAGGTTTTTCAACCCGTTGCCCCAGGTGCACCCGGATAAATGGTACCCATCCGTTGGGACATGGACATTGCGGAAGGGCCGTCTGGGCAAACTGGAACGGACGAGCGGCGGGCTTACTTAGCAATAAGTCGAGCTGAAGGGCCTTGTGCTCTATTTTGTAAAACGCGAGGGCGCAATCAACTCGACGATTTCCCCGAACCTTTTCTGAACCATATAGCGACTTGCGCTCTCGTCTCGAACCAGGCGGTTTTCCTCGTCGTAGCAGTCGTCGATGGCCTTGCTAATCGCCGCCGCCGCCTCAATGAATCGCGGCCGCTCCTCAGGCGACACCCCGGCCGACTCGAAAACGACCTCGTTGATTGCTTCCGCCTCCCGGAGCTCTTCCTCAGGCGCGTCGAGCCCGGGTGCGACAAAGTCGTCGCAATACCTAAGGGCCCTGTTGACGAGCTCCTCCCCGTATTCGGCAACGACGGCCTCCTTTATATCGCCTCTCTTGTCAGTAAGCCGAACCAAGCGCGCCATTTCGTCTAGAAGCTCTGGGAGGATGGGCGATTTTAGGATTTCGCTCATTATGTCGCTGTTCGAGCCCCGGCTTTCTCCAAGGTGGTACTTACGTTCGAAATGCGTGATTTTGCGAACTTCCTCAAGAGCGGATTCCTCTAGCCCTGTGTACTCATGGACATCCTGCGCCTTGTAGGTCTTGCATTCGATATCGCCTATGAGATATCCGAGATCGACCTCGAGCACCGCGGCGATTTGAAGCATGATTTCGAATTTGGGAAAAGGCCGCACATGGCCCTTCCTGTCAGGAAGGCCAGCATTGACCCACGTGCTGACGTTCTTCTGCGTAAACCGAGGGCTCTCGCTCCCACCATAGAACCGATTGTTTATCAGCTCCGCGAGATCATTCTGCTTTAGGCCCCGCTCCTTCATGAGCCCAAGGAGATTGTCTCGCCACGATTCAAGCCTTGACTCCACGACTTCGTTTGACTGCAGAACCTCTGCCTTCGGACCACTCATCTTAAATATCCTCCTAAGTGACTAATCCATAATTGAAACTAGAGATATTACCGTTATTCGATTCTATCATTCTGCTTTTCTAGGAGGCATACTAACAGGCAGAGAGCAAGTAGACAAGGAGTGCTAGATGACCAAGACCTATACCAACGAGGAGATCCTCGAGCGGCTCAAGAGTCTCGAAGGGTTGCTTTTGGAGCGAGTTTTCGAAACTTCCTACAGCGAGAGCCTGCGTACCTACGACCTTATCGACCACCTGCGAAGCAAGGCCCACGACCTTGGGCTGGAGGGAGAGGACACCTACACCGCCCTCATTCGGGACCTAGAGAAGCTCAGTTCGACCATAGGCGGGCTGATCAACGGGAGGAGAGGTGAGTTCCTCGCCGCAAAGAGTCTCAGATGTCTTCGTGGCAACAGCATGCTACTTTCCAACATCGCGCTTCCGAATGGAGGCTCGTTCGAGGAATACGATCAGGTTTTAATCGCCCGTTCGGGCATATACGTGATCGAGGTAAAGAACTATCGAAACGACGTCGTGATAGACGATGGAGGAATTCTGCGCTGCGGCCTTCGTTCCTACAACGTCGGCGAGCGAATGCGTGAGAAGATGCATGCCCTTTGGGATGCAGTTCAGTTCTCTTCCGACGGTTGCATGACCGAAGAGGACGTGCATGGCATGCTTCTTTTCGTGAACAACGACGCAAGTGTTACCGATCTCTTCCATCGAGTCCCCGTGATGCGTTGTGGGCAGATTGTCTACAGCATCGAAGATGCGGACCGATGTGACGAGAAGCTGTCTTGGGATGACATGGGTCGCATCAAGTCCGTCCTCCTCGCACGAAGGACAGCGGCAGAGTTTCCAATGCCGCTTGACGAAAACCGTGTAAAAGGCGAGCTTGAGGATTTCCTCGATCTGGTCGAGGTCGAGATCGCAAAGGACGCTGCTGAATCAATAGCGGCTGGTCGCAACGAAGTTGATTCTCCGGCAACGCTTGATAGCCGTGCCCGGCATTCGCAACTGCCCAGCTGGGTGCCCGCCGTGGCGGCAGTCGTCTCTGGCTTGGCAATAGGCGCGGGCGGGCTATTCCTGCATGCAAAGAAAGGATAAGGAGTCTGGCTGTTTAAAGCGAAAAACGCAGATGGACTACAAAAAGGAGTAAGGATGACCGAAAACACGATGGGAACCATTGCAATTAGCGACGCCACGATTGGTGCCGTGAACGAGAAGGCTATTAATTGCCAAGGCATGTTCAAATCCCTCGTCGACGCGACGAGCGGCATCACCGGGCCCCAGGCTGGCCTTCTCGGATGCCTCGTCATTTCTGTTGCCGGGGTTGCGGGATATGGAATATACGCCCTTTGCGACCTGGTCAAATCCGGACACCCCGTCGAGCTCACCTCTGGAGGGGCGCGCTTCGCGGCGAATACGGCAGCGCTCTGCGAGGCGAGCAGCCTCTAATCGGCGGACAGGAGAATCGATGCAGATGAATGAGATGCCCTCGATCGGGACCACGCTGACTTACGGCGAGGCAATTGAAGCATACGGCCGCTTCGAGCGGACGATGCTCGAGAAGGCGTACGGGGCCGGGATCCTGCCCGCGGTGGGGCTGTACGATCTGCTCTGGCAGCTTGAGTCGCTCGCGCAGAAGTTCGGAATCGAGGGCAAGGGGGCCTCCTCGAGGCTCAAGAGGGAGATCCGGTCGTTTTCGAGCGAGAGGGCCGCCCTCGCTAACGGGGTGAACGGGAAGAGGTTCTACCTCATGCAGAACAGCCAGGCGCTCAGGCGGCACGACGAGACGCACATCTTCCGGGTCGGGTTCGACGGGGAGGCGCTCGTGGGGGAATTAGGCGAGGCGCTCGCCCTCCTGGCCGACGAGGCCGGCGGGGGGCGACGAGTACGGCGACGTGTATTCTCCAGGCTGGCCCGATCGGGGTTCCACAAACCGAGAAGAGGACCCCTTCCCCAAATGGCTTGGAGTGGGCCTGCTCGTGCTGACGGTCTGCCTCGGCATCTCCCTGATCGTTCATGCGATATTCCAGGGCGGTCTCTACTGCAAGTGGTTCTTCTAGCCCCGCTGCGCATGCCTGAAGCGTTAAAAATAGGGCAGAATCGCTCTCACGATCCCGCCCCGCAAACCCGAGGGTTTCTAACTGGCTCCATTATTCCGGGCTTCTCAGTTCTGTCATTGACCCAGGTATCACCCGTCTCCTATAGCGAGTGAATATAAAAAAAATAGGGCAGAGTCGCTTGCGCAAGTCCGCCCCTAAAACCGTGAAGGTTTTGCTATCTGCAGGCTATTCTACCAACCCGAGCGATTCTGTCAACCTGCGAAGGAACTCGAGCGCAGAGCGAGCTGCGGCGTCGGGCCCCTTGTCGGGCAGCGCCTCGGTTTCGCCGTCGGCCCTGGCGAACATCTCGGCGAGCTCGGATGCGGCGCGCGAGCGCGAGGAGCCCTCGGGTACCAAGCCGGAGTGCGCCACGAGCACGGTCGCGACCTCCTGCATGGCCGTATTCCCCATCCACTTCCTCCTGGTCGCCTTGGGAATTCCCACGGCGGCCACCCTTCGGGAGACGCCGCTGGACGCCGAGCCCCGGGCGGCGCCCCTCTCGGTGAAGCAGTTGATCAGGCACGAGCCGTGCGCGGCGCAGTTGCGGACGGACTTCACGCGCTTGAGGTCGTAGTGGGAGGCCTCGAGGCGCCTGTCGCCCCATCGCCTGGCGCAGAAGCGCACGAAGTCGATGAGGGTGCCGAACGAGGTGAGCTCAAGGAAGGCCCAGGCAGGCATGTCGCCGGAGTACTTCGCGTAGAGGCTCGAGCTGTAGGGGCTGCGGCCGCTCATCTTGAGCTCGCGCAGGCGGTACTCCCTGTTTGCAGTGGTAAGCGATGCCATGTAGTCGGCCACGATGGCGTAGCCGTCCTCTCCACGGTCCTCCATCTCGCGAAGCAGTGTCACCTTCTGGAAGTGCTCGATGTCGAGCGTCATGCCGAGCAGGGCGTGGCGCAGCTCCTGGTCGAGCGCCGCGAGCAGGCGCAGCTGGCCGAAGTCGAGGTCTACGTAGCGGCCGTCGCGCGGGCCTCCCTCGTATTTCGAGAAGAGTTTGCGGTAGGATGCGAGCTTGAAGAAGTTGCACTTGTCGCGCAGGTAGTCCGCGGCCTTTTCCTCGGAACACAGCTCGAAGGCTACGCCCTTCTGCTTGAGGTGCTCTATCTGCTGCTCGATCGTGAGGATCGGCTTCCTATCGTGGGGTTCGGCCATGCTCGGTCTCCTGTCATAAAAAGTATTGCCTATTTTACCAGCATGTCCTCGACATTCGGTGGAAGCCTCATCGTCGACTCATGGGCAAGCCGCCCGATACGACTCCCTTTCCCTGTCAGTAGTGCAGTCGCCTGACCTGCGGCTTTGGAATCTCGTTGGAAGCCGCTCGCGACCAATCATTTGCAGTTGTTGCGAGTGGCTTGCGCGTGATGCTGCGGTTGAGTTTCAGAAACGGGCGATTCCGCCCAATTGGGCACCCGAATCACGGTCGGAAGCTCCTTTGGGACAAAAACAAAAACTCAATGCCCTGAGTTTGAAAAAAGTTTTTGAGGTTGTCCCAACTTTTGTCCCCGAAGCCGACGAAACGCGACATCGCGTCATTCGGCGGCACGCGTTCCGTGTCGATGCCGAAAACTGGGTGCAACTGGAATGACGGGACGGCAGAACCGAAGCCATCGAGTGGGAATAG
>CAJJTG010000075.1 GCA_905194675.1 uncultured Collinsella sp. | reverse complement strand
ATGAGGGGCCTAACGACCCCACGCTCGTCTTCTTTAGCGTCGAGGATCCCGAGGCTTTTATCTGCAATCACGACGAATGGGTGCCGGTCGAGCTCTAGCCAGCTGGCTCATCCTAACAACTTGGTTTTCGCATGGGCGGGCCCCGTATTGCCCGGCGCCGTTAGGAGCGCCGGTCAATACGGGGCCCGCTCCATTTGTCAATTCCTTCGAGCGAATGTGTCGGGAATGTTTCAATGCATGAAGATGCAAGCCATTTACGTAATCATGCATCTTTTGGTGCTAAAGTCTCAACCTACTTCATAACTGCCGCTGTGAAATGCGCATCGGTGCATAAATCGCAGACAAGGAGTCTGATATGTCTTTGAAGGTTGGAATCGTCGGCGCGGCTGGATATGCCGGAGCCGAGCTCATTCGCCTCGTGCTCGGTCATCCCGAGTTTGAACTTGTTGCCATTACGTCCAACGCCGATGCCGGCCAGCCGCTGTCTGCGGTGTATCCGAGCTTTGCTGGCGTGAGCGACCTGGTTTTCACCACGCATGACGCGCCTGAGCTTAAATCCTGCGACGCCGTCTTCTTGGCCGTGCCGCACACGGCTGCCATGGCACAGGTACCCGCGCTGCTTGCATCGGGCGTCTCCTGCTTTGATCTTTCGGCCGATTACCGTCTGAGCGACGCGTCTGTCTTTGAGACATGGTATGCCGCCGAGCATACGAGCCCCGAGCTGCTCAAGACCCGTGCCTTTGGCCTGCCCGAGCTGTTCTGCCGGGACTTGGAGACCGCCGCATCCGACCATGTCGACGGCAAACCCGTGCTGGTCGCCTGCGCCGGTTGCTATCCCACCGCAACGAGCCTTGCCGCCGCGCCCGCTGTGCGCGCTGGCTGGGTTGCCCAGAGCGGCCCCGTGATCGTTGATGCCATCAGCGGTGTGACGGGTGCCGGCAAGTCCTGCAACGCTCGTACGCATTTTTGCAGCGCCGACGAGAACTTGGAGGCCTACGGCGTGGGCAAGCATCGCCACACGCCCGAGATTGAGCAAATCCTTGGCCTGACCGATCGCGTCGTCTTCACCCCGCATCTGGCACCGCTCAAGCGCGGCCTGCTCTCCACGGTGACGCTGCCGCTCACGCCGCAGGCCATCGACTCCCTGACCCTTGAGGACGTTGTCGACTATTACAAGCAGTTCTACGCTGGTCGCACTTTCGTGCGCGTACTCGACGCCGGCCAGCAGCCCAAGACGGCTTCGGTCGTCGGCACCAACGCCGCCCAGATTGGCCTCGCGCTCAACAAGCGCGCGGGCGTGCTGGTGGCGACGGGCGCCATCGACAATCTGTGCAAGGGCGCTGCGGGCCAAGCGGTCCAGTGCGCCAATATCGTCTTTGGCTTTGACGAGCGACGAGGCTTGCCCACAGTGGCGTGCCCGGTGTAGCACATTCGATTGTTAACGATTTGGTAGTCGGGCATCGAGTGGGGCGCCACTCTTAAGCCGGTCTCATGATTACGACTGGCATGGCGCACCAACCGATGTCCGTTTTTTGTTTGACATAAGGAGTCATAAAGACGATGAATACCGAGCTGTTTGATATCAAGATTCGCGCCGTCGAGGGTGGCGTTACGGCTGCGGCTGGTTTTAAGGCTGCAGGCATCCACGCTGGGTTCCGCAAGAACCCCGAGCGTCTGGATTACGCGCTCGTCGTGCCCGATAAATCCTGTCCCGGTGCCGGCGTGTTTACCACCAATCGCTTTTGCGCGGCGCCCGTGCAGGTGAGCCGTGCCAACCTGGGCGGTGCCGACAAGGGCTACGGTATCATCGCCGGCGTTTCGATCAACTCTGGCAATGCCAACGCCGCCACGGGTGAGACCGGCCTTGCATGCGCGCGCGAGACCTGCAACATCGCGTCGCAGGTCATCGGCTGTGAATCCCAGCAGATCCTAGTTGCATCCACAGGCGTGATTGGACAGATTCTGCCCATCGACACATTTGAGACTGCCATTCCTGCTGCCTACGAGGCGCTCTCCGCTCACGGTGGCGCCGATGCCGCTCGCGCCATCATGACGACCGACACGCACTCCAAGGAGTACGCCGTGTCCTACGTCAGTGAGGCTGCGGGTCATGCGGGCAATGTCTATACGGTAGGCGGCATGTGCAAGGGCTCGGGCATGATCATGCCCAACATGGCCACCATGATCGCAGTTATCACCACCGATGCCCCCGTCGAGCCTGCGGCACTTCATGCCCTGCTGCTCTCGACCGTCAAACAGACCTTCAACAAGGTAACGGTCGATTCCGACACCTCGACCAACGACACCTGCATCATGCTTGCCTCCGGCGCCGCTGCCGCAGATGTCGAGCCTATCGTTGAGGGCTCCGATGCCTTTGACGAGTTGGCATTTGCTGTGCACGAGGTGTGCGAGAGCCTGGCGCGCAATATCGCCGCCGATGGTGAGGGCGCATCCAAGCTTGTTACGGTCAACGTTACCGGCGCCGCCAACGACGAGGAGGCCGATGTCGCCGCCCGTGCCGTCGCCAACTCGCCGCTCGTTAAGACTTGCATCGCCGGCCACGACTGCAACTGGGGCCGCGTTGCTATGGCGCTTGGCAAGTGCGGCGTGAAGTTTAATCAGGAAGACGTTTCCATCGACATGATGGGCATGCCTGTCTGTCGCGATGGCCTGACGGTTCCCTTCGATGAGGACGAGGCCCTGCGACGTTTTGAGGCGTCCGAGATTGTGATTTCGGCCGATCTGGGCGCAGGCGACGCGGCGACGACCGTGTGGACCTGCGACCTCACGCATGAGTACATCTCCATCAACGGCGATTACCGTTCCTAGATTCCAGGCACGCTGCGCATCTTGCCGCGATTGCGGACAGCGGAGCACGGCGCGATAACGATACGAAAGACGAGGCAGATTATGAAATTCGCACGCGATTGTCGTTCGAGCGAATCCAACGAAGCAACCGCGCAGCTGCTGTTCGAAGCGCTGCCGTGGATTAAGAACCTGACCGGTAAGACGGTTGTTATCAAATATGGCGGAGCCGCCATGGTTGATGAGCAGCTGCGCCGCGACGTGATGAGCGACATCGTTTTGCTCAAGATCATCGGTATGCGCCCCGTCATCGTGCACGGCGGGGGCAAGGCTATCAACGAGGCGCTGAGCCATTACGATATTCCCGTCGAGTTTAAGAACGGCCAGCGCGTGACCACACCGGATACCATGGATATCGTGCGCGAGGTGCTGGGCGGAAAGGTCAACCAGGGGTTGGTCGCTGCCATTAACCAGCACGGCAACCTGGCCGTGGGCGTGTCGGGCAGCGATGCCGGCACGCTTATCGCCGAGCCGCTAGACCCCGAGCTCGGCCGCGTGGGCAAAGTGACGCACGTCAACACCGACTATATCGAGCGCTTGCTCGATAGCGAGTATATCCCCGTCATCGCTACCGTCGCGGCGGGGGAGGACGGCGGTTTCTTCAACATCAACGCCGACACCGCTGCCGGTGCTGTTGCCGCGGCGCTCCACGCGCACAAGGCGATCTTTTTGACCGATGTCGATGGCCTGTATAAGGACTTTAGCGACAAGGATTCGCTCATCTCCAACCTGACGCTCGACGAGGTTAATGAGATGCTCTATGGGGGCGAGGTCGACAAAGGCATGATTCCCAAGCTGCGTGCGGCTGTCGACGCGCTTACCGCTGGCGTGTTCCGAGCCCACATCATCAACGGCACGACGCCGCATTCGCTGCTCCTGGAGCTGCTTACCGATGCCGGCGTCGGCACCGTGATCCATTCCACCGAGACGGCTTACGAGTTCGATACGCATCCGCATCCGCTTTCGACGTTTGCTGCGCGTCTGACCGAGAACCTTAACGAGGTCGAGAAGCTCCAGACGGTCTAGCTGACCCGCAGCCGCCCCATTCCTGCACCCATAGGTCTGCGCCGTCCGGCGCTCAACGAAAGGCATCCCATGTCACTTGCAGCTCAGCAATCGCTTGAATCCCATTACGTTATGCATACCTTTGGCCGCTCTCCGGTCGAGTTTGTCGAGGGTCACGGCATGAAGCTCACCGGCGACGATGGCCGTGAGTACCTCGACTTTCTTGCCGGCATCGGCGTGTGCAGCCTAGGTCATGGCGACCCGGCTGTGCTCTCGGCGCTCGAGGCACAGACCAAAAAGCTCATGCATGTCTCCAATTACTTCTACATCGAGCAGCGCGGACAGGTCGCGGCGCTGCTGTCCAAGCTTGCTAACGACGACGTAGATGGTGCGCGCGTGCTTGCCGATGCCATTGTCGCCGGCGATGAGACCACGGCAGCTGCTCTTGGTGCCCCGGCTGCGGATGAGCAGGTTTGGGAGACCTTCTTTGCCAACTCTGGCGCCGAGGCCAACGAGGGCTCGATGAAGCTCGCGCGCCTGTACGCCAAGCGTGCCGGTAATGGCGGTAACACCATCGTGTGCATGCGCGGCGGCTTCCACGGCCGTACGCTCGAGACCATTGCCGCCACCATGCAGGATTGGCTGCAGGACAGCTTCCGCCCGCTGCCGGGTGGCTTTGTGGCCTGCACGCCCAACGATGTCGATGAACTGCGTGCAATCTTTAAGCAGCTGGGGAGCGAGATTTGTGCCGTGATGCTCGAGCCGATCCAGGGTGAGAGTGGCGTGCACCCCATGACCGAGGAGTTTATGGCGACAGCGCGCGACCTGGCACACGAAGTGGGCGCCGTGCTTATCGCCGACGAGGTCCAGTGCGGCATCTTCCGCTCCGGCAAGCCATTTGCATTCCAAACCTATGGCGTGGAGCCCGACATCATGAGCCTTGCCAAGGGCATTGCCGACGGCGTGCCCATGGGCGCCGTCGTGGCAAAGAAGGAAATCGCCGACGTCTTTAAACCCGGCGATCATGGCTCGACCTTCGGCGGTAGCTGCCTGGCTGTCGCGGCATGTGCCGCGACGCTCTCCGCGCTCGTGCGCGGCGACTACGCTGAGCATGTCGTCAAGGTGGGCGCCTATATGGAGCAGGCGCTGGCTAAGCTTCCGCATGTGGTAGAGGTGCGTGGCCGTGGCCTGATGCTCGGCTGTGATCTGGATGATGCCGCGGGCGACGCGCATGATGTTGTTGCCCGCGCGCTGGCCGCCGGTGCCGTGATTAACGCTACGGGTGCTCATACGCTGCGTTTCCTGCCGCCGCTCGTCTGCGAGGAAGCCGACGTGGACAGTCTGATCGAGATCCTGTCGGGTGTCTTGGGCTAACGCGGCACAATAACTCAATTTGGACCGGGTTCCGGACTGCGGGTGTGCCATATGCGGCA
This sequence comes from uncultured Collinsella sp., assembly GCA_905194675.1. Taxonomy (GTDB): domain Bacteria; phylum Actinomycetota; class Coriobacteriia; order Coriobacteriales; family Coriobacteriaceae; genus Collinsella. Next base: position 197 of record CAJJTG010000075.1, on the reverse strand, counting down.
CGATTCAATGGTCTGGAGCCCGTTTTGCCTTAGATTTTCTAAGGCAGGGAGACCTGCTGGTCAAAAAACATCAAATATGAGTACTGTTACCGATTTGGTAGCAGCAATTTTGGACTAATAAGGCCAGATAGCTAGTCGAAATGGTGGCGCGCGCAGACGTGGTGTAAGAGCGTCCCGAGGTCCGTCGCTGCAAGTCC
>CAJJTG010000074.1 GCA_905194675.1 uncultured Collinsella sp. | reverse complement strand
GGGATGAAGCGGTCGCTGGCGTGCTCGCTCTCGGTGAACTTAAACTGGGCCCTGTCGGCGGTGTCGCCGGCGACGTCGGTGATCTCGACGCCCTCGGGGACCTCGACCTTAAACCAAATGAAGTCGGTCCTCATATCCACGGCTGGCTTTTCTGCTCCGCCGCCACCACCACTGCCGGTAGCGCCGCTGCCACCGCAGCCCACCAGGGCAACTGCGGCAAAGAGACTCATGCAGAGGGTGAGAATCGCAAAGGCCTTCTTTTTCATGGTCGTGTCCTCCTCGATCTGTAACCGCCCATGGATTACCTGTCTTTACTGTACGCGTGGACGGCTCGCTAGGGTGGGCCATGTGTCCCATTCTGAGGGCCGGAATTGCGCCGTTAAGTGGCAATATGCGTGGGCGCAAAAGAGGGGAGGGCCGGCCGATCCGATCCTCCCCTGGCTGGGCGTCCGATCATGTAATGACTGCGCATGCGATGCTGCGTGCGAGCCCCTAATGCTTGATCTCGATGCTCGAAATCTCGACTTCGCGGGCCTCGGCAACTGCCTTCGCCATGTCATCGGGGAACTCGATGGAGTTGAGGAGCGCCTCGGCTTCTTTCTTATGCAGATCGAAGTTCGAGATGAGGACGTAGACGCTTCCCGGTTCAACGTCGGTAAATAGGAGTGTTGAGACGCCGCTGTTGTCCTCGTACGTTCCGATGAGCCATGTCCTGCCGTTATACTCGACGGACCCGCCATCCTTCCACTGGAACGTATCACCTTTCTTTTCTGCCTGGTCGGCGTGGGATTCCTCTGCCGTCAGCGCTTTTTTCCAAACGGGGATAAAGCGATCGGCCGAGGCGTTCTCGTCTTCGGGGAAGGTGAGCTGGACCCTGTCGGCATTCTTGCCAGCGGAGTCGCTTACGTCAACGCCCTCGGGCATCTCGACCTTAAACCAAATGAAGTCAGTCTTCTTGGCGACGGGAGCTTTTTCCTTGCTCTCGCTCTTGGCGGCGCTGCCGCCCCCGCCCGATGCGCTCCCGCCGCAGCCGACAAGGGCAAGCGCGGCAAAGAGGGCGATGCAAAGGGAAAGGATTGATAGGGTCTTTTTCTTCATGGTGGCGTCCTCCTTGTCTGTTAGGGGCATCGTGTGCAGCGGTTCGCCAATCGGCGGTTGCGCATGCACATGATGACTTTATTTGCTGTGCGGTGATTCCTCCGTTCTTTGTCCGGCGCCGTGGCGGGCGTTGCCCCAACATGGGGCTCCTTATCTATATGTATGCCCCAGTTGCCGCCGTCCGAGAGTCCCGAAACGTGGGCCATGTGTCCCATGTTTGCGTTGCTGCCGCCTATCGTGTGTCATAGAAATCTGCGATGGCCAGGTGCACTGACGCTCATGTGCTTATGGGCTAGACTTAGCACCATTACGTGTTCGATGCGGTTGGTTGGCGGTTGCCGCCCGACCGATGTATATGACTTGAAGGTACGTGCGTATGAGCCAAGAGATGATGGATAAAACCTGTCGAGAGTTTGCCGAGGCGCTTGCCGCACGCGAGCCGGTGCCCGGCGGCGGCAGTGCGAGCGCCTTTGTGGGCGCGCTGGGAGCCTCGCTTTGTGGGATGGTTGCTCGTTATGGGGCAACCAATCCCGCGATTGCGGATCGCGCGGACGATCTGACGCGCGCATTTGCCCAGGCTGATGAGCTGGCCCAGGAGCTTGTCGAGTTGGTTGCCGAGGACGTTCGTGCCTATGGGCAGGTGTCCGCGGCGTACGGTATTCCGCGTGACGATCCGGCTCGAGCGACCGCGATTCAGGATGCGCTGCATGTGGCCGCTATGCCGCCGTATCGCATTATGGATGCCTGCGGGCGTGCGCTGGCGCTGCTCGAGGACATGGCCGATAAGGGCTCGCGCCAGCTGTTGTCCGACGTGGCCTGCGGCGCCGTGTTCTGCCGCGCTGCCATGCAGGGTGCGAGCCTGACGCTCTTTGCCAACACCACATCTATGAAAGACCGGGCGCGCGCCGAGGAACTCGAGGCGGCGTGCGATGAGCTGCTGGATACGTGGCTGCCGCGCGCCGATGCGCTGGCGCGCCGCGCCGCCGACGCCGCAAGGAAGAGGGGATAGCCATGGCCGAGCTATTGAAGGGTGCTCCCGTCGCCCGCGCGTTGACTGAGGAGCTCGCTGCTCGCTGCGCGGCTTTGCGTGAGCGCGGCGTTGTGCCGACGTTGGCCATGGTTCGCGTGGGCGAGCGCGAGGACGACCTGTCCTACGAGCGCGGTGCACTCAAACGCTGCGAAAAGGTGGGCATCGAAGCTCGTCGCGTGTTGCTGCCTGCCGATGTTTCGCAGGATGAGCTGCTGGCGGCTATCGAGGGCATCAATGCCGACCTGGCTGTTCACGGATGCCTGATGTTTCGCCCGCTGCCCGCCGGGCTTGACGAGGATGCGGTTGCCGCGGCACTCGATCCCGCCAAGGATGTTGACTCCATGACGCCGGCCTCGCTGCTTACCACGCTTTCGGGGCGAGGCGAGGGCTTTGCTCCCTGCACGGCCGAGGCCGTGCTGGCGTTGCTGGACCATTACGGCGTTGAGCTGGATGGGGCCAAGGTCGCGGTCGTCGGTCGATCGCTGGTGATTGGTCGTCCCGTTGCCGCCATGCTTACGGCTCGCAATGCCACGGTGACGACGTGCCATACGCATACGCGCGACTTGGCCGCCGAGTGTCGTGCGGCTGATATTGTGGTCGCAGCCGTTGGACGCGCGCGCACGATTGGCGCGGATGCGGTTCGCGAGGGCCAGACGATCATCGATGTGGGCATTAACTGGGACGAGACCGCTGACAAGCTGGTCGGCGACGTCGATTTTGATGCTGCGGAGCCGGTTGTTGGTGCCATCACGCCCGTGCCGGGCGGCGTGGGCGCTGTAACGACGGCGATTCTCGCCAAACACGTGATCGAGGCGGCGGAGCGTGCATCGAAATAGGCGTTTTGGGCTGTTTGAGGGGTTAGACATATACCACGTGGTCAAAAAACGCCAAATATGAGTACTGTTGCCAAGATAGTCACATATGCTTTAGGACATTTTGGCTCTCAATCGGTATTAATTATCGATAGAGAGCCTATTTTATTGGACTTATGAGGAATTACATTGTCAAGCTTTTGAACAAATGTAGATTATCGACACCTGCATTCGGTTAAATTGCTGCTACTAAATTTGTGACAGTACTCATATTTGGCATTTCTTGACCACAGGGATCTCGAGGGGGCTGCCGGGGCGGCGGTTTCGCCCTTTTTGCGCCGAAGCGATACACTGTTACCGTTTGATTTCTTCGCTCAAGGAGGATGCGCATGCCGTGCACAACGATTTTGGTTGGTAAGAACGCGAGCTACGACGGGTCGACCCTGGTCGCGCGTAACGAGGACTCGTCCAACGGGGTGTTTGAGCCCAAGCGTATGCGCGTGGTGCATCCCGACGAACAGCCGCGCGTCTACACGAGCGTCCTGAGTCACCTGACCGTTGAACTGCCCGATAACCCCATGCGCTACACGAGCGTCCCCGATGTTGTCCCGGGCCACGGCATCTGGGCCGAGGCCGGCTTCAACGAGCTCAATGTGGGCATGTCCGCAACCGAGACGCTCACCACCAACGAGCGCGTCCGCGGCGCCGATCCACTCGTGGACTATGCACCTGCCAAGGGTAACGAGGGTGAGGACGGCTATGTGCCGGCGCAGCCTGGCGGCCTGGGCGAGGAGGACATGGTGACCCTGGTCCTGCCGTATGCCAAGTCCGCCCGCGACGGCGTGCGCATCCTGGGCGACCTGCTCGAGCGCTACGGCACCTATGAGAACAATGGCATTGCCTTTAGTGACGTCGACGAGATCTGGTGGCTCGAGACCATCGGCGGCCACCACTGGATCGCCAAGCGCGTGCCCGATGACGCCTATGTGACCATGCCCAACCAGCTGGGTATCGACAGCTTTGACCTGGATGACGCCGAGGGCGCCCAGGCCGACCACATGTGCTCCGCCGACCTGCGCGCCTGGATGGCCGAGTGGCATCTGGACCTGACGCCGGGCGTCGAGAGCGACGGTCCCGCCGCGGTCTTTAACCCGCGCGAGGCCTTTGGCTCGCACAGCGACAGCGATCACGTCTACAACACGCCGCGCGCCTGGTATATGCAGCGCTGCCTCAACCCCAGCGATGTGTGGGACGGTCCCGACGCCGACTACACGCCCGAGAGCGACGACATTCCCTGGAGCCGCGTGCCCGAGCGCAAGGTGACCATCGAGGACATCAAGTACGTGCTTTCGAGCCACTACCAGGGCACGGAGTACGACTGCTACGGCAGCAAGGGCACGCCCGCCACGCGCGGCGCCTATCGTCCCATCGGCATCAACCGCAACAGCCAGCTTGCCGTGCTGCAGCTGCGCCCCTTTGCGCAGCCGGCGTATCGCGCCGTGCAGTGGATGGCGTTTGGCTCCAACTCGTTTAACGCGCTCGTGCCGCTGTACGCTAACGTCGAGACCATGCCCGAGTACTATGCCGGCACGCAGGCTCGCGTGACGTCCGAGAATTTCTATTGGGTGAATCGCCTGATCGGTGCCTTGGCAGATGTCCGCTTCCATGAGTGCGGTCGCGCGGTCGAGGATTATCAGGAAAAGGTCGGCGGCATGGGCCACAAGCAGATTCACGACGTTGACGCTGTCGTAGCCGCGCTGCCCGAGGCCGAGGTGCCTGCCGAGCTCGCCCGTGCTAACGAGGCCTTTGCCGAGCTCGTGCGCGTGGAGACCGATGCCCTGTTGGGCAAGGTGCTCTACACCACGAGCTGTGCCATGAAGAACTCCTTCGCGATGAACGACAACGTAAGGTAAAGGCAACCTTGCAGCGAACGAGCGGGGCAAACGCCGTCAAAGGCTTTGGCCCGCTCGATTTTTATCTTGGCGGTAAAACGATTTTGTGTCGTTCACTCAATCTTGGGTACAAGAAGTCCAATGCAGTTGTTCATGATTGGAGCCAACCATGGTTATGAAACTCGATCAGCTTGTTAACGGTGCCATCAACGTGGGCTTCGGCGCCGCCGCCGTTGCCGTCGAGGGCGGCAAGAAGGTTCTCGACGACCTCGGTACCAAGGGCGAGCAGGTCCGCAAGGATGCCGGCACCCCCGATATCGCCCGCAGCGTGTCCGATATGTTCGAGCAGGCGGGTGGCACCATCTCCGACCTGACCGAGCGCCTGGGCATGCAGGGCGAGACTGCGGCACAGCGCGTGCTCGATGAGCTCATCCTGGCTCGCGTCCGCGTTATGACCGCCCCCGAGCGCACGGCCTTCCTGGCCCATGTGCGCGACATCGTCGATTCGGTCGAGGACAACGTGACCTCGGTGCCCGTCGAGTCCGTTGAACCCGACGACGCAGAGGACGCCGAAGAGGCCGAGTAGCAGCGCAGATGGCAGATTCCACCACCGATTACAACAATCAAGATCCCTTGGGTGACGAGGCGGCGGTTGTCGACGAGGTCGATGCCGCCGTCTCGGGCGCTCGCAAGAAGCCGCGCGCTGTCGATATGGTCCCCGAGGAGCCCGACGCGATGGCGCCGGATGAGGAATACCAGCTCACGCCGGC
>CAJJTG010000073.1 GCA_905194675.1 uncultured Collinsella sp. | reverse complement strand
AGAACTCCGGTTTTTGGTGCCGGCTGTTGGGGGTTCGAATCCCTCCGTCCCAGCCATTAAAACTGAGCGCCCTAAGCCCATAACAGCCCAGGGCGCTTTCTTGTGGGCAAGCGGAAGAATTCGAGCCCGCAAGGGTGCGGAGCTGAGGAAACGCGAAGCGTTTTCCAGCGCAGCACGCAAGGAGCGAAGCGACGCAGCGGGGCGCGGCCGCCGACCAGGCGGACGCGGAATCCCTCCGTCCCACACCAGCCAAGAGCCCCTCACGTCAAGCAAATCGAGCCAACGCCGCCAAGCGGAGGGATTCGAACCCGCAAGGGTGCGGAGCGATGCAGCGGGGCGCGGCCGCCGCAGGCAGACGCGGTGTCGGCACTTGGGGACGCTCCTAAGTGCCGGCATTATAGGAACGTCCCCAAGTGCCGGCTCGGGACTATTTTCGAGGACCCTCCGAAGGACTGTGGCCAAAAAACGGCAAATTTGAGTACTGTTACCGTTGTAGCTACATTATTTTCGTTAATAAAAGAAGATCTTAATGAGATTTATTCGCATCAAGGTCTTCCTTTAATGAACACTTGAGGAGATACGGCAGCTTATCTGCTCGATCGACACGTCAAATCACCTTAAATGTGGTCAAAATTACTGCTACTAAAAGAGTATCAGTACTCATATTTGATGTTTTTTGGCCACGGCTCTTTATAGACACCCTGCACAGCGACGGTGGTAGATTTCGGAACGTGTCCGTCAGCCCCGTTCCGAAAAGCGAGCCGCATGCAACGGCCAAGCCACGACAGGCCCCGGGAGAGCGGGGACACCGGCTTAGGTTTATCGCGAGTTCCGCACGAACAGGAGGCCACTTAATGTGGCCTCCGTCGTGAGCAGGACTGTAGAGCAGGAAACCTAAGCCGGTGTCCCCGCTCTCCCGGGGCCGGCGGAATTTAGTTGTTAAGCATGCGGTCGAAGCTTCCCGAGTCGCCATCCCGATAGTCGGCGGTCATCAGAATCTCCTGCGGAATGCGCCCGCCCTCGCGCAGCACATTGCGGAACTGCACGCGCGTGACCATGGGCAGATCCTTGATCGTCGCCGCCAAGTTCTGCGGCACGCCCTGGTTGGCAGCCGCGGGCTCGCACTCGCCGCCGGCCTTCACGCGACGCTTATGCTCGGCGAGCATGGCGCGGTACATGCCGGCATGCAGGCGAATCTCAACCACATTGGCATTGCGAGCCTGCTCGACGATGCGCGCGCCCTCGCGGTCGATATCGCCCACGTAGTAGACGTAGTTAAAGCGATAGCCGATCTCAGCCAGATAATCGTCCAGGGCATGCGAGACGCTCGCCTTGCATCCGCCGCCAAAAATCACGCCGCCCACCTTGATGCCAAAGAGCTTGGCGTGCTTGCGGCCACGCAGCAGCCTGACGATCTCGTCGTAGGTGTCCAGGTTCTCGACCATAATGAACGGCTTATCGGCGCCCAGCGTAAAGAAACCCGTAAAGTGAACGGGGCGGTTGGGGGCGACCTTAATCGCCTGCATGCTGATGCCCTTTTCGGTCATACGCCGAATTAGGCGCTCGCCGTGCTTGCCGTCAAAGGCCTTCTCATCGTTAAAAATCTGGTAGGCACGCTGGCGGCGCGAGGCAACCGGCGTATCGGCACCTCGGTTTTGCTCGATCCAAGCCTGGATGATTGCGATTTCCTCGGCAATCTTGCGGTTGGACATCTCGTTGTGCTGAGTGCGCTGCGGCGCCTTTTTGCCGTCCTTGCCCTCGACCTTAACAATTTGAGTCTGCTGCTCCTTGATCTTAGAGAGCGCCGTAGGCGTAGGGACAACTTTGAGCAGCTGCCTGCCCAAAACGCGGGCAAGGGCAAACGCCGATACCTCGCCGTGGACGGCCGACTCGGGCTGCTGGGTAGCACTATCAGCCGCGGCAGGCTCAGCCTGTGCATGAGGCTTACGCTTGGAATCTGCCCGGGTATTACGTTCCTGCTTGGGCGCAGAAGAGCGCTTTTGCGGACGATCGGACTTGGCCTCCTTCGCCGGCTGGCGCTTGACCTGATCCACCGGAGTCTCGGCCTTCTCATCTCCGTTTTGTGTCGCTGTCTTCTCGGCCGCGGCCTCGGCATTTGAGCCACGACCGCCGCGGTGACGACGACGGCGGGGCTTGCCTGAGGCGCTCTCCCCAGCCTGCTTATCAGCGGTCTGTTGAGCTTTGACCTCAGTGTCAGCCGCAGGCTGCGACTCGGAAGGTTGCTGCTCGCGAGCCGCCGGCTCAACGGTTTTCTCGGTTTGTTCGGCCTTCTCGGCCTGAGCGGTCGAAGCCGGCTCGCCCTTCTCCTGACGCCTTACGGGATACGCGCGCCTCGCAAAACCACGCCCGGGACGGCATGAACCCGGAGCCTTCTTGGCAGACTCCTCAACATCGTCTGCAGCCTCGGAAGGCTCTTCAACCTCATGCGCGACATCCTGCTGCGCAGCCTTAAAGTGGGCACCACGGCGACGCTGGGGCTCCTGGGCCTCCACGGGCTTTTGCTCCTTCGCGGGCCTCTGCGACTCGGCAGCAACCTCGGTCTCAACAGCCTCGGCATCCGTCTCGCCCTTTCGAGCAACGGCGCGACGGAAGCGCTCCTGCTGGGCGCGGCGCTGTGCATCGCGCTTGCCGCCCCCGCCAAAACCGCCGCGTCCTGCCTTGGCCGTAAAGGCACGCACGACGTTCTCATCGAGCAACTCATCGGTATCGACATGCTCACGCGGAGCAACTTCTTCCACAGCAGGCACGTCAGCGAAATCCTCGACGACAAAATCTTCGACGGACTCGGCAGGCTGCTCCTGGGCATCGCGGATCTCGGCATTGATGGTATAGAACGCCGGGCGCCCGTTAATGCCGCTGCCCTCGATCTTGGTAACGATCTTTGCCGCGATGAGTTCGTCGCGCATCACCTTGGTGTTGCATTCCTTATCGACGGAACGGAAAATCTGCGCCAGCGCGCTCGACTTGATCTTGAGCGCCTTGCGGCAGAGCAGGTCGTAGGCAACCAGCTTGGCGCGCTCGGCAGAAAGCGACGTCTGGCTGCTCAGGCGCTCAGCCAAAGCATCGACATTGTTTTGATTATCGGAATATACCGTCTTGGCCACGGGGCCCCTTTCATATGTACACATATACGTTTATATGGTACAACGCGCGCCCTTATTCACGCAAAACATCTGCGAGAACACTCGAGCGTCACCCGCTTTCGCATGAAAAAAAGACCGAGCCCGCGAAGTCGCGGACCCGGTCTTTCCGAGTCATATGGATGGAACGGTTAGTCCATCAAGCTGACTAGGCCTTGGCGGCCTCGGCGTCGGCAGGAGCTTCAGCGGCAGCGGCGCGACCGTACTCGGCCTTGCCCATCTCGGACCACTCGGGCTCCTCGTCGGGCATGGAGCCGGCCTCCTTGCCGAAGAACTCCTTGAGGCAGTTGACGGCGACGATGAGGCCCAGGACCATCAGCAGGACGGCGAAAACGAGCTGCAAGCCCTTGGTGGCGGCGACGGAGACGGCGGCCGTGGTGGCGGTAGCCGGGATGGTGCCGAAGAAGCCGTAAGCCTGGACAGCGGTCATGCAGCCCATGGCGCTCTGGACCAGCGAGGTGAAGGTGCAGCAGAGCAGGAAGGCGACGGGCACGTAGAGCATCCAGCCCTTGCGGCCGGTGCACTTGCAGAACACGGCGAGGGTGATCATGGTCATGCCGCCGAGCAGCTGGTTGGAAGCACCAAAGAGCGGCCAGATGTTGGCATAGCCGCCAAAGGCGAGGGCGAGACCGGGAAGCAGGGTGACGACCGTGGCGAACCAGGGGTTGCCGAGAACCTTCATGTAGCCGGCCTTGGACTCGATGGCCAGGGCGTCGTTGGTCTGGGCAAAGAACTCGGAGAACGAGGTGCGGGCGATGCGGGCGACGGCATCGAGCGAGGTCAGGGCCAGAGCGGAGACGTTCATGGTCATGAAGACGGTAGCGAGCGTGCCGTCAACACCGAAGGCCTGCATACCGCGGGAGATGCCAGCGGCGAAGATCTGGAACGGGGTGGAAGCGACGCCGGCGTTGAGGGCACCGGTGCCGACGGTGTTCATATCGGAGAACATGATGCCGGCGACGATGATGGCAAGGATGCCGACGAAGGACTCGACGATCATGGCGCCGTAACCGACCTTGACGGCGTCCTGCTCCTTCTCGACCTGCTTGGAGGAGGTACCAGAAGAAACGAGGCTGTGGAAGCCGGAGAGGGCACCGCAGGCAACGGAAACAAACAGGACCGGGAACATCATGCCAGAAGCGCTGGAGAAGCCGGTAAAGGCCGGAGCGGTGATGGTGGCCTGGCCGTTAACACCCAGGACGACGATACCGAGGACAGCGCAGGCGATCATGACGATCATCATGATGGAAGTGAGGTAGTCGCGAGGGGTCTTGAGCATCTGGATGGGCATGGCGCCAGCAAAGACCAGGTAGACCATGACAACGGCGAACCACTGGAACTTGTCCAGGTAGACCGGGAACTGCATGCCGACGGCAAACATGAGAACCATGAGCACCACGCCAGTGACAAACTCGGCAGCGCCGGTGAGGTTGAACTTCTTCTGGGCCCAACCAAAGGCGATAGCGACGAAGGTGAACAGGATGGAGATGGTACCAGCGCAGCCGGCGGCATAGGACTTGGTGAAGTCGATGGCACCGGTAGCAGCACCAGAAGCGTCAACGGCCGGGGTGAACATGAACGTCTTGCAGACCATGTCGGTGAAGGCGGCGATGACGATGATGCAGAACAGCCAGCAGAACAGCAGGAACAGGCGACGGCCGGTCTTGCCGATGTACTTCTCGATGAGCTGAGCGAGCGACTTGCCGTTGTTCTTCATCGAGGCGTACAGGGCGCCAAAGTCGTGGACGGCGCCAAAGAAGATGCCGCCGACGAGGACCCAGAGCACGACGGGCAGCCAGCCAAAGGCCATGGCGACGATCGTACCCGTGACAGGGCCAGCACCGCAGATCGAGCTGAACTGGTGCGAGAACGCGGTGAAGGCGGAGACGGGCGAGAAGCTCTTGCCGTCCTTCATGCGCTTGGCCGGCGTGAGGGCCTCTTTGTCAACGCCCCACTTGTTGGCCAGCCATCGGCCATAGCCCAGATAGCCGCAGGCGAGCACCGCCGCGGCCACAACCATGAGCAAAACTCCGTTCATTACATTTCCTCCTCTAAAAAGAACTTCTCAGACATAAAAAATGAGGGCCGTCGGTTGCGCTCGACGGCCCTCATCTTCATCAGCCGCCCGTTATCGTACGGGCTAGCTGTATGTGCTAACCCGCATCAGATAATTACTACGCTGATAATGTTTAGCTGATGCGTGAACATGTCTAAGAAATCCTCTTCAATCATGATGCGAACGATCCGTGCGGTTCACATCCCCCAGTGGTTGAAAAGGAGTATGTAACTTTAGTTACCTAAAGTCAACGCAAATTTGTAATGAATTTTCAACTTTTTTTGAAATTCTCGGTATAAAACGCCACTGACCTCGGACTTTACCCAACAAAAGTTTTTGCATGAGAGATGCCCCTCGGGAGCGAGCGGGCGTATACAAGGTTTCCTGCTCTACAGTCCTGCTCGCACGGAGAGCACATTAAGTGCTCTCCGGCT
>CAJJTG010000072.1 GCA_905194675.1 uncultured Collinsella sp. | reverse complement strand
GCGCAGTTGCCTTTTGAGCCGCTGCCGAGGATATGAAGGTGCAGGCGAGACATAAGATTCCAAAGGATACAATGAGTGCGGACGAATAGAGGAGGAAGCGAATGCCAACGGTATCTCAGCACTATGGACATCATGCCGCGCCGAGGACGGATAAGAGCGCCCTGGCAACGCGGCAGGCCGCTGCCCCCGTAGTGCTCATGGTATCAGGCGGTGCGGACTCGACGGCGCTGCTCCTTATGGCCTGCACATCAAAGCTGGATATCCAGGACGGGCGCGGCGTCGCTCCCATTGCGCGCGAGCGATTGCACGTGCTGCATGTAAACCATCATCTGCGCGGGGAGGCATCCGATGGCGACGAGGCCTTTGTACGTGACCTGTGCGCGCAATACGGCTTGCCGCTGTGTGTTGAGCATGCCTATTTTGATGACGAATCGGGCAATATCGAGGCTGCGGCTCGCGAGGTGCGCTATGCCGCGGCACGGAGATATGTTCGCGAACTTTGTGCCGAATCGGGCGCACCGCGGACGGCGGCTCGTATCTGTACCGCGCATACTTCGTCGGACCGCGCGGAAACATTTTTGATGAACGCCATTAAGGGGTCGGGCCCGGCTGGGCTTTCGAGCATTCCCCGTCGAAGGAATATCGTGGTGCGCCCCTTGCTTGACCTAACTCATGGCGAGCTCGTGGGCTATCTACAGGTACATGGTCAGCCGTGGCGTGAAGATGAGAGCAATGAGGATGTCTCGTATCTGCGAAACTACGTGCGCCATAGAGTGATGCCAGTGGTGGCGCAGCGCAATGCGAGCGTCTGCAAGACGATTGGCGCCGCCTGCGAGATCTTAGGCGATGAGGATGCCTTTCTTTCTCAGCTTTCGGCACAGGCGTTTCGAAGCTGCCTGCGCAAGGAAGCGGTGGGCGCACTGGTGCTCGATGCGCGCCGTCTTGCCGCCGCTGAAGTTGTGATTGCACGGCGTATCGTGCGGTTGGCGATTAAGCGCATCGATCCCGACGCGCGACCGGAGATGCGGCACGTGGAGCGCGTGCTCGCCTGCGTCGCTGCGGGCTCGGGCTCGGTTACGCTTCCTGCGGGAATTGATGCCCGTGTGGAGTTTGGCATGCTGTCATTCAAGGCTCCGGCGGCGCGCGAGGGTTTAGTGGCCGATTGGATCTCCGTTCCCGGTCGTCTGCCGCTGGGGGCGGGGCATATGCTGACAGCGGAGCCGATGGCTGTGGAGCCGGGGTGCGATATCGTGCACCGTGCCCGCGAGCTTGCTGCTGCCGGAAAGGTTGCGGCCTTGGTGGATGCGGCGGCCCTGGGGTTTGCCGACTGCGATGGCGAGCGGATGTTAGCCGGCTCGCGCGGGGAGATTCCCACCGAGGCACGATCGGCGCGCCTGTGGGTGGATAGCCCTGTGCCGGGAGACGTGATGTGCCCGTTGGGGATGAACGGCCGAAGCAAGAAAGTGTCAGACCTGTTGAACGAGGCGCGCATTCCTGTTTCAGACCGCTCTGGCGTACCCGTGGTAAGAACGGCTCCGGGGGGTGCCGTAGTATGGGTCGCGGGCGTTCGCGCGGACGAACGTTTTAAGTGCACGGCGGCGACGCGCGTGGCCTATCTGCTTCGCGTGGTTGACGCGGATTAGCTCCTCGCACCAGCTTTTCTGTGCGGCGTTGACGGTATTCCCGCGCTGATGGTGCGCGGGCTGGAAAATATACCCCGTGCGCTGCTAGAATGTGTAGTTCGCGTCCATACGGCGGTGTGTGGGCGATTAAGCACAAGAAAGGGTTGTCATGGCTTCTCAACATCCGGATATCGAGAAGGTTCTGTTTTCGCAGGAGGATATCGACGGTATCGTCTCTCGCCTAGGCGAGCAGATTACTCGCGACTACGCGGGTAAGGATCTGGTACTGATTGCGGTCCTGCGCGGCGCCGTGGTCTTTATGGGCGACCTGATGCGCAAGATCGAGCTGCCGACCAACATCGATTTCATGGCTGTTTCGAGCTATGGCGACGGTGTGAAGTCTTCGGGTATCGTGCGTATCATTAAGGACCTGGATATCGACATCCGTGGTCGCGACGTGCTGATCGTCGAGGACATTCTGGACTCGGGCCTGACCCTCAAGTACCTGATGAAGAACCTCGAGAGCCGCAAGCCCGCTTCTCTGGAGGTCGCCGCCTTCCTATGGAAGGACGTTGAGGACCGTACCTCGGCCGTCACGCCCAAGTATGTTGGAACCCATTGCCCCGATGCCTTTGTGGTGGGCTACGGCCTCGACTATGCCGAGCGCTATCGCAACCTTCCGTATCTGGGCATTTTGAAACCGGAGGTTTATTCGTAAGATGCCCGACGACCGTAACGATAACAATTCCCAGACTCCCCGGGAGCCTAAGATCCCGGGGATGCCCGGAGGCAAGAAGCCCACGCGTACGGGCTGGCTGTATTTTATTTTGGCTTGCGCGCTTCTGGGCTACGCCTTCTTTAACATGGGCTCCGGCTTTGCCGATTCCAGCAATACCGTAAAGCTCGCGACGAGTGAGATGGTCAATGCCATTAAGCAGGACCGTGTCGAAGATTTGACCTATACGGTTCAAGACGGAAGCGTGGCGGGTCATTACTGGAAGACAAAAAAGGACAAGGGCGACACGAGCGAGCTCAAGAGCTTCTCCTCGACCTATGTCGGCTCCGATTCGCTTGCCGAGCTTATGGCGGAGCACCCCGATACCAAGTACATCGTCAACACCAATGACCCCGATTTTTGGGGCGACCTGGCGATGAGCGTGCTTCCGACGATCGCCCTGATCGCCATCATGTTCTACTTTATGCGCCAGATGATGGGCGCCAACAACAGGAACATGCAGTTTGGCAAGACCAACGCCAAGACCAACGAGGCAACGCGCCCCAAGGTCAAGTTTGAGGATGTTGCCGGTGTGGACGAGGCGGTCGAGGAGCTCGAGGAGATCCGCGACTTTTTGAGCGATCCGGATCGCTATCGAAAGCTGGGCGCCAAGATTCCGCGCGGCGTGTTGCTGGTTGGCCCTCCGGGTACTGGTAAGACCCTGCTGGCCAAGGCCGTTGCCGGCGAGGCGGGCGTGCCGTTCTTTAGCATCTCGGGTTCCGACTTTGTCGAGATGTTCGTGGGCGTCGGCGCCAGCCGCGTGCGCGACCTCTTTAAGGAGGCCAAGTCCCAGGCCCCGTCGATCATCTTCATCGATGAGATCGATGCCGTGGGACGTCAGCGCGGAGCCGGCTTGGGCGGCGGTCACGACGAGCGCGAGCAGACGCTCAACCAGCTGCTGGTCGAGATGGACGGTTTTGAGGAGAGCGAGTCGGTCATCCTGATCGCCGCCACCAACCGCCCCGACATTCTGGATCCGGCGCTGCTGCGTCCCGGCCGTTTTGACCGTCAAGTTACGGTCGACCGTCCGGACGTGAAGGGCCGAGAGCAGATCTTGCGCGTGCATGCCGAGAACAAGCCGATGGACGAGGACGTTAAGTTTGAGAAGCTCGCCCAGATGACCGTTGGCTTTACCGGCGCCGACCTGGCGAACTTGCTCAATGAGTCTGCACTGTTGGCTGCCCGCCGTCATCGTTCTGTGATCTCGATGGACGAGGTCGAGGAATCGATGGAGCGCGTGATTGCCGGACCGCAGCGCAAGGGTCGCGTGATGACCGAAGCCGAGCGCACCACGATTGCCTACCACGAGAGCGGTCACGCCCTGGTTGGTCACATCCTGGAGCACTCCGATCCGGTTCACAAGATTTCGATTGTCAGCCGCGGCCAGGCTTTGGGTTACACGCTGCAGCTTCCGCAGGAGGATCACTTCCTCAAGACCAAGAACGAGATGCTTGACGAGCTTGCCGTGTTCTTGGGCGGTCGCGTTGCCGAGGAGCTCATGTGCGACGACATCACGTCGGGCGCGAGCAACGATCTGGAGCGCGCGACCAAGATGGCGCGCGAGATGGTCACGCGCCTTGGTATGAGCGAGGAGCTGGGCACGCAAGTGTTTGGCGAGGCGCAGCATCAGGTGTTCCTTGGTCGCGATTACGCTGATCACCAGGATTACTCCGAGGAGACGGCGCGTCGCATCGATATCGAGGTTCAGCGCATCATGCGCGAGGCCCATCGCCGTGCGGTCGAGATTCTGGATGCCCGTCGCGATCAGCTCGATTTGATGGCGAAGGTGCTGCTCGAGCGCGAGACCGTCGAAGGCGACGCCGTGAACGCCCTGCTCGACAACGAGTGGGATGCCTACCTTGAGCGCGAGGGCGATATCCTGGCGGCCAAGGAAGAGCGCAATGCCAAGGCGGCCGGCATGCCGACCAAGAAGCGCGCGCCTCGTATGAGCGAGGAGGAGCTGGCGGCTGATGCCGCGGCGTTTGCGCAGGCGGCCATGCAGGAGGATGCCGACGTCGCATCTGAGGATGCTGACGATGTCGAGACTGCTGACGCAAAGAAGGCCGACGGCAATACTGACGTCGACGAGTAATCTTTGTCACAAAAGCCTCCGCGGGGAAACCTATGGAGGCTTTTTCTTTTGAGCGATATGGAGCCATCTGTTGATTGGGGACAGACTTAAATGAGCGTTTTCACGCATTTAAGTCTGTCCCCAATTAACATTGCTGCGGCACTTTGCTCGGCTAAAGCGTACAATAGCGCCTATGCGAAAGGGGAACAGATGATCAACGATACTATGTATGCGCGCGGTGCGGAGAGCTCCATCATCCGCGAGATCTTTAGCTACGGCCTTGAGCGCAAGGCACAGATCGGCGCGGAAAACGTGTTCGATTTCTCACTGGGTAACCCGAGCGTTCCGGCACCTGCCGCCGTGGCTGAGTCCATTAAGAAGGCCTTGGAGCTGCCGAGCGACCAGCTGCATGGATACACGCCTGCACCGGGTCTGCCGCAGTGCCGTACCGCCGTGGCCGAATCGCTCAACCGCCGCTTTGGCACGAGCTATGAGGGCAAGGATGTCTTTATGACGGTGGGTGCGGCGGCTTCGCTCGCCTGTACGCTCAACGCGATTACCAATCCGGGCGACGAGGTCATCGTTATCGCTCCGTACTTTCCGGAGTATCGCGTGTGGATTGAGAAGGCCGGCTGTACGTGTGTCGAGGCGCTCGCCGATGAAGATACGTTCCAGCTGAGCGTGGATAACGTGCTCAAGGCGATTACCGATAAGACGGCTGCCGTCATTATCGACTCACCCAACAACCCGACCGGTGCTGTGTATACGCGCGATACCTTGACGCGCCTGGCTAAAGTTATGTGCGAGGTCAACGCCAAGCGCGATCCCGAGAATCCGATCATGCTGATCTCGGACGAACCGTATCGCGAGATCGTCTATGGCGCCGAGGTTCCTTGGGTGCCTTCGATCTACGAGCACACCATCGTGTGTTACTCGTATTCCAAGTCGCTGTCGCTGCCGGGCGAGCGCGTGGGGTGGATCCTGGTTCCCAATACGAATCCTCAGGCAGCTCGTCTAATGCCCGCCGTTGCCGGTGCCGCCCGTACGCTGGGCTTCGTGTGCGCTCCGGCGCTCTTCCAGCGCGTGATTATCGACTGCATTGATGAACCGAGCGATGTCGAGGCCTATGCGCGCAACCGCACCGCGCTTACCGATGCACTGGCGGAGTACGGCTACACCTATGTTGAGCCGAATGGCGCGTTCTACCTATGGGTGAAGGCGCTGGAGCCCGATGCGAACGCTTTCTGCGAGCGCGCGAAGAAGTACGAACTGCTCGCGGTTCCCTCGGACAGCTTTGGCATGCCGGGCTGGTTCCGCTTGGGCTACTGCGTGAGCTACGAGACCATCGTCAATTCGTTGCCTGCCTGGAAGCAACTGGCCGACGAATATCTTTGAAAGTAAAGCGCTCTGCTTACAATGTTTTACGTGAAACGGGGTTTGGTTTTAAGCCAGACCCCGTTGTCTATGCCGTTGTGTGATTGGGATGAAGCAGTTTTACGACT
>CAJJTG010000071.1 GCA_905194675.1 uncultured Collinsella sp. | reverse complement strand
CGCCGGCACAGGGCTTGCAGCAGCCAAAGACCAGGCCGTCAACGCCGGCGCTCACAGCAAGACCCAAGTCCATCTCCATCATGCGCAGCTCGTCCTGGTTGTAATGAAAGTCGCCACCACGCGGACGAATCATGCACATCACTCGCGCGTCATGCTCGTGAGCGTAGCTGACTGTAGCGCTGATAACGCCGGCGGAAGGCGTGGTGCCACCGACGGCGAGGTTGTCACACAGCTCAATGCGCCCCGCACCGGCCTCGATGGCCGCCGGCACTCGCTCAAAGTTCTCGGCACAAAACTCGTACAGCATAGCTAGACCCCCAAAGACAGCAGATGTTTTCCGACGGGCATTGTCACACATCCCCATGAAGTTGCGGTGGAATAGGGACCGTTTTGGCTTCTGGAGCCCGTATTCAGTCCCTATTTCACAGCAACTTAAAGGGGTGCTGACCGAAATGGTCAGCACCCCTTTTTGCTGTATAGAAGTAGTCGTTGGGGACGTTCTTAAACGACTATTCATTCAAGAACGTCCCCAACGACTATCCCAGGGTCAGGCACGCTTTGGTACGGGAAGGTAGCTGCTCAGAAATGTGGTCGAATGAGAGTTGCATCAAAGGAGCACTGGTTGGTGTTTCGCGCTATGCGTCAACCGACACTCGTCGCTATACCGGGGACAGACAGACCGGACTCCCTATACGACAACTGTTGACATCATATACTATGTGTCATATAGTAGGTGTTACACAGTATACTACGAAAGGAGGTGTGCGGATGGAGGCACAGATGAAGCGCGGCTTCCTCGAGGCCTGCGTGCTCGCGGCCGTCTCGGGCGAGGAATCCTACGGCTATCAGATCGTGAAGGACGTGCCCGCGAGTATGGGGCTCACGGAATCCACGCTCTATCCGTTGCTCAAGCGCCTGGAGAAGGCGGGCTGCATCACCGCGCGCTCCGCCGAGCACAACGGGCGGCTGCGGAGGTACTACCGCATCACGGACGCCGGGCGCGAGCGTATCGCCGAGTTCCTCGCCGAATGGCCATCCGTGCAGAAGATCTACCGTTACGTGGAGGGGGCGCACCATGACGCGCGATGAGTTCTTGAACCGGCTGGGCGAGCTTCTGGCCTGCCTGCCGGCAGATCAGGTAAAGGAAACGCAGGAGTTCTACGCGGAGGCCATCGCCGACCGTATGGAGGACGGCATGACGGAGGCCGAGGCTGTGGCCGCCATGGGCACGCCCGGTGAGGTCGCCGAGGCAACGCTCGACGAACTGCCCGCCGTGCCGCGCGCGATCGCGAGGACCAAGCGCAAGAGCACGGCACTTCTATGGGCGCTCGCCATCGTGGGCTCTCCGGTATGGATTCCGCTGCTGCTCGCGTTCGTCGCCGTTGCCGCTGCAGTCTACATCTGTATTTGGGTTCTTGCGCTCTGCGTGTGGATCGTGGCCGCGGCATTCGGGGGCGCGGGCCTGGTAGGGCTCCTGTTCGCCGTGGACGGCATCATTATCGGGCATGTTCCGTACGTTTTGGCCTCGATGGGAATGGGATTCGCTTCCATCGGTGTGGCGCTCCTCACGGGAGCCGGCGCCTGGACGGCGTCCAAGCAGATCGCGCGCCTCTCTGCCCTTTGGGCGAAGAAAGCCGTTTCGCCCTTCTGGAAAGATCGAGGCAATAAGAGCCGCATGGGCGCCGAAGCGGCGCCGCTCACGGCATAGGAAGGAGTGCAAACATGTCCAGCGTAAAAAGGATTTACCTTGCCGTAGCGGGTGGGCTTGTTGCCACGGGGCTCGTCCTGGCTGCTATCGGATTTGTGGCCTCCGGCTTTAACCTCGCTGTGCTCAACACGCAGATCGACCTGCGCGATGACACCATCATTCTGGGTGGTGTTGAAATAGACGACCCGACAGGGCTTCCACTCATCGAGCAGCTTGCCGAGGTCGGCGAGATCCATATTGGATCTGCAACGACTGGTTCGTCTTCTCCTCGCAAATGATCGAGCTCGTAGCAGCCATCCCCCTTCGGGCACACCACGACGGGCGTGAGCACGCCGCACTCGGAGCCTTTTGACCTAGTCATTGGGGACGTTCTTAAACGACTAGTCATTCAAGAACGTCCCCAACGACTACCCCCAACGTCGATGTTTTGGCAACGACAGCGAAAGCCCGCCAGGGCGAGCAAGGTGCCTTGAAACGAGGCGGCATTGACCTTCTGGTCATGCCGCCGAAGTTGAAAGGCAGATTGCCGCTCTGGCGGGCTTGCAGCGTCGAGCCGTTACGCGGTTTGGTAAAACCGCGTAACTAGTTAGCCGCCCAGGTAAGCCTTGCGGACGTTGTCGTCGTGCAGGAGCTCTTGACCGGTGCCGGTCATGGTGATCTTGCCGGTCTCGAGCACGTAACCGCGTGTGGCGATGGAAAGTGCCATCTGCGCGTTCTGCTCGACCAGGAGCACCGTGGTGCCGGCCTTGTGCAGGTCCTCGACAATCTGGAAGATCTGCTCAATCAGAATCGGCGCCAGGCCCATGGAAGGCTCGTCGAGCATGAGCAGCTTGGGGTTGCTCATAAGGGCGCGGCCCATAACGAGCATCTGCTGCTCGCCGCCCGAAAGGGTGCCGGCGACTTGGCGACGGCGCTCCTTCAGGCGCGGGAACTGCTCGTAGACGCGCTCAAGGCCCGGAGCAACCGTGGACTTGGGCTGCGTGTAGGCGCCCATCTCCAGGTTCTCCTCGACCGTCATCTGCAAAAAGGCGCGACGGCCCTCGGGCACCTGGGCCAGGCCCTTACCAACCAGCTTATCGGCGGGCGTATGAGTAATGTCCTCGCCCATAAACTTGATGGAGCCGGTCTTGGAGCGCAGCAGGCCCGAGACGGTCTTGAGCGTTGTGGACTTGCCGGCACCGTTCGCACCGATCAGAGCCACGATCTCGCCCTCGTTGACGTTAAAGGAGATGTCCTTGATGGCGTGGATGGCGCCGTACCAGACGTTGATGTTGTAGACGGAAAGCATCGGCTCTGCCATTTAGTTCTCCCCCTTATCCTGCTTGCCCAGATATGCCTCGATAACGGCGTCGTTGTTCTGGATTTCCTCTGCCGTGCCCTTGGCGATGACCTTACCAAAGTTGAGTACGCAGATACCCTCGCAAATATTCATGACGAGCGACATGTCGTGCTCGATAAGCATGATGGCGATGCCAAAGGTGTCGCGAATCTTAACGATGTTCTCCATGAGCTCCGCGGTCTCGGACGGGTTCATGCCGGCGGCAGGCTCGTCGAGCAGCAGCAGCTTGGGGTTGGTGGCAAGCGCGCGGACGATCTCCAGGCGGCGCTGAGCGCCGTAAGGCAGCGAGCCGGCCTGTTCGTTTGCCAGATGCTCCATATCAAAGATGGAGAGCAGCTCCATGGCACGCTCATGGGCGGCCTTCTCGTGCTTCCAGTACGTCGGCAGGCGCAGCACGCCCTCAAAACCGGAATAGCGCTCCTGGTTGTGCAGACCGACCTTGACGTTGTCCTCCACCGTCATGGTGTTGAACAGGCGGATGTTCTGGAACGTACGGGCAATGCCCATGCGGTTGACCTGGTAGACCGACTTGCCCGAGGTGTCCTCACCGTCGAGCAGGATGGTGCCGTGCGTGGGCTGATACACCTTGGTGAGCAGGTTGAAGACCGTGGTCTTTCCGGCACCGTTGGGGCCGATCAGACCGGCGATCTCGGTCTTGCCGATAGTCAGGCTAAAGTCGTCGACTGCCTTAAGGCCACCGAACTCAATGCCCAGGTGGATGCACTCGAGTGCCGGGCGCTGGCCCAGATCGCGATCGGGAACGATGGCGCCAGAAGGATACGGGACCATCTTACCCTTGTTGAACTCAAATTTACTGGGCATCGGCTGCCACCTCCTTCTTGGAAGCAAAGCGGTCCTTAATGCGTGCGAAGAACGCCTTGAGCTGCGGGTTGTTGGTAAAGATCATGACCAGGATCAACACGATGGCGTAGATGAGCATGCGGTAGTCCGAGAACTGACGGAGCAGCTCGGGAAGCACCGTGAGCAACGCCGCCGCGATGACGGAACCGCGCATGTTGCCCAGGCCGCCCAGGACCACGAACACCAGAATGAGGATCGACGTGTTGAAGTCGAACTTGGTGGCGGAGAGCTGCGAGAAGTTACCGCCGAAGAGAGCTCCGGCAGCACCGGCGAGGGCAGCGGAAACCACGAAGGCGATCATGCGGTACTCGGTGACGGAGATGCCTACGGACTCGGCTGCAATCTTGTTATCGCGCACGGCCATGATGGCACGGCCGGTACGGCTGCGAACCAGGTTGAGTACAATCACGAGCGCGACCATAACCAGGATGGCGCCGGCAAGGAAGGTCGAATAGGTCGACACGCCCGATGCGCCCTGGGCACCCTTGATGATGGCGGTGCCGTCCTCAAGCAGGTGCAGGTCGTCGATCGTAGAGTTGCCCGTGATGTTAAAGATCACGTGCAGACCGCGGGAATCGACGCCCACAATGAGGCAGGTGACGATCTCTTTGATGATCTCGCCAAAGGCCAGCGTCACGATAGCCAGGTAATCGCCGCTCAGGCGAAGGACCGGGATGCCGATCAAGAAGCCCAGGATGGCGGCAGCGATAGCGCCGACCACAATGCTGATGATCAGGCGCATCGGATCGGACGGAACGGCGCTCTCCAGCGCGACGGCGGTAACGATGCCCGTATAGGCGCCGACACTCATAAAGCCCGCGTGGCCCAGCGACAAGTCGCCCGCAATACCGACGACGAGGTTGAGCGAGATGGCCATAACGATGTAGGCCGTGATGGGAACCAGCTGACCGGCGATCATGCGCGGGATCATATGGTTGGACTGCATAAAGAACACGATGGCGAATGCCACGATGCACATGGCGTACGTGACAAAGTCGTGACGCGTCTGCTTGTCTTTAAGGAACTTCATAACGCTCACCTACACCTTCTCGGGGACGTACTTGCCCAAGAGGCCGGCAGGCTTGACGAGCAGGACGATAATCAAAACACCAAAGACGATGGAGTTGGCAAGGCTCGTGGAAATGTAAGCCTGAGCCATCGCCTCGATGATGCCGATGAGAATACCGCCGACAAAGGCACCGGGGATGGAGCCGATGCCGCCGAAAACGGCAGCGTCGAAGGCCTTGATGCCAGGCATGGCGCCCGTGGTGGGCTGCAACACCGGCGAGTAGGAGCACAGGAGCACGCCGGCGATGGCGGCAAGGGCAGAGCCGATGGCAAACGTCATCGAGATGGTGCGGTTGACGTTGATGCCCATGAGCTGAGCGGCGGCCTTGTCCTCGGACACGGCGCGCATGGCCTTGCCCATCTTGGTCTTACCTGTAAAGAACATCAGGCCGGCCATGATAACCAGGCAGGCGACGATGGTGACGAGCGAGACGGCGCTTACGTTAAACTTGGCCAAGAACTCCGGCACCTGGAAGGTGACGAGCGAAGTAAAGTTCTTGGGCGTGGCGCCCCACAGGAGCTGCGCGGCGTTCTGCAGGAAGTAGGACACGCCGATGGCCGTGATCAGAACGGCCAGCGGGCCCGCCTGACGCAGCGGCTTGTATGCCAGACCCTCGATGAGAACACCGAGAACCGTGCAGACCACACAAGAGAGAATTACAGATGCCCAGCCCGGGAGGCCGAGATACGACGTGGCGCAGAACGAGACATAGGCACCGACCATGATGACGTCGCCGTGAGCGAAGTTGAGCATCTTGGCGATACCGTAGACCATGGTGTAGCCCAACGCGATGATGGCGTAGACGCTGCCCATGGACAAGCCGTTGACCAGGTATTGGATAAAGACCGTCATGTTCCACATCCCCCTTTCGAATAGGTTTCCAGTTGATGTATGAAACAGGGACGTTACATCGTCCCTAGATACCAAGCAAGCAGGGAAGGCCAAAACCTCCCCTGCTTGGGATCAAAACCGCTCTATGTAAGGCGGCCTATTAGGCCTGTACGTACTTGCCGTCGGTAATGACGTACGCCGTCGGGTCCTTCTGGACCTGACCCTTGTCGTTCCAGGAGAGCTTGCCAGTCAGGCCGTCAACAGTAATCTTGAGCATAGCCTCGGGAAGCTTCTCGGCAACCTCGGTGGGGTCGGCGTCGACGCCCAGGCCGGCCTCCTTAAGAGCCTCGACCACAGCATGCACGCCGTCGTAGGCGTCGGCGGCAAACTGGTCGGGGGTATCGCCGTACTTATCCTTGTAAGCGTTGACGAAGTCGGCATTCTTCTCGTCGTCGGCGGAGAACGGGGTCATGAGCAGCAGACCCTCGGCAAGAGAGGTGTCGAAGCCCTCAACGCCCAGGATGCCGTCCATGCCGTCGCAGCCCATCATCTTGACGTCGTAGCCCATGTCCTTGGCGTTCTTGAGCAGGACGGACGCCGGCGTGTAGTAG
>CAJJTG010000070.1 GCA_905194675.1 uncultured Collinsella sp. | reverse complement strand
AACCCGCGACCCCAACCTTGGCAAGGTTGTGCTCTACCAACTGAGCCATGTCCGCCTACGAGGATTTAATATACGGGATAATCCACCCAAATGCAAGAACTTTTTTTGAAAAGTTTTGCGACGCCCTCGCCCTCGCGAACCTCGCAAAGACATCAGCCACCACGGAAAGCACAGGCAAACGCAAACTCGCCGCAAGAGGCCCCTACAACTCAGCGAGCATGATCCAGGCAGAACTGTCCTGCGCGAGCCTGCCGTCTACAAGCGGTGATGAGGTGAGCAGGACCCTGCCCGCCGGCAGCTCCACGGGTGCTGCACCGAAGTTCGTCACACACGCCCAGCCGTTGTCGCGGCGATAGGCGATGACGCCGCCCTCAGCGCCCTCGGCACCATCCGCAAGGCCGGTGCGCCCGTCAAGATCGAGCCACGCGAGATCGTTGGCGCACCCGCGCAGCTTGCGCCGCAGCCAGAGGGCGTCACGATAGAGCGCAAGCATCGATGTCGGGTCCGCTTCTTCCCTATCGGCAGCGTAATCGGAAAACCATGCAGGCTGCGGCAGATGGGGCGCCGCATCGGCGTCCGCCGGTGAAAACCCAAACGATCCGCCCTGCGCGGGATCGTCCGCCGCCACCCACGGCAGGGGCACACGGCAGCCGTCGCGCCCCTTCTCGCGCTTCGGTCCGTGCGTATTGGTCGCAGTAGGATCTTCGAGTGCAGCCCACGGAATGTCAGCCACCTCAAAAAGGCCGAGCTCCTCACCCTGATACACGTATGCAGAGCCCGGAAGCGCCAGCTCGAGCAAAAGGGCCGCCCGCGCGCGGCGCTCGCCGAGTTCACGGTCCTCGTCATAAGACGACCCGTCGCGTAAGAGCCAGTCGAGCGCAATCTGGTGGTAGCGCATCGCCTTGATCTGCGGCAGGGCATAGCGCGTCGCCACGCGCGGCACGTCGTGGTTGGAGAGCACCCAGGTCGAGGCGGAATCGGATTCTATAGCTGCCTTCAAGCCCTCCTCGATTGCAGAGTGCATGTCATCATAGGTCCAAGTGGCCTTGGCAAACTCAAAGTTGAATGTCTGGCCAAGCTCGCTGGGACGCGCGTAGAGATACTGGCGCTCGGGCAGCACCCACGCCTCGGCAACGGCACTGCGTGGCGGATCATAGCGGTCGAACACGCGGCGCCACTCGCGATAGATCTCGTGGACCTCGTTGCGGTCCCACAGCGGATGGGTGCCGTCCTCAACCATGTCATCGCCCTCGGCGAGATGCCACCGGTCGAGGTCATCGCGGTCGAGATCCTTGGCGAGACCGTGCGCCACATCAATGCGAAAGCCATCGACGCCTCGATCGCTCCAAAACGCCAGGACGTCGCAAAAGAACGCATGAACCTCGGGGCACGACCAGTCAAAGTCCGGCTGCTCGGGCGTAAACCTGTGCAGATACCACTGACCGTCCGCGACGCGCGTCCAGGCGGGGCCGCCAAAGTTGGCATTCCAATTGGTGGGAGGCAGCTCGCCGTGCTCGCCGCGACCATCGCGGAAGATATAACGGGCGCGCTCGGGCGATCCGGGGCCGGCGGCAAGAGCGGCTTTGAACCAGGGGTGCTGGTTGGACGAATGGTTGGGCACGATGTCGACGATGACCTTGATGCCGTGCGCGTGAGCCGCAGCGATCATGTCATCGAAGTCGTCAAGCGAGCCGAGACGTGGGTCTACATCGCAGTAGTCCGCCACATCATAGCCGCCATCAACAAGAGGCGATGGGTAAAACGGGCTCAGCCAGATGGCCTCGATACCCAGCCGCTCAAGATAGTCCATCTGCTGGGTAATGCCCGCGATATCGCCCAAACCCGAACCAGTCGAGTCCTTAAACGAGCGCGGGTAGATCTGATAAATCGCGGCATCGGACATCCATGAGCGCGAAGAGGACTTTTCTGTAGCCATGGGATGAATCTCCCTTGCAACGAGGTTTTGCGAGATGCCCACGATGATACGCCCAAAGCTGACATTCACGGCAAACAACGCCGCAGCCACGCCCCAAAACGCTCGCTCCCTCTCGGGTTCGAGCCTCCTGGGATGAATCGATCGATTAGTGAAAAGAACGGAAGACCCACTCCCCCGACCACGACAGCGAGCGGGCTCCGGGTGCCCCAGGTTGCCGCGAAAGAGGAGGGAAGCGTACTTTATGTACGCGACCGACGATTGAGGGGCAAGATGGGGTGCCCGGGGCTCGCGCAGCGTCAACAAAAAACGCGGTTCGTTAGAACCGCGTAAGATAGTTGGAGCGGACAACGGGGCGTCCGCGTATCCGCTTCGCGGATCCGCACCGGCTTCGGCCGCCTGCCGGCGACCTCGCCAGCTCGCTACAAACGCTCCGCGTTTGCTTAACGCTCGCTCCCTCTCGGGTTCGAGCCCAAGCGATGGGTACGAAAAAGCCCGGCTACCGTAGTAGTCGGGCTGCTGCGTTTGGAGCGGACAACGGGGCTCGAACCCGCGACCCCAACCTTGGCAAGGTTGTGCTCTACCAACTGAGCCATGTCCGCTTGCGGGTTATTAATTTACGCGAGTTACCCAAAAGACGCAAGTACTTTTTTCAAAAAAGTTGTTCGCCACATGCTCTTGGCAGATAAACATGCCAAAACGATTTACTAGGCGCACGATTCCAACGTTCCGCTAAACAGCTTTACCATCCGAACGCGCGTACCGGCACCATCAGTACGACGGGCAACCTCCACGTTGTCGACCAACATGCGCATGAGCTTGATTCCACGCCCGCGTTCCTCAGTCGTAACCGGTTCACTCGACCCGTCGATCGAATAGCCCGCCCCACGGTCGACAACCTCAATCACGACACGATCGCCATAGGCCTGAACCGTCAGGATGCATCCGATACCACCCGCATGGTCATACGCGTTGCCCAGCGCCTCGCCCGATGCCAATGCGACGTCATAGCGCTCATCACGCCTCAGGGGAAGCGATTCGAGTAGCTCGGCAATACGATGACGATAGTATGGAAGGTTCTCGATACCCTGGCGCACCTCGACACTCTTGCTCCAGCGAGGCAATTCCCCCACCGGAATGGCAGGAATCGACTCCCGAGCGAAGCCCGCAACATGGAGGATGTCGACAAGTCGGGCAATCTCCAAAAAGCGAATGACCTCATCGGAGGCGTTAACGAGCGAAAGCAGGCCCTCTCGCCTCATGAGCTCTCTGGCGCGTGTAAGCAAAAACGCCAAACCCGTCGAGTCGATAAAGCCCACGGCCTGGCAATTGATGACAACGCGGCGCACGCCCCGGTCGATCAAATTATCCAACCGTCGGCGCAGCGCGGGCACCGAGGCGATGTCGACATCACCCGGTGGCGTCAAAACCGCTATGTCATTCCACTCATTCATACGACCATGGTTCCCCAAAAGAGCTCGCTCGATGCACACATATCTACAACCGCGTAGGTTTCGCCCCTCAAGCGTCGCAGCCTATGATCGGCCCCGTAAAAACTCAAGGGACACCAACGCGATATCATCGTCCAGCGCCGACTCGGTAAAGCGGTCAAGCTCGCTCAAGACCTTACCGCAGATTCCCGATACGCCCTCACCCGAAACAGAGAGCAAAAGATCGCGAAGGCGTTGCTCGCCAAAGAAAGCACCAGAGCGATCGCGCGCTTCGATCGTTCCGTCGGTATACATAAAGAGCATGTCACCAGGAGCGAACGTAAAGACGCCCGTCTCGTACACCATACTCTCAAAGGCACCGATCACGCCCGATTGACACCCAAGGAGCTCCACTTCTCCCCCGCAGGTCTCGCCGCCACCAAGCGGCGTCGACGACGGCCGAATGACCATAGTGGGAGGATGTCCCGCAGAGCAATAGGTAGCGCGACCCGCCTTAAGATCGATCTTGGCGATAAACGCCGTCACAAACGTCTCGACTCTCGAAAAGCCCATGAGCATGCTATTGAGCGAGCGAGCCATGCGGGCAGGCCCCGCACCCTCCCAGGCATAGGCCGTCAGCGCCGTCTTGACGAGCGCCGACATCGACGCCGCCTCGATTCCCTTGCCGGACACATCTCCCAAAATCATAACGGCGCAATCATCGGGAAGACGAACAAGCGTATAGAAGTCACCGCCGACCAGCGCCGAATTCGTTGCCGATAGGTACACCGAATCGGCGGCGATTCCCGGAACGTCACCAAGCGAATTTCTCATGCCGATCTGAAGCGTCTGAGCGATATGACGCTCCTCGCGCTTTTGAGACTCACCCTCATAGATCAGCTCAAAATCGTGAGCCAAATGCACCATGTAGTCGTATTCAAGGTCGTCGATTGGTTCCTGGCTGCCATCACGGAGCAGCAAGGCGCGCGTTGTCGGCCCCTTTGCGACATCAGCGTGAACGATCGCATCGTTGTTTCGCTTGTCATCCGCCTCCGAGCGATAGCGCCCCGCCTCGATACCGGAGTCGACATACAGTCCCTGACACGGCAGGCCGTGGGCTCTCAGCCATGCACCCATAGGCGTGGATTCATCCACGCGCGTTAGGCGCACGTGTTTGAGATCGTCAGCGCTCGTCCCGCCCAGCACCGACGTCTCGAACCCATCGGAAGCTGATCCCAGGCGCGCTGCCGGCGTCGTGACAGAAAAGAAGAGCGACTCCGGATCGCCCGGCAACGCTACGCGACTGCCGCCCTCAAAATCGATGACATAGGTTTCGAGGCCCGCATCATACTCCACGGGGCAAAAATGACAGTTGAGCACGGCGCAAATTTCCGACGATACCGCGCGCGAAGCGACGACGGGATCATCAAGATAGGTAAAAAGCTCATCGCGCAGCACGTTGAGCGAACGACCAAGTTCTGCCGTGCGGCGCGAACGTAAGCTCGACGCCATGCCGACCATCTGAATAGACAGGTAATCGCAGATGACCTCGAGCACGTTAAGGTCATAGGCAAGTGGCGCCTGTGGACGTTTCCAACCGACCTCCAACACACCGAGCACCTGCGTGCCGTAAAACACGGGAAGACAGATCTCACTGCGATACGGAGGCATATCCTGCACGCGCAGCAAGTGTTTGGAACGATTGTCCAAATCAATGAACATACCCGAAGCAACCCGGTCGCCCTCAAGGTCCTGCTGGATCGACAGACGACAGGCACGCGACTCACGAAGCACGTAGGTCGGAATGCCCGCGCCGTACGGCATAAATTCGGGAAGGTAGCTATCATGCAGCTCCTTGGAAACACCGCGGAGCTTAAAACCGCCGCTCTCAGAAAAATAAATCGCAGCTCCAGAGGCATCGAGCGTTCCGACGAGCTGATTCAAAACGGTATCGAGCAAGCTGGGGAGCTCATCGGAGCCCACGGTACTCATAATGACCGAAAGGGTACCCGAAAGGCGTTTATTCGCCACCCTAAGCTCCGATAGCGCACGTTTGAGCTGACGATCGTGGGAATACTGCTCTTCGATGCTGTGAAGCGCCACCAGGACGCGCGGCGCGCGGCGTCCAAAGATACGCGGAGGCGTAACGGAACCTGCGCGAACCAAGACGGGAATAAAGGACCCGTCGCTCAACTTGAGCATCAGCTCGCTCTCGCAGCCATCGGTCTCAAACGGCAGACGATGTTCGGTCGCGCGCTCAAAGGCAGACGAGTACAGAACGTCCTTGACATCACCGTTGATGACGTCAGCGCGCTCCTCGCACATCAGATCGAGCAAACGATTATTCACATGCAGGATGGTTCCGTCGAGCTCACAAATGATGACAGCATCGCTCGTGATCTCGACCAGTTGGGCAACGTCTGCCCACTCGTTGCGCTCAAGCGTTTCCATCGTGGACCTCACCGTCTATCGGTAACAAAAAAGCCTCCGAAGAGGCTTCTCAAATGCGATGGTGTCGGAGGCGGGACTTGAACCCGCATGACCAAAAAGCGGTCACTAGCACCTCAAGCTAGCGCGTCTGCCAATTCCGCCACTCCGACATGCTATGTTGTTGATTCGCAGTTCGTTTTGTTGGACCCGCGCGTTCAACGAGGTAGATAATAACCTATGATTCGAGAACTGTGCAAGCACTTTTTTCAAAAAAGTTTACGAATTTGTAATTGCGCAGGTAGATCAGCATGTCCGGCCCCGAATCGGTGCTGCCTCCCGGCGCGTCCTCGGGCATGAGCGATATTTTGCTGCGCACTTCGTGCTGCAAAATATCGCTCCCCCTGCGGAATGCGCCGGGAGGCAGCACCGATTCGGGGCCTACCAACACATACTCCAGGCACAGTTCTCAAACATGTTCTGGGGCTGATGCAAATTTGGTGGCTCGGCAAAGCCGAGCCCTTATATGGAGAGGCCGGAGCCAAAGCTCCGGCCTCACTAACTTTCCTATTAGATTAAGTGAGCGATCAAGGAATCTCACTCCCCTCTGCCGCGTTAACGCAGGGCCCGCCCTGGTGTTGCTTTTCAGAACATTCCGCACTGATATTTTCTGTATTGAAGACGTCGATGATGCACCCGTATAC
>CAJJTG010000069.1 GCA_905194675.1 uncultured Collinsella sp. | reverse complement strand
CTGCCGGCAGAGACGATATGAGCAGGACATAAAAACATTGAGAGCCCCTGCTGCATGAAGGACCGCGGATTAGGCCGACAATGGTGAGTGTCTAATTCAGCCGCGGCGGCCACGCCGCATTCATGGAAGGGGCTCCCATGCTCGATACTACCACCTTCGTCGGCCTCGACGTCCACGCCCGCTCGATAAAGGCCGTCTCCCTCGACGTCATGACCGGGGAGGTGCGCGCCGCGACCTTCGGCTACGACGCCGGCGCCGTCGCGGAGTGGGTCCGCTCCGTGGACCCCGGGGCCAGGTGCGTGTACGAGTCCGGGGTCACGGGCTTCGACCTGCAGAAGAGGCTCTCCGGCCTGGGGGTCGACTGCGTGGTCGGCGCCGTCTCGAAGATGATCAAGCCCAGCGCGGACAGGCGCAGGAAGAACGACCGCAACGACGCCGAGTTCCTCGCCCGCATGCTGTCGGTCGGCAACGTGGTCGAGGTGTGGGTCCCCGACGACGAGCGCGAGGCCGCCCGCGACCTGACCAGGGCGCTCGAGGACGCGAGGGACGACCTCTCGCGCTCGAAGCAGCGGCTCTCCAAGTTCCTGCTCAGGCACGGCTTCGTCTTCGACGAGAGGACGCCCACCGGCCGCAGGAAGGGCAACTGGACCCGGGCCCACTGGTCCTGGATCGAGTCGATAAGGTTCGCGGAGGGGGCCGACGAGGAGGTGCTCGCCTACTACGTCGACGCGGTCAGGCGGGCGGCGGAGGAGAAGGCGAGGCTCGAGGGGCTCGTCGAGGGCGAGGCCCGCAAGCCCAGGTGGAGGAGGAGGGTCGACTCCCTGCGCTGCCTCAAGGGCGTCGACACCGCTTCCGCCGCCGACCTCGTGTTCGAGGCCGGCGAGTTCTCGAGGTTCAGGAATGCCCGCTCGTTCGCCGCGTGGGTCGGCCTGACGCCCTCCGAGCACTCCAGCGGGGAGAGCGACCGCAGGGGCGCGATCACCAAGGCCGGCAACAAGCACCTGAGGAAGACGCTGGTCGAGGCCGCGTGGCACTACCTGACGTGCTCCGGGCGGCCGAAGGACCTCGCCAAGGGCCAGGCCCCGGACCGGGGCGCCCGGAGGCATGCCGCCAAGGGCGTGCGGAGGCTGGTCGAGAGGCGGGAGGCGCTGCTCGCGCGCGGGGTCCACGGCAACAAGGCGAACGTGGCCACGGCGCGCGAGCTCGCCTGCTGGGTGTGGGCGGTCGGCCTCATGGCCGAGGAGGCGTAGGGGGGGCGGTCCCCCGCACATAAGCCAATCACCCCGGAAGCGGTTCGATCCGAAGCCGTTGAGGCGAACCTCAGGTCCCTTTTCTGCGAGCGCCCAGGGCGCCACACGCGTGCACAGACTGTCGGTTCGACGTAGAAGCCTCAGCCGTAGCAACGGATTGCCCAGCGAGAGATCGCCACGGGCGGATATTAAACTGCAAAGACGAGCGTCGGTAAGACACGCCGAGGTCGCCGCGGACGGGTTGATATAGGGAGAGGGCCTGACCCCATATCGTTGGGGCCAGGCCCGATTTTGCCTCTTGACAATGTCCTGCTCATATTAAAAGGAACGTCCCTATCTGCCATCTACGCGCTTAGCCATCCAGGCATGGGGCTGGCCTTCATCCTCATAGTCCACCGGGGCAATCTGCGTGTAACCTGCCTTGGCATAGAGTGGCAGCACGTATTCCTGCGCGTGCAGCTTAATGAGCTTGGCGCCGGCATCACGCGCACACGTATCGCTGGCCTCGACAATCTTGCTCGCCAGACCGCGACGGCGCATGCTCGGCAGTACAGCCACGCGCCCCATAATATAGGTCTCCCCCGCCGCGACGTCTTCGTCCAAATCGCACGCCGGCGACACCGGAGCCTCTGCGTCAGCCGCGCGCTCAAGCTCTTCGGGAAACACGCGCGAGCAACCGGCAAGCTCACCGTCTACATAGAGCGTCACATGGATGCAGTTCGGATCCTCGTCGATAGCGTCGAACTCATTCTCGTAGCCCTGCTCGTCCATAAAAACGACGCGGCGCACCAACGCCGCGTCATCAAAGCATCCCGTCTTAAGTTGGATATCCATGGCTGCCCTTTCATTCAACGCGAACGTTAGGGACAGATTTTAGCGAAAATGAGCTCCGCGCACGCTAAACTTCGCGCGAGCCTTCGCCAGGCAGTCGTAATGACCCACATTATGGGCATCGCTCGCGATGAAGCTGTACAGGTTCTGATCGAACAGGCGCTGTGCCGGCTTTTTCTCGCGACCAAAGCGACCGCCGGCAATAAAGTCCGCCGAAGCCTGCAGCTTGCAGCCCATATCGACCAGGCGTTCCGCCACGCTTACATCCTTTTGAACCGCACGATAGCGCTCAGGATGAGCGATGATCACCTGGTAGCCACGGCACTGCAAATCGTAAATCGTGTTCTCGTATTCTCTAAACGCATACGCATCGGCATGCGTCGAAAGCTCGAGCAGGAACTCGTTGGTCCCATCGAAATGCAAGTGCTCCGCGGCATCGATACCAAGTTCAACGAGCTTTCGATGGTTGACCTCGAAGCCCATCTGGAGCGGAAAACCGTCAGCGTTATCGCGCAGCAGCTCAAAGGCATCCCACATCTTGTCGTAATCAAAATAGGGATCACGGCAGTGAGGAGTGCAAACGATTCTGGTTACACCGGCCCGCTTGGCAGCCTCGAGCATCGCCAAGCTCTCATCGAGATCGGCGGCGCCGTCGTCTACACCCGGCAAGATATGGCAATGAATGTCACGCATAGGTCGGCCCTAATCAACTAAACGTTTGCTCGGTTGGTGAAGATGCCCTTTTTGGAAGCGCCCTGACCGTCGGAGCCCTTCTTAACCTTCTTACCGTCCTTGGTGTAGTAAGAATAGTAGTACTCGCTGGTCTCGGTCTCACAGTAATTCATGACGGTACCGATGAGCTTGACCTTCTCGGACTTCTTAAGCTGGGCGATAGCGTTGAGCGCCTCTTCGCGCTTGGTAAAGTCCTCGCGCACCACGAACAGCGTGCCGTCGGTCAGGCTGGCAATCTCGGCAGCATCGATGAAGGTGCCGACCGGAGGAGCATCGAAGATGACGTACTGGAACTTAGCAGACAGTGCCTTGACCAACTTGGAAAAGCGATGGGAGACGATGATGTCGGCAGGATTGGGAATGTGCGGCTCGGCATCGAGGAAGTAGAAGTTCTTCTGACCCGTCTCGACAATTGCCTGGTCAATGGAGATCTGCTCGGAAAGGACCGCATAGAGTCCGCCGCGCGAACGAACGCCGAGCATATCGGAAAGGGACCTGCGGCGCATATCGGCCTCGACCAGGAGCACGGACTTGCCGCTCGTGGCGATTGCCTGAGCAAGGTTAATGGAAACCGTAGACTTGCCCTCGTTGGGAATCGAGGACGTGACGGTAATGGTGCGAATGGGGTCGTCCACGCTCGCAAAGCGGATGTTGGCCAGAAGGGTCTTGGCGGCATTCTGTACAACGAGCTTATCGGTGTTCTTTGCCTTAGCCATGCCTATTTACCACCTTTCATAGCCGGAATTCGGCCAACAACGGGAATGCCCAGGAGCTCTTCTGCCTCTTCGGCACCGCGGATGCGGGTATTGAGCATGTCTGCCAAAACGACATAGGCAACTGCGATAAAGATACCGGCGAGGAACGCGACGGCAATATACAGCGTGCGCTTGGGGCCGCTGGGGGCTTCGGGGGTCTTAGCCTCGTCGATAACGTTGATGCTCTGGGCAGCGCCGACGTTCTGAGCGACCGTACTCACCGAGCTGGCCATGGCCTTTGCGACCTTAGCCGTCTCCTTGGCATCGGTGCCGGTAACCGAAAGCGTAATGACACGCGTGGTGGTCTCGGAGGAAACAGACACCTTGTAGTCATCCAGATCGGTGAGGCCCAGTTCATTGGCTGCACCGCTCTTAACGCTATCGCTATCCAGCAGCGTGGCGATATCGTTGGAAAGCATCTGGCTCGCCGAGAGATCGTTGTAGCTCATCTGACCGCTATCGTCGGTCTTGGCGAGAATGTACATGCTCGTCGTCGCGGTGTAGGTGTTGTCCATCGCAACGAAGGACACGATGCCCATGGCGATCGCGCAGACCACCGGAAGGGTGATGACCAGCTTGAGGTGCTTCTTCAGCAGCTGGAACAGTTCGAGAAGGGTCATGCAGCTTGCCTTTCATTTCCCCAGTTCGGATTGACAAAACTGTCCGTATGTTATCGCATCTTTTTACCGAGACCAAACTCTATACATAAGAAACAGGCTCTCCTGTAAAAATGACGGAAGCGATCGTAAAATTGCACAACAACGCCGCACCCGAAAGTCCGATGCGGCGTCTACATCATTATCTATGTTGTATCGCTATGCGAATGGCTCCTCCTGCTGTATGGGAAACGCCACCGTAATGGTGGTTCCCACGCCCAACTCGCTCGATAGATCGAGCGTGGCATGATGATACAGGGCCGCATGCTTGACAATGGCAAGCCCCAGGCCGGTTCCGCCGCGTGCCTTGGACCTACTCTTGTCCACGCGATAGAACCGCTCAAATACCTTGCCCTGTTCTTCAGGCGCGATACCGATTCCCGTATCGGCGACCGCGAGGAACGGATGGCCTTCGTCGTTGGTGCCGCACTGCAGCGTAACCGTACCGCCGGGTCGATTGTAGCGGATGGCGTTGCTTGCCAGATTATAGATGAGCTCGTCGACCAAGCGCGACACGCCTTCGATGACCACAGGCTTGGTCTCATGACTTATCGTCACATTCGCCTGACGGGCAACCTGTTCAAGACGCTGTTCAACCGCGTAGATCACACGCGAGAGCTCAATAGGCTCCGTGGACCCAATGGGCACTGCCTCGCCTTCAGTTGCACGTTCGGCCTCGTCCAAGTTAGACAGCGTAAGGATGTCGTTGACAAGCGCTGCCAAGCGGCCCGCCTCACGATAGATGCGACCGCCAAAGTTGCGCAGGTCGTCCTCGCCCTCGACCATGCCATTTGCGATGAGCTCGGCATAGCCCGAAATCGCCGTAAGCGGCGTCTTGAGCTCATGGGTGATATTCGCCGTGAACTCGCGGCGCATACGGTCGTTGTCCGCTAGCACCGCCATTTGGCGCTTGAGTTCCTGGCGCTGCGACTCGATACGCTCAAGCATGGGGACCATCTCGGCATAGGCGTGCTCATAGCTACGGCGTGGGTGATCCAAATCCACCTCTTGCAACGGCGCGATGATGGCACGGGACTCACGGCGCGCCATAAAAAACGAGAGTACTGCACCCGCTGCTGCGATAAGCAGCATCGGCGCCAGCATCGACAGCAAAATCGCCGCAACGCCAGGCTGGGCCTGCGCCAAGCGAACGACCTGGCCGTTATCAAGGGTGACGGCGCGATACAGCATAATCTCGTCGAGTGTAGAGCTTGCGCGCTCCGCGGAACCCGAACCACTCTCAAAGGCCTCGATGACCTCGGGGCGATCGCCATGGTTGGGCAGTGTGGAAGGTGACGCCTCGTTGTCGTAGGCAACAGATCCGTCCTTATTGATCAGCGTGATACGAAGATCCTCGCGATCGAGGCTTCGCAAGAACGGAATGGGCTCCTGCTGCTCGTCGAGGGCGGCAGCAATAAGCTCGGTTTCCTGCGCCAGATTGGCACTCGTGGCATCCGCCAAAGTGTTTTGCACAAAGAACGCACCCAGCACCGTAAACGCCACGATAACCGCCATGGCGCAGACAAAGATCGTCACAAAAACGCGGTGCGACAGCGTATGTTTTCCCTGGGGGGCGAAGACCACGGGTTACTCCTCCGATGCGGTGGCCGCGGTGTCGTCGCCTTCGGCACCATCACCGGCAGAAGGCTCGGCCAGGCGATAACCCACGCCGCGCACGGTCTCGATGGCGCTGGCATGCTCGCCCAGTTTTTGGCGAAGCGTCTGCACGTGCACGTCAACGGTGCGCGAACCGCCGTCGAAGTCCCAGCCCCACACGCTCTGCAGCAACGACTCGCGGGTAAAGACCACGCCGGGCTTGCGCATGAGGTACTCGAGCAGGTCGAACTCGCGCAGGGTGAGCTTAAGCGGCTCGCCGGCAACGGTCACCTCGCGATGGCTGGGCGAAAGCACGATGTCGCCCACGCTGAGCACATCGCTCGCCTGCTTGACCATGCCGCCGCGACGCAGCAGTGCGCGGCAGCGGCTCGCAAGCTCCATGAGCGAAAACGGCTTAGTCAGGTAATCGTCGGCACCGCCATCGAGCGCCATCACCTTGTCGAGTTCGGTGTCCTTGGCGGTAAGCATCATGATGGGCACCGTCGCCGTCAGGCGATCGGCACGCAGGCGACGCATAATCGCCAAGCCATCGGTGTCGGGCAGCATGATATCGAGCAGCACAGCATCGGGCACCCGTCGCGCCACGGCAGCTTTAAACTCGCCATCACACGAAAAGCCCTCGGCCTCGATTCCCTGCTTGCGCAGCGCGTAGACTGTCAAATCCCTGATATTGTCATCGTCCTCGACGTAATAGATCATGTTGAACCCCTTTGCGGCCGATATGACCGCATCTTAACCCTAAAGGCACCTGTAAAAGACAGCGTCAGCCAAAACGCCCCGTCAAATAATCCGCGGTGCGCGGATCGGACGGATTTTTGAAGAGTTGTGCGGTAGGCGCGTGCTCCACCAGCTCACCCAGCAAAAAGAACGCAACCGAATCGGAAATACGCGCGGCCTGCTGCATGTTGTGCGTCACGACCACCAGCGTGCAGGTTTCCTTGAGCTCGCAGGCAAGCTGCTCCACCACGAGCGTCGACACGGGGTCGAGCGCCGAGGTCGGCTCGTCCATCAGCAGAATGTCGGGCTGCACGGC
>CAJJTG010000068.1 GCA_905194675.1 uncultured Collinsella sp. | reverse complement strand
ATGCGGCAGAACGCCGGCGTCACCACGATGTCGTCGGCCAACACATCGAGCAGCTCGTCCTCGGTATAGGGGCG
Organism: uncultured Collinsella sp.; assembly: GCA_905194675.1. Lineage (GTDB taxonomy): Bacteria > Actinomycetota > Coriobacteriia > Coriobacteriales > Coriobacteriaceae > Collinsella. The sequence goes on along the minus strand of CAJJTG010000068.1, from coordinate 6,801 downwards.
CCACTCGCCACGCTCGTAACAGCCCACCAGACGCGAGCCCTCGATGAGCGCACACGGGTAGACTTTGACCTCGTCGGGCATAAAGGCCCCCTCGGTCATAAAGCGCTCGTAGTCGCGCTTGTCACCCTCGGGCGTGGCGCCCAGCAAGTTGAGCATAAAATGCGCATGGATCTTAAAGCCAAACAGGCGCGCAAGCGAAAACGCGCGCTCGATCTGCGCCACCGAAATGCGACGCTCGTTGATATCGAGCAGATGCTGGTCGAGGCTCTGGATGCCCATCTGGATCTTGGTACAGCCCAGACGACGGATGAGCGTGAGCGCCTGCGGTGTTACAGCATCGGGACGCGTTTCGATAACGAGCCCCACCACGCGATGCTTCGCCGTCTCGTTGATGCGTTGCTGCTGCTCAAGCTCCTCCATCGTTGCCGTCTGCCACTCGGCGACCTCGCCCCACGGCGTGCCGGGGCCGTACAGACAACGCACCGCGCGGTTATAGCCGCCCACGGCAGCATCCACACGCCCCTGCTCGTCGGCAACGCCGGCAGCAAGCTTGGCCTCGTCTGTCGCAATGTCGGCAGCCCGATAGCGCTCGCGGCGCTCTGTTACCACCGGCGGCAGGGCATCGGCGGGAGCATCATCGAGCAGGCGCCCTGCCTCGGCACGGCTGATGCCCGGACACGCCAACATGGGGTTAGCCGCCACACCAGCCACGGCATCGTCATTGAGCGCGCGGAAGAGCTCCGACATAAACCACGTCTGATACCCTTGCGGATAGTCGCTCCAGGTACCGCCGAGCACAATGAGCTCAATCTTGTCGGTCGCATGCCCCATCTGCGAAAGCGCGGTCAGACGAGCGCTCACCTGCAGATACGGATCGAAGCAGTTTTGCTCCGCACGGGCACACGCCGGCTCAGCGTGCAGATAGCTCTTGGGCATGCGCAGATCGTTGGGACAAAATAGGCAATCGCCCGAGCATGGCCAGGGCTTGGTGATGACGGTAATGGTCGCCACGCCCGAAGCCGTGCGGCGCGGCTTCATGCGCAGCACCTGCAGCAGTTGGCGTTCCAGATCGGAATTGACATTCCACGCAGCCCAACGAGCCGGCTCCTCACGTTTAACCCGCTGGTAGAACGGCAGCAGACGGCGCTTGGCCAAATCACGTTTGTCGGCACCCTCACGGCGCGCCTCGGCATGTATCAGTTTGACGAGCGCCTTGTCGTCCACGGTCTCGCCGCGGCGCAGGGCCTCAAGTATGTTCAAGATAATCTGTTCCATGCCCCCATTGTAAAGGCAAAGGCGCCGAAGCCGACCACGGCCCCGGCGCCTCCATCAAAGAGCATGCCTATATGTACCGATCTCCGAAAACCGCATGTCACTCCGGATCAAACGACATGTCGCCCGAACCGACCTCGAAACGATACGTAGCAGACTTATCGCCGTTGTCGAACTCAAGATTCAATATGGTCTCGCCATCGTAGCCAAGCGGAAGGAAATCGCTCTCGAAGTCACCGCTGCCCACGGTGAGACTCGCCTTAAAGCCCGCAGAGTTCGGAACCGCTATCTCCACATCGCCCGAGTCCACGCTTACGTCCATCGACTTCGCGGGGGCCTGGTAGAGCTCGAACGTCGCATCGCCCAAACCGACCTCGGCATTCAGAGTGTCGGTTACAGTGCCCGCAAACTCAACGTCTCCCGAGTCCAACGTCAGGTTGAGGTCATGACACGCAATGTCCGTGACCGTCAGATCGCCCGCTCCTACATTCGCTGTAATGCCCACCATGTTATCGGCAACTTCGCGCGGCAGTTCGACGGTAACCGTGCGGTCAATGGCGCGCTCGTCATCGCAATCGAACTGGCGAATCTTGAGCGTAGAACCCTTAACCTCGGCCAGATTTTGGGTTGCCGCATCGAAGGCGACGGTCCCCGTTGCCACGCGACCGCTTTCAATTACGCGCACCGGCCCGCCGGAGACGTGTTTGACCTCGACCGTGCCCGACGTCACGTCCAAGTCAAGCGATGTGAACGCGTCGGCATCAAACGTTTCACTCGAAAGCTGTTGAGGCCGAGCGGAATAGTTACCGCTATTCAAGGAATCGTCCTCGTCAAACGCATCGCCCATACCAGACAAGCCGGATACAACATCGTCGAAATCCCACGGTCCATCAAAATGAATCAAAGTCCGCGAAATGCCAAAGACAAGCCCGATGATGAGCACAAACGCTCCGATGCCAATGCCCAAGCGCCTCTTAGACTCATGCGAGAGCTTCATCATTCATCACCTTCTTTGGCACTCGACTCAGCGGTGGTCGCGGCAGCCATGTCAGCGTCAACCGCTGTGGAAACGTCCTCCCCCTTAGTCCTAGCGACCGCCGGCGCCGGACCAACCTGAATATCCCCGCGCGCCCAATCGCCATCGAGCGCACGTGCCACCCAGTGATAGATGGGGATCGTAAAGAAAATCAGCGCGGCAAAGGGGCCGGCGCCAAACAGGAACATCAGCAAAAAGAACAGCAGCCAGCACACGGCCCAGTACGGGAACGACTGGAACGGACCCTTCACTGGAGTCGGGCCGGCCGCACCGGCACCCGTCACCTGCGCCGTAGCGGCATTGGCGGCCTGTGCACTCCAGCTTGCCGCCTGCGCCGCCTTGGCTGCCGCGTCACTTGCCTGCGTTGCCGCCTCGGTGGCGCGTGCCGCGGCCTCATGGGTGCGGGCGCGCTCTGCCGCCTCGGCCTCGCGCTGACGGGCGCGGTCCTCGTTCTCAAACTCGATATCGTCCTCGATCTCATCGCTCGGATTGAGGAGCTCGTCCAAACTCACGCCATAGAGTTTGGCGAGCGAGATCAGGTTCTCGGTATCGGGCGAACTCTCCGCACGCTCCCATTTACTGACCGCCTGACGCGACAGGCCCAGCTTTCGCGCCAGCCCCTCTTGACTAAAACCCTTGCTGCGACGAAGGTCGGCGAGCCGCTGCGCAGTTTCTACATTCATGGTTCCTCCTATGTGATGCCAGCCGTGCCGCCGGACCGTTTTTGTTCTTAAGGCGCCTTGCACAGTTAAAAATGTATCCGCCACCGCCAAAAGCACGCCACCTATTCTAGTGAGATTTTTGACAACCGGCGGTTGCGGGTGCATATGAGCTGCGGAAATGTGTCCAAACAAAGCAATGACCCGCGGCTCGGTTGTCCCCGTTGCGGCGTTAACGGTAGTATGGTCGTACTGTTTATTCCGCACCGCCAACGGAGGGAGTTCCGCGCCGTGAACCGCGATTTCGCCTCATCGCTCATCCAGCTCAACAATACGTTCTATCGCGAGCACTCCGCCTCCTTTTCCGATACGCGCCAGGCCCCGTGGCCCGGCTGGGTGCGCACTATGGACATCGCGCTCGAGCAGCTCGACGTGGCCACGATCGAGCATCCCGTCCGCGTCTTCGATCTTGCCTGCGGAAATATGCGCTTTGAGAACTTTGCCGCCGGCGGCGCACTTGCCGCCAAGGGCGTCGACGGGGCAAACCCCTCGGCAGATGCCAGCTGCCCGTTTGAGTTCTATGGCGTCGACTCGTGCCAAGACCTGGCCATCGATGCCCATGGCCACGCGCTGCGCATTCCCAACCTACACTTCCAGGAGCTCGACGTGCTCGACGCCCTGATGAAGCTCAACCCCGCCGAGACACCCGACGTGCTTTTCGACGCCCCGCTCGCCGACATCTCGGTCTGCTTTGGCTTTATGCACCACGTGCCGTCGTGCGAGTACCGCGTACGCGTGCTCGACGCCCTGGTACGTCAGACGCGCCCAGGCGGCATCATCGCCATCAGCTTTTGGGAGTTTATGAACGATGAGCGCATGGCGCGCAAGGCCGTTCGAGCCGAAGCCCGCGCCGAACTCACCCCGCCGTTTGAGGGTTACGATTCCGCGCAGTTTGAAGCCGGCGACCACCTCATTGGCTGGCAAAACGACCGCCACGCCTACCGCTATTGCCATCACTTTGACGATCAGCAGATCACCGACCTGGTGCGCGGCGTACGTACGTTCTACAAGAGTGGCAAGGTTCCCGTACGCGAGCTTGAGCGCTTCCATGCCGACGGTCGCAGCGGCGAGCTCAACCGCTATGTGATTCTCAAGCGCCTGTAGGCACCGACGACTCGCCGCCGGACCGCACCACATCTTTCGGGCAAACTATGTCCACCCTTTTTCAAACCATTGACGGAACGCGCAGCTATGCGTTCCATACTTATGACCAAGGAGCCTCATGGGAGCCGTCCACGTCCGCACGCCTAAGAACTTTGTGCTCGAGGAGCGCCTGGAGCGCTACGCCGATGCGATTGAGACGAACCCCGAGGCCTATGTCGGAGATTGGCGCGAAGCCTGCGCGCCAGCCGGCGGCGCACCCTTCACCCGCCTTCATCTGGATCTGGGCTGCGGCAAAGGCACCTATCTGGTTGAGCAAGCTCGCCGCGAGCCAAACACGCTCTTTATCGGCATGGACCAGGAGCCCATCTGCATCGCCTATGCCGCACAGAAAATCTGCGAGCAGGGGCTGTCCAACGCACTCGTCCTGCCCCGAGGTGCCGCATCGCTGCCGCAGCTATTTGCCGCAGGCGAGCTCGATGCCATCACCATCAACTTTCCCACGCCGCAGCCCAAGGCCAAGTACGCCAAAAAGCGACTCGTCCATGTCGACCACCTAATGCTGTACCGTCCGCTCTTTTCAGCCGGTGCCACCGTCACACTGCGAACCGACAGTAAGCCATTGCGCGACTACGCCTTGGGGCAGTTTGCCGCGGTCGGCTACGATACACTTTGGGTAAGTGACGACGTTCGCCGCGACCATCCCGAGCATCCCGAGACCGAGTACGAGTGCCGCACGCGCGAAATGGGTGCCGTCGTCTATGGCATTTGCGCCACACCCGGCGCGCAGCCCACCGACGAACAGCTCACAGCGGGTCGCATGCAGGAGCAAAGTCTTGCCTGCTACCTGCCCGATAACCTCGATGAGCTCACCTACGTGCCCCTCGGCATGGAAGAGGCCGTCGAGAACTTTAAAAACCGCGCCCGCAAGGGCAAGAAGCGCTTACCGCAGGAGTCCTAGGGGCTTCTGATGGTCGCGGCATCGGCAGACAAGCGCAAATAAGCGCCAGCGAACGATCCTCAGACCTAAGTGAGTAGACTTTTTAGCAATAGCTAAGCACAACCCGCATAGCGAAAACTAAAACCGCAGGTAGAGCCCTTGCGCAAAAGCCATGTGCTCGCGATATTGCAAAAAGTCTACTCACTTAGCTGGCAACTGCACCAAACGGCTGGGCAGAACGCCCATTTCCTGCATTTTCTCGCGCGCTGGCACCCCGCGCCGCCGCTACGCCATAATAGTTGGCGGACAATCGCGAGAGAAAGCAAACACATGGCACAGACCACGACAGATACCGCCGCCAGCACCGTCTCCGGCGCCGGCGCCGCCAGCTCATTCTCGGGCGGCACGGGAACCGAGGCAGAGTTCGGTTCGCTCGGCGCGCTCTCCCCCACCTGGTGGGAGCCCGAGGACGGCAGCGAGCCCGAACCATGGCTCACGCCCGATCAAGCCTTCGAACGCTTCTTTGAATGGACGAGCAATCGCGGCATTGAGCTGTGGGATCACCAGGAAGAAGCCCTCATGGATCTGGCTGCCGGCGATCACGTCATTTTAGGCACACCGACCGGATCGGGTAAATCTCTCGTCGCGCTGGGCATGCTCTTTATGGGCATGGCGCAGGGCAAACGTTGCTATTACACGGCCCCCATCAAGGCCTTGGTCAGCGAAAAGTTCTTCGACCTGGTACAGGTGCTCGGCCGCGATAACGTAGGCATGATCACCGGCGACACGCATATCAACACCAAGGCGCCCGTCATCTGCTGCACGGCAGAGATCCTTGCCAACGATGCACTGCGTGAGGGCGAGGACGCCGACGTGGGCTGCGTGGCCATGGACGAGTTCCACTACTTTGCCGACCCCGATCGCGGCTGGGCCTGGCAGGTGCCGCTGCTCACCCTGCCCCACACGCAATTCATGCTCATGAGCGCCACGCTCGGCGATGTCACCGCGATCGCCGCCTCGCTCGGGGAACACACCGGCGCTACCTGCGACTTGGTCGTCGATGCCCCACGCCCCGTGCCGCTGAGCTACGACTACGTGACGACCTCGCTTGAGGGCACCGTCGAGCTCGCAATGCGCCGCGGCGAGGCCCCGCTCTACATCGTGCACTTTAGCCAGGACGCCGCACTTGCGACGGCGCAATCCCTCGCCAACTTTGGTATTGCCAGCAAGGAGCAGCGCGAGGCCATCAAGGAGGCGGCCAAGGGCACGAGCTTCTCGACGGCCTTTGGTAAGATTCTCAAGCGCTTGCTCGGATGCGGCGTCGGCGTGCACCACGCCGGCATGCTGCCGCGCTATCGCCTACTGGTCGAGCGCCTGGCGCAGCAGGGCCTGTTGCCCGTCATCTGCGGCACCGATACGCTCGGCGTCGGCATCAACGTACCCATCCACACCGTGGTACTCACCGCGCTCACCAAGTTCGACGGCTACAAGATGCGTCGTCTGCGCGCCCGTGAGTTTCATCAGATCGCTGGTCGCGCCGGTCGCTCGGGCTTCGATACCGAGGGCATGGTGATCGCCGAGGCACCCGAGCACGAGATCGAGAATGCCAAGCTTATGGCCAAGGCGGGCGACGACCCCAAAAAACTCCGCAAGATTAAAAAGAAGAAGGCCCCCAAGGGCTTTGTCACCTGGAACAAGCAGACCTTTGAGCGTCTGATCGAGACGCAGCCCGA
>CAJJTG010000067.1 GCA_905194675.1 uncultured Collinsella sp. | reverse complement strand
ACCCACACCTTGACCGTGTCACCGACGCGCACCACGTCGCTGGGGTGCTTGACGAAGCGGTTGGCCAGCTTGGAGATGTGCACGAGGCCGTCCTGGTGCACGCCCACGTCGACGAAGGCGCCAAAGTCGACGACGTTGCGCACCGTGCCCTTGAGTTCCATGCCGGGCTCCAGGTCGTCGATCGAAAGCGCCGAGCGGCTAAAGACTACCTCGGGCGCGTCGTCGCGCGGGTCGCGACCGGGCTTCTTGAGCTCGTTGACGATGTCGATGAGCGTGAGGGTGCCGCAGTCCAGGTCGCTTGCCAGCGCCGAGATGCTGCCCAGGCGGCGCTCGATATCGGGCACGCCGCCGCGGCTGAGCTCGCTTGCCGCAACGCCGGCGCGCTCCAGGACGGCCGTGGCCACCTCGTAGCTTTCGGGGTGGACGCTTGTCGCGTCGAGCGGGTTCTTGCCGCCGCTGATGCGCAGGAAACCTGCGGCGTTGAGGTACGCCTTGGGTCCCAGCTTGGGGACCTTCTTGAGCTGGCGGCGATCGGTAAAGGCGCCGTTTTCCTCGCGGTAGGCCACGATGTTTTTGGCTACGCTCGGCGTAATGCCCGACACGTAGCCCAGCAGGCTTGCGCTCGCGGTGTTGACGTCGACGCCCACACGGTTGACGACGTCTTCCACCACGTGGCCCAAGGTGCGCGAAAGCTCGGCCTGGTCAAGGTCGTGCTGGTACTGGCCAACGCCGATGGACTGGGGCGGAATCTTGACGAGCTCTGCCAGCGGGTCTTGCAGACGGCGGCCCAGGCTCATGGCGCCACGTACGGTGACATCCAGATCGGGATACTCCTGGCTCGCGAGCTCGGAGGCGGAGTACGCCGACGCGCCCGCCTCGTTGACGATGGTGTAGCGAAGGCTGGGCGCCTGCTCGGCAATAAACTCCGAGACGACTTCCTCGGTCTCGCGGCTGGCGGTGCCGTTGCCGATGACGATGGTGTTGACGCTGTCCTTCTTGACGAGGCGGGCGAGCTCGCGCTTGGTGCCGGCGACGTCGTGGCGCGGCTTGGTGGGGTAGACCACGCCGTGGTCGAGCAGCTTGCCGGTCTCGTCCATGGCGGCGACCTTGCAGCCGGTGCGGTAGCCCGGATCGAGCGCGAGTACGCGGGCGCCGCGCACGGGGCGCGCCGAGAGCAGGCCTTCGAGATTCTTGGCAAAGACGTTGATGGCCTCGGTCTGGGCGCGAACGGTGAGTTTGGCGCGGGCCTCGCGCTCCAGCGAGGGGGCCATGAGGCGCTTGTAACCGTCAGCGATGGCGGCATTAAAGACGGGAGCAAACACGCCCTGGCGACGGGGCCAGCGGCTGCCGAGGCGTGCCGTAGCGGCAGCGCCGTCGACGTTCACGCGCACGCGGAGCTTGCCCTCACGCTCACCGCGGTCGATAGCCAGCACGCGGTGGTTGGGTATACGGCGCAACGGCTCGTCAAAGTTGTAGTAGGGCTCGTAGGGGGTCTTCTCGGCGGGGTCGGTGGCCTCGACGACGATGTCGGCGGTGTTTTGCGTAAAGGCGCGCAGGTCGGCGACGTTCTCGGGATCTTCGGCCACCGTCTCGGCCACGATGTCGGCGGCGCCGGCGAGCGCCTTCTCGGGCGTGTCGAAGCCGGCCTCCTCGTTGATGTAGTCCGCGGCGGCGTCGAGCGCGCTGCCCTTGGCCGAAGCCTGCATGATGATCATGTTGGCGAGTGGCTCCAGGCCGGCCTCGCGGGCCTTCTGCGCGCGGGTCATGCGCTTTTTGCGGTAGGGCTTGTAGAGGTCCTCGACACGCTGGAGCTGCGTGGCCTCGCGAATCTGCTGCTCGAGTTCGGGCGTGAGCTTGCCCTGGGCGTCGATGAGCAGAATGACGTCCTCTTTACGCTGCTCAAGATTGCGCAGGTATGACAGGCGCTCGTCGAGGGCGCGCAGGGCGACGTCATCCATGCCGCCCGTGGCCTCCTTGCGGTAGCGCGAGATAAAGGGGATGGTGTTGCCCTCGTCGATGAGCTTGACAGCCGCCTCGACGTTGGCGGCCTTAAGGTTGAGCTCGCGGGCGAGCTGGGCGATAAGATCCATGGGACTCCTTGCGTTTAAGGTGCGTTTGCAGCACAGGGCTACCAAGGATACCACCTGCCACTTCGCCCAAAAAAGACTGTTTTGGCGCGGAACCACGAAAGCGGCCTATCTACTACGTTTGAACCGTGTGGGTCGACCATCCCCCGGTTTTCCGAAAATGCGCAACTCGTCTACCTGCGGTTTTTATTCCGCGAAATTTGGCATGGTTGAGGGCGATCGGTTAAACGTAGTAGATAGGCACATTTCGTGGCGAACGAACCAAGCTGAGGCGCAAAAAGGCCCCCCGCCTCAGAAAAATCGTCAGCGAAGTAGCAAAATGCCCCGCGGGCAGGAGGCTGCTCGCGGGGCAAAGAAGAGGGGCTTATTTGTGGCGGACCGAGGGGCCCGGCATGGGGTTTCTGCCGCGGCCTGTCCTAAGGTGCTACAGCTCGACGAGCTGGCCGGTCTCGGCGGCCTCCTTGATGGCGTTGAGAAGCGTGAGCGTCTTGACGTTATCGGCGGGGGTTACGACGGGCTCAACTTCGCGGCGGACGACCTTCACAAAGTGCTTGAGCTGCATCTTGTGCGGCAGCGCCGGGTCGACGGCCGGAATCTCCATCTGCAGCGGCTTGTGCCAGTTGGAGGCGCCGTCGTAGGAGAACTGGTGCAGGCGGGGCAGCGACAGGGCGCCCTTGGTACCGCCAATAAAGTAGGCATCGGCGTCGAAGGGGCGGTACTGCGGGTCCTCGCGAGCGGTGGCCTCCCAGTTCCAGGGGCTGGCGGTGGCGTCGGAGATGGTCATGCTTGCGAGCGCGCCATCGGCAAAACGGACGTTGACCACAGCGGAGTCCTCGGTCTCAAAACCGCGGGCGGCGCTGGACTGCATGCCCTGGACGGCGACGGGCTCGCCCAGCAGGTAGCGGAGCAGGTCGACGTCGTGCACCAGGTTGACCAGGATCGGGCCGGCACCCTTTTTGCGGCGCCACTCGACATCAAAGTACTCGTCATTCTTATAGATCATGTAGTGGAAGCTCGACACGGTGAGCTTGCCCAGCTCACCGGACTCGATGATCTCCTTGGCCTTGTTGACGAAGGGGTTGTGGCGACGGTGCTGACCCACGAGCACGGGCACGCCGGCGGTCTCGGCCTCGGCGGCAAAGGCCTGGGCGTCCTCGAGATCGTTGGAGATCGGTTTTTCGACCAACGGCACGATGTTGCGCTTGATGGCCTCGCGGGCAACGCCCAGGTGCAGGTCGTTGGGGGTGGCGATGATGACGGCCTCGGGCTTGATCTCGTCCATCATCTGGGCGGGATCGGTAAAGAACGGCACGCCGGCGGCCTCGGCCGTGGCGCGGGCGCCCTCAAAGGCGTCGGCGATGGCGACGAGCTCGGCCTCGGGCTCCTCGGTGACAAAGCGGATGTGGTTGCGGCCCATGGCGCCAGCGCCGATGACGGCAATGCGGACGGGGTTGAGCTCAGACATTTCGACTCCTTAATACTGGTGGCGGTGGAATGCGACAAAGGGACAGTCCCTTTGTCGCATCGGTGCAACTAAGCGGACTTCTTCTTGCTGTCGGAGACCATCATGTAGACGGTGAGCACGACGGCGATGGCGGCAATCACGATGGCGCCGTAGAAGGACTGCTGGTAGGCGGCGCTGCCGGCCTCGGCGTGATACAGCACGGCGGTGATGGGCTGGCTGATCCAGGTGGAAGCGGCATAGCCCAAAAACATGATGCCGTAGTTGACGCCGATGTTGCTGGTGCCAAAGGCGCCACCGGTGAGCGGCGGGTAGATGACAAGCAGGGCGCCAAAGCTAAAGCCGAGCAGGGCGAGCGCCACAAAGAACATGCTCTGCGTAAAGCTCATCGACATGATGACGAGCGCGACGATGGTGACGATAAGGCTGATGAGCAGCGACTTGTAGGCGCCGAGCTTGTCGATGATCTGGCCAAAGGACAGACGGCCGACCAGGTTGGCGCAGGTGTTGACGGAGACCACCACGCCGCCGAGGGCGACGGCCGCGGCGCTCGTGGGGTCGGCGAAGAGCTGGACGGCGGCGATGGAGGCAACCTTGCCTACGAGCAGGGTGCCCGCGGTGGCGGCAAAGGCGAAGGTGACGATGAGGACCCAGAAGCGCGGGGTCTTGACCATCTCGCTCGGGGTGAGGTCGCCGAAGGTGCCGGCATGTGCGCCGCCCTTGGGGGCCTCGAAGCCCTCGGGCAGCCAGCCGGCCTCGGGGGCCTTCAGGAACAGGGCGGAAGCGGCGATCGTCACAAAGAAGATGACGCCGAGTGCCTTGAGGGCGCCAAAGATGCCGAGGCTCGGGATGAGCAGCGAGGCGAGCACCGGGGACAGCACGGCGGGGCCGGCGGTCGAAGCGGCCAGGGTGATGCCGGAGGCGAGACCCTTCTTGTCGATGAACCACTTTTGGCCCGTGGTGAGCGCGGGGTTGTAGCCCAGGCCGTTGCCGATGGCGGCGACGAGCGAGAACCACAGGTAGAACTGCCACGGCTCGGTGACGGTGCCGGACATGAACCAGCCCAGGCCGTAGCACACGGCGGCGGCGATTACGACGTTGCGCGGGCCGATCTTATCGGAGATGCGGCCGGCGAAGATGCCCGTCACGGCCATGATGGTCTGAAAGACCGGGAAAGCCCAGGTAAGGGCGCTGGACCACTCGGGGTAGACGGCGAGCAGGTTCTTGCTCACGACGGAATACAGTGCGATGGAGCTGATAAAGAACATGGTGACGCACGCGGCGGAAAGCACGACGGCGCGACCCTTGCTGGAGTTGGTGGAAGCCATTGGACTCTTTCTAATCGATGCGGGGGAGGGGCGGACGCGTCCGCGGGGCCTCCCTGTCAGGCTGGTTTACTGGTCGGTCGGCTTGGCGACGCCGGACTCGTCGGACCAAAGCTCGACACCCTTGTTCTTGAGGTAGTTGTCGGCAAAGGCTCGGCGGCCGCCGGGCTTGGCGGTGAGGTCGCCCATCATGTTGGAGAAGCCACCGTCGACCTTGATAGCGTCGCCGGTGGTAAAGTCCGAGCGCTTGGACGCCAGGAACATGACGGCGTTGGCGATATCGCTGACCTCGCCGATGCGACGCGTGGCGATAAGGCGGCTGCGGCTCTTCTCGACCTCGGGGTCAGCGTAAAAGCTCGCCGACATGGGGGTTTTGACAAAGCAGGGCTCGACGCAGTTGGAGCGGACGCCGTAGGGGCCCCACTCGGCGGCGAGCATCTTGGACATCATGTTGACGCCGGCCTTAGTGGAGCTGTACACACCCGAGAACGTCTCGGGGGAGTGGCTGGCAACGGTCGAGATGTGCACCAGGCGACCCTGGCCGGCCTTGATCATCTCGCGACCAAAGCGCTGCGAGGTGATGAAGTAGCCGGTGAGGTTGACGTTGAGCACCTGCTCCCAGTCGCTCAGCGGCAGGTCCTCCATGGCTGCGAAGCGCAGGATGCCGGCGGTGTTGACGAGGACGTCGACGCGGCCGAAGTCGGCGATGGTGGCATCGACGGCGGCCTGAACCTCGGCCTCGTCGGTGGCGTTCATCTTGTAGCCCTTGGCGTGGATGCCAAACTCAGCGGCGAGGTCGGCAGCTGCTGCCTTGACCTTCTCCTCGTCCAGGTCGAGCAGGACAACGTTGGCGCCGTTGCGGGCGAACTCGCGGCAGATCTCGACGCCCATGCCGCCGAGCGCGCCGGTCACGGCGCAGACATCGCCCTCGAGCTTAAGCCAGTTGCTCATAGGAACTTCCCTTCTTGTGCCTCCCTGTGGGCCGCTCCCATTACTCGACCCACGTGGTTTTCGCTGGTTATCGTATGCTTTGAATTTGCGCAGGTGAATTGCATATTTGTTAGAATGGCGTAAACCTGTGGTTTATAGCTTGCGAGACGATTTGTTCTTAATTGAGTGTGTGACCTGCCAAAACAACCCCCTTTGGCAACGCATGGCCATATGTCTGGAAACGGGAGATTGATGTGTACGATCGACGACTCGAGGCCATAACGGCCGCCGCGGAGCTGGGAAGTTTCTCGCGCGCGGCGGCAAAACTGCGAGTGTCGACCCCAGCGCTCGTCAAACAGGTGTCGGGGTTCGAGGCCGAGTTTGGCATCACGTTGTTCGCGCGCTCACATTCGGGCGTCAAGGTGACGCCGGCGGGCGCACTGCTGGTGGACGATGCGCGCTCGATCATGCGCCAGTCCGAGGATGCGTTGCGCCGCGCCCGACGCGCGGCGGGCGATGGCGGCGCCGTGCGCCTGGGCGTGTCGATGATGTGCCCGGGGCGCCAGACGCTGTCGATGTGGACGGACGTGCACGAGCTGGAACCGTCGCTGCGCTTCGAAATTGTCCCAGTGAACGACCTCTATGACGAGCGCGAATCCGTCATGCGCAGCCTGGGGCGCGAGGTGGATGTGGTGCAGTCGAGTTTTTCGACCCCGCGCTGGGGCGACGCATGCCAAAAGCTCCGCATCGTCAACGTGCCGTTTTATATTGATGTGCCCCGCACAAGCCGCCTCGCGCGCAAGACGCGCATCACGGTCGCCGACCTGGAGGGCATGCGCCTGCGCGTGCTTCGCCACGGCAACGACGCCATGGACAGCCTGCGTATCGATCTTTTGGCCGACGGCGGCGTGGACGTGATCGACGTAGACAGCTTTGACTTTGCGCTCTTTAACGATGCGGAGGAAAAGGGCGACGCGGTGCTCACCTGCGGAGCGTGGTCGGGCGTGCACCCGGCCTTTGTGGGCGTGCCGTTCCTGTGCGGCCGCGAGGTGCCGGTCTTCTTGCACTACCCGCTCGAGCCCACCCTCCAAGT
>CAJJTG010000066.1 GCA_905194675.1 uncultured Collinsella sp. | reverse complement strand
TTATCCTGCTCGTGGCGCATCGCTGGGAGATCGAGGACGGCAAGCTCGACACCGCGTGCGTCAAGGCGTTCCGCGTGCCGGCGGGTACGGTCGTCGAAGTCTTCAACACCACGCTCCACTACACGCCATGCATGGTCGACGACGGCGGCTTCCAGGTAATGGTTGCGTTGCCCGCCGGCACCAATGGTCCGCGCCCCGAGGCCGCAGCCGACGTGCCCGCCACCGGCGACAGCTACTGCTACTGGAAGGCCGACAAATGGGTTCTCTGCCACGCCGATAGCCCCAAGGCTGCCGAGGGCGGCTACGTGGGCCTCATCGGCAAGAACCTCGACATCGCCTGTGACTAGCATCTTCCGTCTCGATTTGTAACATCTAGCGGGCTAAATCGTCTCTACCTGTTACAGATTTAGACAAACTGCGGGGGGCTGCCCGAAAATCTCGATCTGTAACACCAAGCCCGGTTTTGGCTGCCTACCTGTTACAGATCGAGACAAACCGTCCCCAACCACCACAAAGGTGCCTGTCCCCTTTGTGGTGGTTTGGGGCGGCGGTATCAGAAAGTGTCAGGCAGGGGCGGCTGCCGGACGCCCGTGTGCGAAAAGAAGTGTCGGCCTGCGTCGTTGCCGTTGAGTAGCGCGCTGCTTACGGGGATACTGAAACCACGACAAACAGCGTGTGAAAGGATTGATGCATGGCTTTCCGTAAAGACTTCCTGTGGGGCGGCGCGACGGCTGCCAACCAGTGCGAGGGCGCTTACGACGTGGATGGCCGCGGCCTGGCCAACGTGGACGTGGCGCCGCACGGCCCCGAGCGCTATGCGGTGGTCTCCGGCCAGCGCAAGATGCTCGACTTCGAGGACGGCTATTACTACCCCGCGCAGACCGGCATCGATTTCTACCACCACTACAAGGAGGACATTGCGCTTTTTGCCGAGATGGGCTTTAAGACCTTCCGCATGAGCCTGGCGTGGACCCGCATCTTCCCCAACGGCGACGAGACCGAGCCCAACGAGGCCGGCCTGGCCTTCTACGAGGACGTGTTCCGCGAGTGTCAGGCGCACGGCATTGAGCCGCTCGTGACCATCACGCACTTCGACTGCCCGATTCACCTTATCAAGGAGTACGGCGGCTGGCGCAACCGCAAGCTCATCGACTTCTACAAGAACCTCGCGACCACGATCTTCACCCGCTACAAGGGTCTGGTGAAGTACTGGCTCACCTTCAACGAGATCAATATGATCTTGCACCTGCCGTTTATGGGTGCTGGCTTGGTCTTTGAAGAGGGCGAGAACAAGGAGGCCGTCGAGTACCTGGCCGCCCACAACGAGCTCGTCGCCAGCGCTTGGGCAACCAAGATTGCTCACGAGATCGACCCCGAGGTCAAGATCGGCTGCATGCTCGCCGCGGGTAGCTACTACCCCTACAGCTGTCGTCCAGGCGATGTGCGCCAGGCGCAGCTCGACAATCAGGACAATTACTTCTTCGTCGACGTTCAGAGCCGCGGCTACTACCCGGCCTATGCCGTCAAGAAGCTCGAGCGTTTGGGCATCGATGTGGGCATGACGGATAAGGACCGCGAGATCCTGGCCGCCAACACCGTCGACTTCATCAGCTTTAGCTATTACAGCACCCGTTGCTCCGCCGGTGCCGATAACCCCGATGTCGAGCGCACCCAGGGCAACGCCTTCGCCGGCGCCAAGAACCCCTATCTGCAGGAGAGCCAGTGGGGCTGGGCAATCGATCCGCTGGGCTTCCGCATCACCCTCAACGACCTGTACGACCGCTATCAGAAGCCGCTGTTTGTGGTCGAGAACGGTCTGGGCGCCAAGGATGTTGTCGAGGAGGATGGCTCCATCAACGACGACTACCGTATCGACTACCTGCGCCAGCATATCGCCGCGATGCGCGATGCGGTGACCGAGGACGGCGTTGACCTGCTGGGCTACACCACCTGGGGCCCGATCGACCTGGTGTCTGCCGGCACGGGCGAGATGTCCAAGCGCTACGGCTTTATCTATGTCGACCGCGATGATGCGGGCAACGGCACCCTCAAGCGTTCCAAAAAGAAGAGCTTCGACTGGTACAAACACGTCATCGAGACGAACGGCGAGGACCTGGCCTAAGGCTTCCCAACAACCATAGCCTCCTAACCAAAACGCCCGGCGAGCAGTTAATGCCCGCCGGGCGTTTTGTTAAAAGAAGTGAAAGCACTCATTGGGGACGTACCTAAATGAGTGCCCGCAGAATGAGAGTGGATAATCTCCCGTTTTTAGCCTGTTTGTGGGCTCAAAGTGGGAGATTATCCACTCTCGCCATTTGGGCGTCCAAAAATCCTCGCTCGTTTTGTCTTAGTCATTGGGGACGTTCTTAAACGACTAGTCGCTGGCGACGTCCCTCGCCGTCGGCGGATTTTGGGACATGTGGCCCGCTTTTTGGGCCCGCCTGTCGGTACACTAAAAGCACTATGGGTACCCGCGCACGACATATTGGCCACGCGGCCGCCCGATCCGCGCCCGTAGCGGATCTTAGGGGCGGCAGGCTCTTCGCCATGCCGCGATTCCTTGTTGGCATAACACATCAGGCGTACCGTCACCGCGTCTTTGCTATCGCCGGCGCCATCACCGCGCTGTTCCTCATGCTTTTTGCAGTCTTGCCGGTGCTGTTCGCCTTCGACCCCCAACTGTCTAACGCCGTGCCCGCCTATAGCGAGGTATCCGAAGAGGTTGTGGACGGACTCATTCATTCGAGCTCCCTCCCGTTGCTCATAGCCGGAATTGCGTTTTCAATTTGGGGTGTGCTGGCGTACCTGCGCTGCCTGGACCACGTCTTGCGCCGCCGCCTTGTTGCCGTCGCCACCATCTGCGCCCTGTGGATGATCGAAGTCATTCTCAAGTACAAGTCGTTCACGCCGTTCTATGCCACCGTGCTGTGGTACCTGTACTACGTGCCCATGACGCTCATTCCGCTGCTCTACCAGTTGTGCGGTCTGCGCCTTGCGGGGCTGGAACAACACCGTGCGGGCCGTCGCTATCGCGGCATCCTGTGGATCGTGGCCATCCTGCTTATCGGATTTGTGCTCACCAACGATTTTCACCGGCAGGTCTTCCGTTTTGACCGTACAAGCGACACCTGGAGCAACGATTACACGTACGGCTGGGGTTATTTCGCTGTCCTCGTGTGGACGGCCTTTAACTTCGCGGCCTTTTTTATCCTGGTTGGTCGGTCCTCGTCCTTTCGCATCCAGCGTTTCTCGGGCACGGCGGCGCTCGTACTGCTGGGTGGCGCATTCTTTGCCATCTCGTATGCTCTGCGCGTGCCCTGGGCATGGAGGCTCAACTTTTCGCTCGTCTATTGCGTCCTGTGCGTGGTGGCGATGGAAATCTGTCTCGATTGCGGTGTCATTCCGTCGTATCACGACATCGCCGGCATCTTCGACACCTTGCCGCTTGACCTCAAAGTTCTAACGCGCGACCTGCAGGAAGTCTATGCCACGCTGGTGTCAAAGCCAATGCCGGTGGGCGTGCGTGAGGAGTTGCGGATCCAGGAGCACGGCCGCGCCCATGCCTTTGCCGTGGCGTCCGATCCCGATGTGATGTACCGTGCCTTTCCACTGCTGGGCGGATCGGCCCTGCTTGCCCAAGACGTGTCGGAGCTCAACGAGCTTAACCGTGAACTGGCACATCGTCGCATGGAGCTGCAGCGTCAAAACGAGCTACTCGCCGCCGACTACGACCTTAAGACGCATTTGGCAGATCAAGAGGCCGAGACCTTACTGGTCCAAGACGTGGACCAAGCGCTTGCCCGTGCGCTCGAAGGGATGTACGACCTGCTGAGCTCGCTGCCGCCGTTGACCGATGAGGCGTCTTCGCACGAGCGTTACCGCATGCTGCAGTGCGCCAAGATGCTCGTCGCCTATTGTAAGCGCAAGGGGTCGCTCACGCTGGCGCAGCACGGGGAGAGCGGCTTTGACCGCGACCGCATTCAGCTCATCGCCAACGAGCTTGCAAGTGACCTGCGCACCATCGATGTCGATTGCGCCTCGATTATCGCCATACGGCGCCCGATGCACGCCAGTACGGTAAGCGCCCTGTACGACTGCGTGTATGACTTTGCGTTTTTTGCCTACACCACCGACCATCCGGCGCTTATGTATCACTTGGGCGACCATGACCGGTGCAGTGTCGAGCTGCGCGCCACGCTTTTTTCCAACGATGATGAAGATCTTTCGCAGACGCCCGCTGCGCAAGAGCTCGAAAGCGCTCTGCAAGGGCGCAACGTGGCATACCGCCTTGAGGGCGAGCCCGGCCAGCTGCGCATGATCGTCTTGATGCCGAGGGCGGGTGAGTGACGATGCAGATTTCGTTCATCCTTCCCCAAATCGTTGCGCTCGATGTTGTCTTTGCCCTGGCTGCGTGTCTGCAGATGATCCACGTCCCGCTCATCGCATCGCGCCGCTCGTCCTATAACCGTAAGGTGATTTGCGCCTACGAGACGAGCCTTGTGCTTCACCTGATGATTTCGGCGCTCATCTTATTCGCGTCGTCTGGCTCGTATCTGGTGGCGCCGCTTGACGTTTGCGCCAGGGCAATGGGCGGAGTGCTGTGGCTCAATGCCGCGATCTTTGTCTATGGCGTGGTCCTTATGGTGCGCTATCGTCGCCCTGTCATGCTGGCCGAGCTGCTGCTTGTTGGCGCCGTGACACCGCCGGTGGTTTTTGCCATGGGCTCGGTGTGGGCCGTTGTCCTTATCGCAGAGGGAGCGTTCTTCCTGTTCCGTTCCGTCGCGGCGCTCTTGATGGACGTCCGTAACCGCCAAGAGGATATCACCGCGTTCTCGACGATTGAAACCATCAACGTGATTCCCGTGGGCATCCTGTATCTGGACTCGAGGGGCCGTCCACTGCTCATGAACCGCTGCATGCGCAAAAACCTGGTGGAGCTTCATATGCCCACCGACCTAGGCGATATGAGCGGTACATGGAACGACCTGCGCAAGCTCAGCATGCAAATGCCCGAAGGCGGTAAGAACCGCGTGCGGATCAACCTGGACCGCTTTGGTGAGGCGCGTGCGGTGGTCGAGGTTTCTCCCGCCGAGATTCGCCTGTTTGTGTGCGATGACGTTATGGTCTCGGGCCGTTCGTTCGAGCGCATAATCGGTCTGGACGTGACAGAGTATGCGCATGCGCATGACCGCCTGGCGCAGGCCAACCACCTGCTTGAGCTTGCGGGCCAAGAGCTCCAGGCCCAGATCGAAGAAGTCAAAAAAGTTGCCGACAATGCGGCCTATCTGCGCATGCGCGCCCGCGTTCACGATGTGATCGGCCAGCGCCTATCAATCCTTCATCGCTATTTGGAGGAGGGGCGCTTGGACGACGAGTCGCTCGAGCAGATCGACCCGCTGCTGCGCTCAATCGCTGCCGATCTGCGCAGCGGGGGCGACACCGAACCGGCAGAGCAACTGGGCGATATCGTCCATGCTTTTGGCCTGGTGAGCGTGCAGATCGATGTTGAGGGTGCGCTGCCTGAGGACGCGCGTGTCGCCGCCGCCTTTTTGCAGATTATCCGCGAGGCCTCGACCAACGCCACCAAGCATGCGCAGGCGCATCGGGTCCATGTGCGCTTGTGGCAGGAGAGGACGGATGCTGACGCCGTCGCGCACATGACGATTTCTAACGACGGGTCCCCGGCCCCCGTATCGTATCGCGAGGGAACGGGTATCCCAGGTATGAGACATGTCGCGCAAGATCTGGGTGGCAGCCTAGAGGTCCACGCCACCCCGCCCTTTACGCTTACGGTATCCATTCCGCTTAACGCCAGCGACACGTCCCAAAGGAGAAACTCATGATCCGCGTGTTAATTGTCGAAGATCAGGCCATCCTGCGCGAGAGCCTGGCGCGCTCCGTTGGCGACCAGCCCGATATGACCGTCGTTGCCGCGATCGCCGATGCCTCCGAGGCCTTGGGTGTCGCGCTCAAGGAGCGCCCGGACATGATACTGATGGACGTGTGCACCGAACACGATTCAAACGGCATCGTGGCGGCGGCACGCATCAAGGAACAGCTGCCCGAGTGTCGCATCATTATCATGACAGGCATGCCCGAGATCACCTTTGTCGATCAGGCCCGCGAGGCGGGCGTCGATAGCTTTGTGTACAAGAACGTCGGTATCGACGAGCTGTTCGCCGTGATGCGCTCCACGCTGGCGGGTTACTGCACGTTTCCCAAGCCGCCCGAGAGCATCTTCTCGGGCACGGCGGCCCTCGACGATGTCGAGCTGTCGATCTTGCGCCTTGCCTGCGAGGGTAAAAGCCGCCGCGAGATTGCGGCCGAGCTGTTTATGAGCGAGGGCACCATCAAGCGCCGCATCTCGGAGATCCTGAGCAAGACCGGCTACGACAACATCATGCGCCTGGCCGTGCATGCGGTGACCGAGGGCAGCATCGTTCCCAACATGGAGCGCCCGTAATCGACGCGCTCACCCGTGTTCCGGCGCCGCAAAGATAGGCCGCCCACCGTTTCGCATCTAAAAACGGCGGGCGGCCTGCTTGTATGGGCAGTGCTGTCGGCATAAAGCGGCGGGGCCGCAGGATCATCTCCTGCGGCCCCGTCTGGTGTGCGCGGATGTGTCCGCCAATCCGCGGCTGATGTTACGTGCCGTTACGCGATGGTTGCGCTGTAGGAGGCAACGTCCTCGTAGGAATCGGTCAGGTAGGCGTCGATGCCGATGGTCGTATTGACCAGGTCGTCAAGGCTATCGAGCGTGCCGTTCGAGAACGTGAATTCCTCGGTGGCGTTGGTGCCGGGCATCAGGTGAGCCGAGAACCAGGGTTCCTTCATGGTGCCGTTGACGTTGGTCTTGCCGCTGGGGGCGTAGAAGGTCAGGTCCTTGTCGCTCTTGTTGGTGATGTTGACGACAAAACCGATGTCGCCCCACTCGTCCTTGAACTTCTCGGTGATGGTAATGGTGCACAGGTCGTCATCGGCAACGGTGACGGCGGGGGAGATTTCAATCTTCTGGACGTCGTCGTCTTCGACGGCCTCGTCGATCTCTTCTTCCTTCTCGGCCGCCTCGCGATCCTTCTTCACCGTGCCGGACAGGTCCTTGTCGGACTTGCTAAAGACAAGATTGCCGTCATCCTCTTCGAGGATGAGCTTGCCGTCCTTGAGCTTCATGTCATGCGACTCGTCTTCGGCGGTGATGGTTACGGTGGTGGCGTCCTTTGCCTCCCATTTAAGGTCGACGACTTCAAGGAACAAGTCGAGGGCACCTGTACCATCCTCATCGAGAATCAGGACGCAGTGCACACCCCAATCCTCGAGCATCTTCATGTACTCATCGGTCAGTTCTTCACCCTCCAGGGTTCCACCCGAGAGTTCCCAGCTGCCGACGAAGTTGGCCTTGGGGTCTTTGCCGCCGCCGCTGCAGCCCGTCAGGG
>CAJJTG010000065.1 GCA_905194675.1 uncultured Collinsella sp. | reverse complement strand
TCCTGACGCACCGCGCGCTCGAGAAGGACGTCCAGGCTGCCGCCGCCGAGCTTGCCAACGTCGACTGCGTGGCCGAGGTCGCCAACGTCCTGCGTATCGAGGACGTCGAGGCCTGGACCGAAGGCGTTATGGCCAACTAGCCCAACGCTCGCCTAGCAATACGCGCCTTGAGGGCTCCCGTCCGATGTGGGACGGGAGCCCTTTTGTCTCCTGCCCCAAGCACAACGGCAGAGCATATTTGCGCGAGCCGCTCATCGGTAACGCGGGCTACCGTTCACCGATATGCAAACGCGACCGATTCCGGCTACCGCTACGCTGTGCTGCGAATGTCCGCCCGCGATGAGAGGAAGCACCATGTTGCTCGAGGGCAAAAAAGCAATCATCACCGGAGGCACGCGCGGTATCGGCTATGCCATCGCCTGCCGTTTTATCGAGGAAGGCGCTGCCGTCACCGTCTTTGGCTCGCGCCAGGAGACTGCCGACGCGGCCGTTGAGAAGCTGGCAGCCGCCTATCCCGACGCCAAGGTCTGGGGCCGCTCCTGCGACCTCACCTCGCTCGAGGCCGTGACCGGGGCCTTTACCCAGGCTGCAGCCGACATGGGCGGCTTGGACACGGTCGTCAACAATGCCGGCATCTCCCAGCGCTCGCCGCTCCTTAACTATACGGCCGAGGAGTTCGCAAAGGTCATGGACCTCAACGTCGTCGCCGTCTTTAACGGTCACCAGGCTGCCGCCAAGATCATGACCGAGGCCGGCCACGGCGGCACCATCACTACCACAAGCTCGATGGTCGCCAAGTACGGCCAGCCCTCCGGCGTCGGTTACCCCACGTCCAAGTTTGCCGTCAACGGCATGGTCCAGTCGCTCTCGCGCGAGCTCGCTCCCATGGGCATTCGCGTCAATGCCGTAGCACCTGGTGTAACTAAAACCGACATGGTCGCCAACCTGCCCGAAGAGGTCATCAAGCCCATCATCGCCACCATTCCGCTGGGTCGCATGGGCGAGCCCGAGGATGTCGCCAACGCCTTTGTTTTCCTGGCGAGCGATATGTCCTCCTACGTCACGGGCGCCATCCTCCCCGTCGACGGAGCTGCCCGCTCCTAAAGGTCGCAAGCCACAGCTTTAAACCTCAACCGAGCGCACCTTCTTCTATTCGAAAAGGAAACTGCGTCCCATAATTCCGGCTCAGAATGGGATGCGCTTTCCCTAACGAGCCTCTCGCGGAAACTGCATCCCACTCTGAGCGCCCATTCCGGGACACAGTTTCCCAACGCTCCCCGTTTCGGAAACCACATCCCGTTTCGGGTCTTTAAAGCGGGACGCGGCTTCCCCGAGAAAGTATCGACTACTTACCGTCGTCGTCTTCGGCTTCTTCGCGCGCATAGAGCTCCAGCATGCGGCGGCGGTATTCGCGCACGGCGAGCTTGGCGCGTTCCAGGCGGCGACGCTCGCGCGGAGTCAGCTCGGACGGGTCGACCTCGTCTCCATAGGTCTTATCGGCAAGAAGATGTGCCGCGTCCACAATACGGGCATCGATATGACCGCTCGCCGCCTCGGCGGAAAGACGCTCGGCAATCGTATCGAGCGTAGGCAGGCCCTCGAATACGCGACCGTGACCATGCGAGGTCAGCAGCTCGTGCTCGCGTGCGAGCAGGCTCGCCAAATCGTGATGGGCGCGCAGGATGTCGAGCGCATCGGATGGATGCTCGGCAACTTCTGCCACGGCGGCGACCGGCGCAGCATCCACCACGCGGTAGAAGAGCTGCGCGAGCAGCGGCATCAAGAACACCGTGATGGCGCCGGCGGCAACCATAACCGACGCGATGTCTTGCGACAACGCGCCCGCGTTGACGGCAACGCTTGTCACGGCAACGATGATCGGCAGGGCCGTGGTGCAGTACAGGGCCACGGTAATGCGGCCATACGCCGACACATCGCGCGTCGCAGGACAAATGCTCATAGAAATAAGAATGGGCACGGCACGAATAATCAGCAACGCCACGATAAAGCCCGCAAGCAAGCCCGGGCGCGACACCACGGCCGTCAGGTCGATCTTTGCGCCCGATACGGTAAAGAACACCGGAATCAAAAAGCCGTAGGCCAGGCCATCGAGCTTGGTCTCGAGCGTATGGTTGCCCTCGGGGATGATATAGCGCAGGACAAAGCCGGCGGCAAAAGAACCCAACACGATGTCGAGATCAAAGACAGCTGAGAACGCCACGAGCGTGACCAGGATGAGCACCGTCAGGCGCACGAAGGTCTGCGACGTGGTATCGGCGCGCTCCTCAACAAACGCAAAGAAGCGGCTGCCGACGCGCTTGGAGCGGCTCGGGACCACGGCCAGCAACACGCAAACCACCGCAAACAGGCCAAGAATCACGAGCGTTTGGATGCCAGTGCGGGCAGACAGCAGCACCGACATGGCGAGCACAGGGCCGAGCTCGCCCCAGGTGCCATACGCGAGAATCGAGTCGCCCACACGCGTGCCAGTGAGCGAGCGCTCACGCATAATGGGCACGAGCGTGCCGAGCGCCGTAGAAGTGAGGGCAAGCGTCACGGCGATACCGTCGAAATGACTGACCGAGAACCACGGGGTAAAGCGCACGGCAAGCCAGGCGATACCAAACGTGACGACCCACGTCGCCAAGCCGTAGCGCCCCTCGACGCCCGTGATGCTCTTGGGGTCGATCTCAAAGCCGGCAAGCAGGAACAAGAAGGCCAGACCGAGCTCGGACACAAGCGAGACCTCGGCATCTACATGGATGACGCCGAGCATATGGGGTCCCAGCACCGCACCGAGCACGAGCAAAAAGACCGTCTCGGGAACGGGTTTTCCAGGAATCGCCGAGGCGATAAAAGGACTCGCAAAGGCCACGAGTGCGATGATGGCGAGCGAAACGAATGCCATGTGATGCCTTTCTCTTGATTGCGCATCACTGTAGCACCCTCGCCGTCCTCAACGCGCCACGAGCTGTCGTATCATAGTGAGGTTTACAAACATGTGGCTCAAGGCGACCGCGAGGCTTGCCCCGTAAACCGACCGCTGCCGCATACCGTACCGTACGCCCAACCGATCAGGAAGGCAGGAACCAATGGTCTCTCGTATCTACGTGGAGAAGAAACCCGGGTTCGACGTCGAGGCTCAGCAGCTCAAGGGCGAGCTGACCGAAATTCTCGGCATCAAGGGCATCGAGGCCCTGAGGATTATCAACCGCTACGACGTCGAGGGCATCGACGAGGAGCTTTTCCGCTCCTGCGTGCCGACCGTCTTTAGCGAGCCCCAGGTCGATGTGACCTACGACGAGCTCCCCGCAAGCGATGACGCCGTCTTTGCCGTCGAATTCCTGCCTGGCCAGTTTGACCAGCGCGCCGACTCCGCCAGCGAGTGCGTGCAGCTCATCAGCCAGGGCGAGCGCCCCGCCGTGCGCTCCGCCAAGGTCTATATGATCTCGGGCGCTCTGGACGAGGCCGCCATCGATGCCATCAAGCACTACGTGGTGAACCCCGTCGAGGCGCGCATCGCCTCGCTCGACCTGCCCGAGACGCTGTACATAGAGACCCCCGAGCCCCAGCCCGTCGAGGTGCTCGACGGTTTCCGTGAGCTCGACGAGGCCGGCCTTGCCGCCTTTATTTCCGAGCGCGGTCTCGCCATGGACGAAGCGGACATCGCCTTCTGCCAGCAGTACTTCCGCGATGAGGATCGCGACCCCACCATCACCGAGATCCGCGTGATCGACACCTACTGGTCCGATCACTGCCGCCACACCACCTTCGGCACCGTCCTGGACGACGTGACGATCGACGACGCCGTGGTGCAGCAGGCCTTCGACCGCTACATGGAGATGCGCCACGAACTCGGTCGCGACACCAAGCCCGTCTGCCTCATGGACATGGGCACCATCGGCGCCAAGTACCTCAAGAAGACCGGCGTCATGACCGATGTCGACGAGTCCGAGGAGATCAACGCCTGCACCGTCAAGGTGAAGGTCGATGTCGACGGCGAGGACCAGGACTGGCTGTTCCTCTTTAAGAACGAGACCCACAACCACCCGACCGAGATCGAGCCCTTCGGCGGTGCCGCCACCTGCGTGGGCGGTGCCATCCGCGACCCGCTGTCGGGCCGCAGCTACGTGTACCAGGCCATGCGTGTCACCGGCGCCGGCGACCCCACCGTCCCCGTGTCCGAGACGCTCGAGGGCAAGCTGCCGCAGCGTAAGCTCGTGACCACTGCTGCCGCCGGCTACTCCAGCTACGGCAACCAGATCGGCCTTGCCACCGGTCAGGTCAACGAACTCTATCACCCCGGCTACGTCGCCAAGCGCATGGAGGTCGGCGCCGTCGTGGGCGCTACCCCGGCAAACCACGTGCGTCGCGAGTGCCCCGCCCCCACCGACAAGATCATCCTGTTGGGCGGCCGCACCGGCCGTGACGGCATCGGCGGTGCCACCGGCTCCTCCAAGACCCAGAACACCGAGTCCATCGAGACATCGGGCGCCGAGGTCCAGAAGGGCAACGCCCCGGTCGAGCGCAAGCTGCAGCGCCTGTTCCGCCGCGGCGATGCCTGCCGTCTGATCAAGCGCTGCAACGACTTTGGCGCCGGCGGTGTCTCGGTCGCCGTAGGCGAGCTTGCCGACGGCCTGTATGTCGACCTTGATACCGTGACCAAGAAGTACGACGGTCTTGACGGCACCGAGCTCGCTATCTCCGAGTCCCAGGAGCGCATGGCCTGCGCCGTCGCCGACGGTGACGTCGAGGAGTTCATGGGCTACGCCGCCGAGGAGAACCTCGAGGCGACCGTTATCGCCGAGGTTACCGCCGAGCCGCGCATGCGCATGGCCTGGAACGGCGTCGCCATCGTCGACCTGTCCCGCGAGTTCCTCAACTCTAACGGCGCACCCAAGCACCAGGTCGCCCACGTGTGCGCCCGTAGCGTGTGGCAGCCCAGCTGGGCCGGCACCACGCTTGCCGAGCGCATGACCTCGCTCGTCACCGACCTCAACGTCGCTTCTAACAAGGGCCTTTCCGAGCGCTTCGACTCCACCATCGGCGCCGCGACCGTGCTCATGCCCTTTGGCGGCAAGACGCAGCTCACCCCGAGCTCGGCCATGGTCGCCAAGTTCCCCGTGGACGGCGAGACCACCACGGCAAGCGCCATGGCATGGGGCTTCAACCCCTACTTGATGGAAGCCGACCAGTTTGCCGGCGCCTACCTGTCCGTGGTCGAGTCCATCGCCAAGCTCGTTGCCGCCGGCTTTGAGCACAAGCGCGCCTACCTCTCCTTCCAGGAGTACTTCGAGCGTCTGCGCACCGAGGCCGAGCGCTGGGGCAAGCCCACGGCTGCCGTCCTTGGTGCCCTCATGGCCCAAGTCGACCTGGGCGCCGGCGCCATCGGCGGCAAGGACTCCATGAGCGGTTCGTTTGAGGACGAGGCCGGCGAGCTCAACGTTCCACCGACCCTGATCAGCTTCGCTGTGGCAGTGGGCCGCGCCGCCCGCGCCGTCTCGCCCGAGTTCAAGGGTCTGACGCACCGCGTCGTCCGCATCGCCCCCGCCACCTATGGCGAAGACTACCGCCCCGACGCCCAGCAGCTGCTCGCCGCGTTTGACGCCGTCGAGGCGCTCACTGCTACCGGCGACGCCCTGGCCGTCTCCACGCCCGGCTACGGCTGCGGCGCCGAGAGCCTCTTTAAGATGTGCGTCGGCAACCAGATCGGTATCGAGCTTGCCGAGGATGTGGACGTGGAGAGCTTCTTCACCCCGCTCTACGGCAGCTTTATCGTCGAGCTCGCCGATGACGCCGAGCTGCCTGAGGTCGCCGACGGCGTTGTCGTCGAGCCCCTGGGCACCACCGTCGAGGGCTATGTCATCGATACCGGCTCCGAGGTCATCGAGCTCTCCGAGCTCCAGGAGGCCTGGGAGAGCGGCATCGAGGGCGTCTTCGCCTACCGCAGCGCCGGCGAGACCCCCGAGGTCGAGACCATCGACTTCCGCGCCAAGGATATCCACGTGTACGGCGGCGCCAAGATCGCCCGCCCGCGCGTGATCATCCCCGTGTTCCCCGGCAACAACTGCGAGTACGACAGCGCCCGCGCCTTCCGTGCCGCCGGCGCCGAGGCCGACACCTTCGTGATCAACAACCTCACGCCCGAGGCTGTTGCCGAAAGCACCCACGAGCTTGCCCTCCGCATCCGTGCAAGCCAGATCGTCATGATCCCCGGTGGCTTCTCGGGCGGCGACGAGCCCGACGGCTCCGCCAAGTTCATCACGGCGTTCTTCCGCGCTCCCGAGGTCACCGAGGCAGTCCGCGACCTGCTCAAGGCCCGCGACGGCCTCATGCTGGGTATCTGCAACGGCTTCCAGGCCCTGGTCAAGCTCGGTCTGGTGCCCTACGGCGACATCGTCGACGCCACGCCCGACGCGCCCACGCTGACGTTCAACACCATCGGTCGCCACCAGAGCCGTCTGGTGCGCACCCGCATCTCGTCCAACCTGTCTCCGTGGCTGTCGCAGTGCAGCCTGGACGACCCCTACACCGTCGCCATCAGCCACGGCGAGGGCCGCTTTGTCGCCAATGACGAGGTGCTCGCCCAGCTGATCGCCAACGGCCAGGTCGCCACTCAGTACGTGGGTGAGGACGGCAAGCCCAGCATGGACCTTTCCGTCAACCCCAACGGCTCCGCACTCGCCATCGAGGGCATCACGAGCCCCGACGGCCGCGTTCTGGGCAAGATGGGCCATGCCGAGCGTCGCGGCGACAACCTGTACCGCAACGTGCCCGAGTATGTCCCCGGCGATAAGTTCATGCCGATCTTTGAGAGCGGCGTAGCCTACTTCGCTTAAAGCTTTCCCATCGGGTACAATCCCCTCGGGTAACAACACCCGCCACCGGCACATCCGGTGGCGGGTTCTTTTTTGCTTCGCGCATACAGGAAGGACACCATGGAAAGCCGCAATCCGTATCTCGCCACCCTGCCCGGACTCATCCTGGGCTGCCTCGTCTGCTGCGCGCTCTGGGGTTCCGCCTTCCCCTGCATCAAGATCGGCTACGGCCTCTTTGGCATTCCCGCGCACGACAGCGCCTCGCAGCTGCTCTTCGCGGGTCTGCGCTTCACCCTTGCCGGCATGCTGGTCATTGTTGGCATGAGCGTGGCCCAGCGCCGACCGCTCGTTCCGCAAGCGCGTGATATCAAGCCCCTCTGCATCTTGTCGCTCTTCCAGACCATCGGCCAGTACTTCTTTTTCTACCTTGGTCTCTCCCGTGCAAGCGCTATGTCGAGCTCCATCATCGAGGCCAGCGCCAACTTCCTCGCAATCCTCTTTGCCGCCTTGGCGTTTCGCACCGAAAAGCTCGATGCGGCCAAGGTGCTCGGCTGCGTACTGGGCTTTGCCGGTGTCGCGCTCGTCAACCTTTCGGGCGCGGACGGCACCTTTGGCTTTACGCTCGACGGCGAGGGCTTTATCCTGGCCTCCACCGTCGCGGGTGCCCTTTCGACCTGCCTCATTGGCATCTTCTCGCGCGAGCACGACGGCGTCTTGCTTGCCGGGTGGCAGTTCTTGGTCGGCGGCCTGGTCCTCACCGCCATCGGGTTTTTGATGGGCGGCACGCTCTCCCCCACGGCAATTGCCCCCGCCATCGCGCTCATCATCTACATGGCGCTTATTTCCGCCGTCGCGTACTCGCTGTGGTCCCGCCTGCTCGCCGTCAACCCCGTCAGCCGCGTTTCGGTCTTTGGGTTTATGAACC
>CAJJTG010000064.1 GCA_905194675.1 uncultured Collinsella sp. | reverse complement strand
AAGTTCTTGGTCGCGGGGGCAGGATTTGAACCTACGACCTCCGGGTTATGAGCCCGGCGAGCTACCAGACTGCTCCACCCCGCAATGTCTGGGCGCCTCATGTGCGCAAGAAAGAATATTACGTGGGAGTTCGGTAAACGGCAAGGAAAATCTCGTAGAGCATAATTCCTTCATATTTAAACCCCTCAGCCCCTATCACCGTAAACGAATCGCAGCCGAGCGCCGTCGACGGCACGTATACAATGGTGCGCGTCCTTTTATGCCGACACCGGGAGTAGACATGCTGCTCGCTATCGATATGGGAAACACGCAGACGGCCATGGGCCTGTTTGACGGAGACAAGCTGGTGCAGTCGTGGCGCATGCCCACCGACCGCTCCTACACCGCCGATGAGATCCACGTGCGCCTGATGGGCTTCTTTAAGATGTACGACCTCTCGCTCGGCGCGGTCGACGCGATCGCCTTTGCGGGCGTGGTGCCGCAGCTCTCGCGCGAGTGGCACGCCGTGGCCGACCGCATCGCGGCAGACGCCATCGTCATTGGGCCACAGACGGCCGCGGTGACCAAGCTGCGGGCGGCGCGCCCCCAGGCCGTTGGTGCCGACCGCATCGCCAACGCCGTCGCTGCCGAGACCTTCTACGGCGCCCCGGCGATCGTGGTGGACTTTGGCACCGCAACCAATATCGACGTCATCGACGAGGACGGCTATTACATTGGCGGAGCGATTGCGCCGGGCATCCGCATCTCCATGGACGCGCTCGCCGCCCGAGCCGCCAAGCTCGCCAGCGTTCCGCTCGAGGCGCCCGAGCACGCCATCGGCCGCGACACCGAGGAATGCATCAAGGTCGGCGCCGTGATGGGCGCCGCCGCCATGGCCGAGGGCCTGGTCGCTCGCATGAAGCGCGAACTGGGCCGCGAGGATGCCACCGTTATCGCCACGGGCGGTCTCGCCGGCATTGTCGCCGATTCGACCGATGCCTTCGACGTGGTCGACGGGCAACTCACCATCAAGGGCATCTGCGAAATCTACCGCCGCATGCAGGAGCTGGGATAGAGTAAACGCCAGGTCGCAGCAACCAGCCTCCAATCCTATTCCTCAAAAACGAAAATTTTTCAGTTTTGAGGAATAGGCTTTCTGCTACGCCTCGCCGCACAACCACCTCGCCAGGTCCACGATCTGCACTCCGTCGCGATCCGTGGCCTCGTGATGCGTGCGGGCGAGAATCATCTTGGGATACGCATCGCCAATGCTCAGCAGTGGCGAAATCTCGCGTTCAAATGTCTTATCCGAGCTGATGTCGTCGCTCACCTGAATGTAGAGTTTCTCGCTCCGCTTGATTGCTACAAAGTCTATTTCCTTTTTATAGAGCACGCCGACGTATACCTCATATCCGCGACGCAGCAGCTCGATTGCCACCATGTTCTCGTATACGCGTCCCCAATCCATATCACGTGTACCAAGAAGCGCATATTTAAACGCATGGTCCGCCAGATAGTACTTCTCGCCGCTCTTAAGGTATTTTTTGCCGCGAATGTCGTACCGACGAACTTTATAGAAGGCAAACGCATCGCACAGGTACCCCATGTACGTGCCGACCGTCTTGTTCGTAATCTTTAGCCCATCCGCATTTAATGCATCAGTAATGTTGCGTGCCGACGTAATGTTGGAAACGTTGTCCATCATGTAATCGGCAATGCGCAGCAGCGCCGATTCGTTTCTCACGTTATGCCGCTGCACGATATCTCTCACAATGAGCGTCTTGAAGACGTTGGAGAGATATTGATAGCGCTGCTCCTGCAGTGGATAAGGGTAAGAGCCGGACATACCGCCGGTTCTCGCGTACTCATCGAAGTCGCGGTCGACCTCGCCCTCGTCGCCATAGAAACGATACTCCTCAAACGAGAATGGAAAAACCTCGATCTCGAAGGTGCGCCCCGTAAAGAGCGTCGACAGATCGCTCGACAGCAAAAAGGCATTCGATCCAGTAATGAATATGTCGTACTGCTCGGATGCGTGAAGGCTGTTGATCGCACGCTCAAAACCGTCGCACATCTGAACTTCATCGATAAGCAGAAAGTTTTGTTTGCCGGACACTCGATGCTCTTTTACATAGGCGAGCAACGCGTGATACTCGAGCAGGTTCTCGAACTCATCGAGGTTGTAGTTGATATGGATGACATTCGAATTGGACAGATTTGCCTCCACGTAATCGCGGAGGGCCTCGAGCAATTTTGATTTACCGCTACGACGGATGCCCGTGATGACCTTGATGTCCGGCACGCCAATGAGACTCGTCAACGTGTCCATATATGACGATCTATTGATGAGTTTCATCGGGGCCTCCTCGCGGTCTTTTATCGCTATTCCTCAAAAACGAAAAATTTTCAGTTTTGAGGAATAGGCTCTATAGCGAATATACCTCGCGAAAGACCGAGCTGCCTTAATCCTATTCCTCAAAAACGAAAAATTTTCGGTTTTGAGGAATAGGGCGCTGGCAACCCATTCCCCAGATAGGCGAAACCCTCCCCGGCACGGGCCGAGGAGGGTCTTGTTGTCATGTCTATCTTTGGGCGCGAACGCCCCGCGCTACAGCCCGCGAATGCGCACGGCCTCGGGCGGAAACTCCTGCTCGCCGGCATCGGTCTTGATGGTCGCGCGGCCCCAGATATCCAGGCCCGCAAACACACCGACCGCAAGCGGCAAACCGTTGGGCGACACCGCCGCAACCTGACGACCCAGCAGCGGCACCATATCGAAGTACTCACCCAGCACCGGAGCCAGCGGGCCGGCAGCGCCCTGTGGTGTGTTGGCGGCAACCGCCCAGGTGTCCACGCGGGTCAGCACGGCGGTGGCCAATGCCTCGACCAGCACCTCGTCGGCCATATCCACGCCAAGCTCGCCCAGCGCCGCACGTTCAATATCAACCGTCACCGCGGCAAACATGCCCGCGACACCGGCGCCGCCGTTCACGGCAACACGCGCGAGCGACGTCTCGAACGCAGGCGCACCGCACACGATATCGCTCGGCCACTGGATACCCACCTTGCCGGCAAGGCCCAGCCCCGGCGTCGAAGCCGTGCCCGCGAGCGCGTCCATCATGCCCATCGCGGCCACAAACGGCAGGCCGTGGAAGGCGTGCATGTTCACGTCTGGGCGCACGACCAGCGAAAACGTCAGCGAAGCATCGCTCGCGCTCCATGTGCACCAGCCCGCGGACACGCCCTCGCGGCCCGCGTCACGCGCCGCGTCGAGCTCGGTGCCAGCGGCAACAGCATTCATCTCGATCATCTACATACGCCCCAATTCGCCCACGATATGACCCACGCGGTCCTCGGGCTCCTTGACCTCGACGCCGTTGTAGCGGAAGAACCGCGCCGGGTCGTGCATCAGGTCCTCGAGCGGCACCAGCACAAAGTCGCGCTCGCCGATCAGCGGATGCGGCAAGCGCAGCTTTTTGCCGCCGTGGATCTCGCCGTCCATCCACAGCAGGTCCAGGTCGATGGTGCGCGGGCCGTTGACCTTGGCCTTCTTGGAGCGGTCGCGCCCCAGCTCGGCCTCGATCTTCATAAGCTCGTCGAGCAGCACCAGCGGCGCCAGCTCGGTCTTAATCTCGATGACGGCGTTGGCAAATGCATCTTGGCGCGTCTCGTAGGCCGGCTCGCTCTCGTAGATGCGCGAGCAGTTGGACACGCAGGTAAGCGGAATCTCGGCGATCATGTCGCGTGCGGCGCGGATGTTGTCGCAACGATGCCCCAGGTTGGAGCCCACGGCCACAAACGCACGGCGCGGCTGCGGCTTGGCGACAGCCCAGTAGCCGTTCAGGAACTGCGCAAAGCCAGTGACGTCGTGCACGCGCACGACGTTGGCACCGGCCTGGATAGCGCCCAGGCACACGCCAAACGTGGCGGCATCGCGCGCGGCGGCCTCGGTCACGCCCGAGACGGCACCCACAAAACGCTTGCGCGACACGGCGCACATGAGCGGGTAGCCCAGCGACGCCATCTTGGCGGTCTCGCGCTGGATGACGATGTCCTCGTTGGCCGTCTTGCCAAAGCCCGGGCCGGGATCGATGCAGATGCGGTCGCGCGACACGCCGGCATGGATGAGCGTGCGGGCCTGGTCGGACAGAAAGCCCATGACACGGCGCATGATGGGCGCCGAATCGGGCAGGGTAAAGCGGCGGAGCTGAGAGGTGGGCACGTAGGCCTCCTCGCGGCGGGCGCTGCGGCGCATCATGGCGGCCAGGTGGTCGTTCGGCTCCGGCGCGGGCTCAGGGGTCGTGGCGGCCTCGGCAACAGGGGCGGCCTCTTCGACGGCCGGCGTCTCCTGCTTCTGCTCGTCCGTGGACTCGGGCGCAGGCTCCGGATCGCCGAACGGCAGTGAGGGCTGCACCACGCCTCCCGGCAGCTTGGCCTCCGTCTTGGGCTCGCCCAGCAGCTTGCCGCGACGGCGGCGGGCAGGCTTCTCGGCCTCGCGCGCGGCCTCGGCGGCCGCCTCGCGCGCCTTCTCGGCAACAAACGCCGCGGCAGAGGTATCGAGCTGCACCGTTGCATGCGTGCGCGTGGGCGCCGCGACCTCGCCGGCGTGCATCACGATGACGCCGCAGGTGCTCGTCGCGACAAATTCGACCATCTTGGGGTCGGTGAAGCCCGTCACGTCGTTGACGATCGAGGCGCCGCAGCGCACGGCCGCCTTGGCGACCGCCACGTGGCGCGTGTCGATTGAGACGATAGCGCCCTCTTTGGCCAGCGCGCGCACCACGGGCAGCACGCGGCGAGCCTCCTCGTCGGGGTTGACCGGGGTAAATCCGGGGCGCGTGGACTCGCCGCCCACGTCGATGATGTCAGCGCCGGCGTCGAGCATCGCCAGGCCGTACTCGATGGCGGCATCCGGGTCGAAGTGCTCCCCGCCGTCACTAAACGAATCGGGCGTCACGTTGAGGACGCCCATGATGCGCGGGCGGTCAAAGCTGAGCTCGTACTTTCCGCACCGCCATGTCTTGCTATCGTTCGCCATGAACATCCTCCTAAAATGCCCGCGCCACCGCGCTCGGGCACAGGCAGCGGGGTTGCTTTGCAATCAGTCTTTCTATTGTATCCGCGCACACGGGCTAGAACGCAAACGCGGCCGCGATGTCGCAAGAAATCAGCAGGTCGGCATTTGCATCCTGATCGGTGGGAGCAAGATTGCAAATGGCCAGCGTATCGCCAGTAAAGTAGCGCGTAAGGCCCGCCGCCGGATACACCACGAGCGAGGTCCCGCCCACGATGAGGGCATCGGCCGCGGCGATGGCGGCAACGGCGCCGGTTAGCACGCGCTCGTCGAGCGGCTCCTCGTAGAGCACCACATCGGGCTTAATGCGCCCGCCGCACGCAGGACACACGGGCACGCCCGCGGCGTCCTCGTGCTCGCGCGAGCAAATCCACTCGGCGCTATAGACCGCGCCGCACGACTGGCAAATGTTGCGATGGACCGAGCCGTGCAGCTCGAACACGCGCTGCGAGCCGGCCATCTGATGCAGGCCGTCGATGTTTTGCGTCACCACGGCATTTAGCTTGCCGGCGCGCTCCAGCTCGGCCAGCTTGGTGTGGCAGCGGTTGGGCTTGGCGTCAAGCGCGATCATCTTGGTGCGGTAGAAGTCGAAGAACTCGGCCGGATGTGCCTCATAAAAGCTATGCGAGAGCATAGTCTCGGGCGGGTAGGCAAACTGCTGGTGATACAGGCCGTCCACGCTGCGAAAATCGGGGATGCCGCTCGCCGTGGAAACGCCCGCGCCGCCAAAGAAGACCACGCGCTTGTGGGTGTCGAACAGCTCCGCCAGCGCGGCGGAGGCCTGCTTGGGATCCGTTATTGCCTGCGTCATATGAGTCCTCCGTCCTTGTTGGTCGGGCAGCGTTGGGCGACATCCCAGCGCGCGGCCTTTGAGTCAGCACGCGCGGAGCCCACCCCGCCCCTGTTGCGCTAATCTTAAGCCTGCCAACCCCGTCGAAAGGACACCATGCCTCAGACTTACACTTTCGCCTCGTGGAACGTCAACGGCCTGCGCGCCGTGCTCAAAAAGGACCCGAGCTTTATCCAGATCGCGCAAGAACTCGACGTCGATATCCTGGCGCTGCAAGAGACCAAGTTGCAAGAAGGCCAGGTCGATATTGACCTGGCCGGCTATCACCAAACCTGGAGCTACGCCGAGCGTAAAGGCTATTCGGGCACTGCGGTCTTTAGCCGCCAGGAACCGCTGCGCGTGCTGCACGCCGACGCACTGCTACCCTACGCCGGCGAGAACGAGGCGGCCGTACTCGTCGCCCAAGCCGCAACCGAGGGCCGCGTCTGCGCGCTCGAGTTCGACAAGTTTTGGTTCGTGGACGTCTATACGCCCAACGCCCAAAACGAGCTCGCGCGCATCGACGTGCGCATGGCCTGGGACGATGCCTATCGCGGCTTTTTGAGCGCGCTTGAGCGCGAAACCGGCAAGCCCGTCGTAACCTGCGGCGACTTTAACGTGGCACACGAGGAGATCGACCTTAAGAACCCCAAGTCCAACCGCGGCAACGCAGGCTTTTCGGACGAGGAGCGTGGCAAGTTTACCGAGCTGCTCAACGCCGGTTTTACCGACACTTGGCGCGCAGCCAATCCGGACGTCGAGGGCGTCTACAGCTGGTGGAGCTACCGCTTTAATGCCCGCAAGAACAACGCAGGTTGGCGCATCGATTACTTCCTGGTGAGCGACGCAATCGCCGGCAACGTACG
Source organism: uncultured Collinsella sp. (assembly GCA_905194675.1). Lineage (GTDB taxonomy): Bacteria > Actinomycetota > Coriobacteriia > Coriobacteriales > Coriobacteriaceae > Collinsella. The sequence goes on along the minus strand of CAJJTG010000064.1, from coordinate 1,080 downwards.
CGACACCGGCATCCGCGGCGACATCTTCGGCAGCGACCACTGCCCCGTCACGCTCGCCCTGGAGCTCTAGCCCAACTGATCTCCCAAAGGCGGAGAAAGGCGGGTCGTTTTCGTCTTGCGAGCGTGTTCGCGCAACCCGCCCGCCACGAAACCTGCCCATCTACTACGTTTAGGCCGCCATCCTCAAGCACAGCGAACAACGCAAAAAGAAAACCGCAGATAGAAAGCCTGCGGTTTTTCATAAAACGCGGTTGTGCTTGGGGGTGTCGGGCTAAACGTAGTAGATGGGCCAGTTTCGTGGCGAGCGCCGTCAACTGATTCCCTGGGGACGTCTGGGGACGGAAGAAAACGGATCAATTGACCCTCTGAGGGCTATGATGCCCGTCATATCAACCGGCCATTTCAAAACTACGCCGGTTTACGGGGCTAAATCGCAAACCCCCAACCATACGCAATTCCGAAATAATAAAACCGCAGGTAAACGGCTTGCTCTATTTCGAAAAAAGCCGGTATGGTCTGCCTGTGCCAATCTAGCCCCGTAAACCGGCATAGTTTTGAAATGGCACTTCGGCAGTATTGATTCCCGCCCCGGCGCAACCAGCCCTACATCCCGTACTTCACGACGACGCGGTTGATGCGGCGACACCAGGGCTTGTACAGAGCGGCCAAGAACACGCAGGTCGCGAGGCCATGCGTGATGTCGAACGGCACCGCCGTAGCAAGACGCGCTATGGCGCCCGCCCACGTGAGCGGTTGAACAAAACCGATGATGTCATACGCGTTGATCACAACGCCGTAGAGCAAGCCCGAGGCAAAGCCGTACGCCATCAGCGCCGGCATGCGCACGGTTCCATCCGCACGGTCAAACGCGCCCGCATGCGCCAGCGCGCCGCCAACATAGCCAACCAGACCCCAGGCATACATCTGCCACGGCGTCCACATGCCCTGTCCAAAAAAGAAATTGCTGGTCAGCGCCGCCAGCGCGCCAACCATAAAACCATTGCGGCGACCAAGCGTCGCCCCCGCGATAATGGCGATGGCGCTCACCGGTTTAAAGTCGGGAATGGGGCCAAACAAGAT
>CAJJTG010000063.1 GCA_905194675.1 uncultured Collinsella sp. | reverse complement strand
CAACATCGACGCGGTAAAAGTTAACCACGCCTATGTTCGCTTTAGTAAACTAACACGTGGTTAACTTTTTGGAAAGGGTCCCCGTTCAGATTTCGAAAAAGTTTCCTATACGAAACAAAGAAGGCACCGCAAAGACTGTCTCTTTGCGGTGCCCTGTCATACCAATTTATGCAACAGAGGGGGCTGCCCCTTTGCCACATTATTGCGGTTAAAGCGAGAGGTTTCTGATCGACGTGACGCAGGAGGCCTCATCCACGCCCGAAACGCGGAACACGATGTCTTCGCCACATTCGCCGTAGAGAGCCATGAGCCCCATCACATCGCGGCCGTCGGTATGGCGATCGCCGATGCTGACCGATACGTTGCTACGATGCTTGGCAATAATGTCATAGAGCAGCGCAACCGGGCGGGCATGCAATCCCAACGGATCTTTAATCGTCTTTGTAAACTCGACCATGTCCCCTCCCACGACGTCGCACATTCGGCCGGCAAACCCAGCCACGTGGTAGTTATTGTACGTTACCGGCGCACCCCCGTCCCACAAAAAACGAGGGAAGGCACGTGTCCTTCCCTCGTTACGGGCAATATGTAGCCGCTCGCCTACATCAAGCGCAGGCTGACGTCCTTGAGCTGGGCGCCGGAAACGGCACTCGGGGCGCCCGACATGAGGTCGGAGCCGCTGGCCGTCTTGGGGAACGCCATGACGTCGCGGATGGAGTCGGAACCGGTGAGCAGCATGCACACGCGGTCCAGACCCAGAGCGAAACCGCCCATCGGGGGCGCACCAAACTTGAGGGCCTCCATGAGGAAGCCAAACTGCGACTCGGCGCGCTCCTCGGTAAAGCCCAGGAGCTTGAGCATGGACATCTGCATCTCGGCGTTGTGGATACGCATACCGCCGCCGCCGGCCTCAAAGCCGTCCATGACAAAGTCGTAGGTGCACGAACCGGCTGCCAACGGATCGGCCTCGATCTTGGCGATGTCGGTCTCGGTCGGCAGGGTGAAGGGCTGGTGCTCGGCTGCATAGGCCTTGCGATCCTCGTCCCAGTGGAACAGCGGGAAGTTGACGACCCACAGGAAGTCGTGGCCCTCGCGCTTGATCTCGAGCGCGTTGGCCATGTGGGAACGCATGCCGCCCAGGATCTCGTCGGAGAGCAGGCGCGGGCCGGCGGCAAACATCACAAGGTCGCCGGGCTCGACGTCCATGCGCTCGCGCAGAGCAGCCATCTCCTCGTCCGAGAAGAACTTGACGATGGGGCTGTTGATGGAGCCGTCCTCGCGGAAAGCGATCCAGGCCAGGCCCTTGGCGCCAAACGTGGAGGCCACGCCGGCGAGCTTATCGATCTTGGCACGTGCCCAGGCACCGGCGCCCTTGGCGTTGATGGCCTTGACGACAGAGCCCTCCTCGTTTGCAGCAGTCGCAAAGACCTTGAACTTGGAGTTGGCAAAGATGTCGGTCAGGTCGACCAGGTGCATGCCGTAGCGAGTATCGGGCTTGTCGGAGCCATAGGTGTCCATGGCCTCCCAATAGTCCATGCGACGCAGCGGCGTGGGCATCTCGACACCCATGCGGCCGAAGGCGTCAGACAGGACCTCTTCGAGCGCGCTCATAACGTCGTTCTGGTCCACGAAGGACATCTCGATATCGACCTGGGTGAACTCGGGCTGACGGTCGGCACGCAAGTCCTCGTCGCGGAAGCACTTGGCAACCTGATAGTAGCGCTCGACGCCACCGACCATAAGCAGCTGCTTCAGGAGCTGCGGGGACTGCGGCAGGGCATAGAAGTTGCCCGGCTGGATGCGGCTGGGGACGATGAAGTCGCGGGCGCCCTCGGGCGTGGACTTGAACAGGGAGGGCGTCTCGACCTCCATGAACTCACGGTTGTGCAGCGCCTCGCGAATGGCAAAGGTAAAGTCGGAGCGCAGCTTGAGGTTGGCCATCATCTCGGGACGACGGAGGTCCAGATAGCGATAGCGCAGGCGGGTGTCCTCGCTGGTCTCGATGCCGTCCTCGATCTGGAACGGCGGGGTGACGGAAGTGTTGAGCACCTCGGCATGATCGGTCAGGACCTCGATCTCGCCGGTCGCGAGCTTGGTGTTGGTGGTCTCCTCGCCACGGGCGCGCACGACGCCGTGAATCTTGATGGGCCACTCGGGACGCATGGTCTCGGCGATCTTAAAGGCATCGCCGTCGGAATGCTCGGGGTCGAAGGTGAGCTGCGTGATGCCCTCGCGATCGCGAAGGTCGCAGAAGATAAGGCCGCCGTGGTCGCGGCGACGGCTCACCCAACCGGTGAGGGTGACTTCTTCGCCCACGTTCTCGAAGCGAAGCTCGCCGCAGGTACGGGTGTGCATGGAATGCTCGTCAATGGGACGGGTCTGGCTCATACCAGTGATCCTCCTTTATGGATCTGTGCCGCCCCGTGTCGTTCCGGGCGGCGTCGTACAGATTTGCCCAGCCTGCGTAAACCGCGCAGCCAGACATGGCGTTCTATCTTATCGCACTCGCGTCGATGTGCCGCGAAAAAGTGGCTCCTGCCCAAAGACTTGACGGAGACGAAACAATTGACGCGCCGCGGCACCCGCCCGCGCTCGTCACGTGCGACAATATGCCCCAATAAAACAGCACTCGGAAAGGCCCGCCATGACTGCACGCCTCATCGTTATGGATATCGACTCCACGCTCATCAATCAGGAGGTTATCGATCTTTTGGGCGAAGAGGCAGGCGCGGGCGAGCAGGTAGCACAAATTACCGAGCGTGCGATGCGCGGCGAACTCGATTTTAAGCAGGCACTCGAGGAGCGCGTGGGGCTGCTTGCCGGCTTGGACGAGAGCGTGTTCGAGCGCACCTTTGAGCGCGTGACGTTTACTCCCGGCGCGCTGGAGCTTGTGCGCTCGGCGCGCAGCAAGGGCTGGAAGGTCGGCGTGGTGAGCGGCGGCTTCCACGAGGTCGCCGATAAGATCGTAGCCGCCGCGGGCATCGACTTTTGCCTGGCCAATCGTCTGGAGGTCGTGGACGGCAAGCTCACGGGTAAGCTGGCGGCAGACATCGTGACCAAGGAGTCCAAGCTTATCCAGCTGCTGGACTGGGCAGTTGAGTGCGGTGTCGATATGGCCCATACCGTCGCGATCGGCGACGGCGCCAACGACATCCCCATGATCCAGGCCGCAGGCACGGGCATCGCGTTTTGCGCCAAGCCCAAGACGCGCGAGGCCGCCCCGTTTACCATCGACGAGCGCAACCTGATGCTCGCCATGGACATCATCCTGCGCGACTAGTCGATCCGTCCAACAATTGGATCAGTCTGTCCTATAGTTTCCGAACAATTTTGTCTTAGTGTTCGGAAATATACCCTTTGAGTGCTAGACTTTGCGCCGTCGAAGGGAACATATATGGATAAGCGAGATCTTGAGCAATTGCTGAGCGATGTTGCCGGCGGAGCAGTCACCCCTGCCGACGCCCTCACGCGCATCCAGACGGCTCCGACCGCCGATTTGGGCTTTGCGCAGCTCGATCTTTCGCGCGGGGTGCGCCAGGGGGCCGGCGAGGTTGTCTACGGGGCCGGTAAAACCGCCGATCAGATTGCCGCCATTATCGAAGCACTGCGCGATGCCGGCCAGGAGCGCATCCTGGTCACGCGCCTGGATGCCGAAAAAGCCGCGCGCACCGCTGAACTTCTTGGCAACGGCATCGACCTGGGATATGTCCCGGACGCACAGCTCGCCCTCGTGGGCGGCAAGCCCTCCCCTACCGGCAACGGACGCATCGTCGTCGCCTGCGCCGGCACGAGCGACCTGCCCGTCGCCGAAGAAGCCGCGTTGACGGCCGAGTTCTATGGCAACGAGGTCGACCGCCTCTACGACGTGGGTGTCGCCGGCCTGCACCGCCTGCTTGCGCATGCCGAGGAACTTGCCCAGGCACAGGTGGTCATCGCCATTGCCGGCATGGAGGGCGCGTTGGCGAGCGTTATCGGCGGCCTGGTGAGCTGTCCGGTCATCGCCGTTCCCACCAGCGTGGGTTACGGCGCGAGCTTTGGTGGCGTAGCCGCGCTGCTCGCCATGCTCAACTCCTGTGCCAGCGGCGTTTCGGTCGTCAACATCGACAACGGCTTTGGTGCCGCCTACCAGGCAAGTCTTATCAATCATCTGAGCGCCGGCACGCCCTGCGCCCGTTAAGGAGCATTCCATGTCCAATCATCAGCACACGCTTATCATCGACGGCACCTCGGGCATCAGCGGCGATATGACCGTCGCGGCCCTGCTCGACCTAGGCGCCAGCGAGGAGCACCTGCGCGAGCAGCTCGCCACGCTGCCGGTCGACGGCTTTACGATCGCCGTCACACGCGTAAGCAAGCATGGCATCAACGCCTGCGATTTCGACGTCCAGCTTGCAGAGGAGCTCGAGAACCACGATCACGATATGGCCTGGCTCTACGGCAACGAAGCAGCTGCCGAGCACACGCACGAGCATGAGCACCACCATCATGATCATGGCGAGCACGAACACGAGCACTGCCACGAGCATGACCATGAGGGCCACGGTCATGGCCACGAGGGTCACCATCACGCCCACCACCATCACCACCGTTCTTTGGCGGACGTCACCGCCATCATAGATGGCTCGCAGCTAAGCGATGGCGCCAAGCGTCGCGCGCTCGCCATCTTTACCGCGCTCGCCGCCGCCGAGGCCAAGGCCCACGGCAAAACGCCCGAGACCGTCATGTTCCACGAGGTGGGCGCCGTCGATTCCATCGTCGACGTCTGCTCTGTCGCCATCTGCCTCGATGCCCTGGGTATTGAGGACATCGTGGTCGAGTCGCTCTCCGAGGGTCACGGTACCATCCGTTGTGCCCACGGTCTCATGCCCATTCCCGTCCCCGCTGTCGTCAACCTGTGCCAGGCGGGCAATATCGCCCTCACGCCCGCACCGGTCGCCGGCGAGCTCGTCACGCCCACGGGTGCCGCCATCATCGCCGCGCTGCGCACGTCCGAGCACCTGCCGGCCCGCTACCGCATCGAGGCCGTCGGCTACGGCGCCGGTAAGCGCCCCTACGAGGGCTGCTCCGGTACGCTCCGCTGCCTGCTCGTTCACGCGGACGCATAGCCATGGATGCCCGCAAGGCAAAAAGCCGCGCTGCCATCGTTGCGGCGTTCTCCGAGCTGCTGCGCGAAGAGGACTACGGCAAGATCACCGTCGGCGACATTATCGCTCGCGCCCATGTGGGTCGGGCCACGTTCTACGGCCTCTTCAAAAGCAAAGATGACCTACTGTCCGAACTCGTGAGCGACATCTGCACCCACGCCCTCGACGATGACGGCGCACCCCTCGACGACCCACTCGTGCAGGTCGAGCATATCCTCAACAACCTCTGGGAGCGCCGCCAGGGTGTACGAGCCCTCGTAGCCGGCGCCGGCTCACGCGTCTTCGCCGACTGCTTACGCAAGACCATCATGTCACGGGCAGCCGAAACCGTCCCTACCGACCCCACAGGTCCCGCTGGCACTATGGACCGCAGCTTCCTCCTCCATCACATAGCCTCAAGCTTCGTAGCCACCGTCCAATGGTGGGCCTGGCACAACTTCCAAGCCAACAAATCCAACGTAGCCAAAGACTACCTCTCAGCCATACAGCCCCTCTTCGGCTAAGTAAGAAGCTCATCCCAAAGCATCACCCCAACACAGAGCGCCACGCATCCCAAAGTGTCAACAACAGCTCAACGCCCCTATCAGCAACAAGCCCCTCCCATCCAAATACAGATATATGTTGGGTTGCTTGCTCGAGCGCAGCAAAGATCCCGCAGCTGGCCGCATGGGGTAACTTCCCAGCGCATTCCGCAGGACGCAAAAAGGCTCGCCGCACGAAGTGCACAGCGAGCCTTTTTGCATGTCCGAGGACGCGCTGGGAAGTTACCCCATGCGGCCAGCGGACAACTATGTAGCCTTCGACTAGAACATGCCCAAGAAGCCATGCACAAACAGCGCGGCCACAATAGCACCGACAAACGGAGCGATGCCAGGAACGAGCAGGCCGTACTTCCAGTTGTTGTCAGCCTTGTTCTTGATCGGCAGCACCTGATAGGCCATGCGAGGACCAAGGTCACGAGCCTGGTTCATGGCGAAGCCGGTGATGCCGCCCATGCCCATGCCAACAGCCCAAACGATCAGACCGACGCAGATGGCGAGCATCAGAACGTTCTCGCCGGCGCGGCTAGCGGCAGCAAGGATGGCACTGATGAACACAAAGGTGCAGATAGCCTCGCAGAAGAAGTTGCGGGCATAGTTCGTACCCTCGGTGGTGGGGTTGGTCGAGAAGATGTTGCGCTGGGCAATGGGGTCGACGACGCCCTCGGAAGCCTTGAACTCATCGGCATACATAAACCAAGCGATCACGGCACCCACAAAGCCGCCGAGCATATCGGCGAGCATGAAGGGAATGCAGTTGCCCCACGGCACCAAGCCGACGATGCACTGGGCAAGCACCATGGCGGGGTTCATGCACACGGCGCCGCCAAAGACAAACAGGCAGACCGAGATGCCAAAAGACCAGGTGGTGATGGCAAACATGTGGCCGGAGCCCTGATACTTGGTGCCCTTGAGCACGGTATCGCAGTGCACGCCCACGCCAAAGACGATCATGAGGGCCGTCGCGCCGAATTCGCAGAGGAGTTTGGTAAGCATAAAACCTTATCTTTCTTGTCGGTTATAAACGATTCGTTTAAGCCACGCGCTAGTGCTGCGCAACGACAACGCCCAGGCCATCGGGAATGACGGCAACCTTGGCATCGGCACCCTTCATCTCAAAGGCGAGCTTGAGCGCCTCCTCGATAGTGTTGACCGGTGTCATGTGCATATCCTTGAGCATCTGGTGATCGCACAGGTCGGTGACCATGATCACAGGGTGATGTGCCAGGATGCGGGCAAAGATCTGGCTCGTCCACTGGTCGGGCAGGGTCTCGTCCTTAGGACGGTCGATGCAGGCGCGCTCAAACTCCGCCGGATCGTTGTCGGCGATATTGTGATAGAAGCCCTCGCCACCGTGACCGTCGGCACAACCGGCGACGTCGATGATCACGCCGCCCTCGGGAAGCGTGGCCTCGGCAGCGCACATGCCCTTCACGGCCTGATAGATGTTCTGATCGAGGGGGTAGCCACCGTTGGTGGTGATGGCAATATCGCACTCGACGGGCTCAACGCCGGCAAGGCTCTTCACGAACTCGCAGCCGGCCTCGTGCGCCTTGTGGATGTCGCCGGCAAAGGAGCCGATGACCTCGTGCTTGCCGTTAAGCACCACATTAAGCACGAAGGCGAGGTGGGCCATCTCAGCGGCGGCAAACATGTCCTCGCTCACGTGGTTGTGGCACAGGTTGCCGGCACGCGAGTGGGAATCATTCACAAACTGACCGTTGTGGTTGTACATGATGGTCTTGTAGCTGGCAATGCCGGGCAGGACGGACTTGCGGCTACCAGAGAAACCGGCAAAGAAGTGCGGCTCAATAAAGCCCTCGGCAAGCAGCAGATCGCAATCGGCGGCAACCTTGTTGATGATGCACTCGCCACCAGAAGGCAGGGTGCCGATCTTTTTCATCATGCTGTCGTCAGTCGCGACGTGCATAACGATTTCCTCGTTGGCAACGATCTCCTCGCCATATTTGTTGACGAGTTCCTCGTGCGTCGACGGACGGTGCATACCCGTAGCAACCAGAATGCGAACGCGCGCCTCAGGCGCAGCGGAGTGGATGTGATGCAGCAGAATAGGCATCGTCACACGCGAGGGAACGGGACGCGTATGATCGGAGCTAATGATGACAATATCCTTCTTGCCAGCACAAAGCTCCTCGAGCGAAGGCGAGCCATAAGGGTTGGCAAGCGACTCCTCTACTAGCTCTTCCTGCGATTTCGTGGTCTTAAACTCGTTTTGATGACCTTCCATCACACCCGCGAAGTTCTTATCCTCGA
>CAJJTG010000062.1 GCA_905194675.1 uncultured Collinsella sp. | reverse complement strand
TTTTGCACCAGCTGGGCCACGACGCAGGAGGACATCGACGCGCTGGCGGCTGTCCTGTAGCCTGATGCAATGACGAGGGCCGTCCTGCGCCTGGGTTTGGCGCAGGGCGGCCTTTGCTTTTGAGGGAGAAGGGTTGTATGGCCGAGATGTCCGAGCCGACGATTCGCCTGGCGACGCCCGATGATGCGCAGGCATTGCTTGCCATCTATGAGCCGTATGTGCTTAAGACGGCAATTACCTGTGAATACGAGGTGCCGAGCGTCGAGGAATTTGCCGGGCGCATCGAGCGTACGCTCAAGCGCTATCCGTATTTGGTGATGGAGCTGGACGGGCGTCCGGTGGGCTATGCCTATGTGAGCCCACTCAACAGCCGCGAGGCATACGACTGGTCGGTCGAGACGTCGATCTACCTGGCGCGCGATGTGCGCCATGGCGGGCTGGGCCGCAAGCTGCACGATGCGCTCAAGCAATGCCTGGTCGCGATGGGCATCACCAGCATGTGCGCGCTCATCGCCGTGCCGCACGACAAGGACGACGAGTACCTGACGCACAACAGCCAGGACTTCCATGCCCATATGGGGTATCGCCTGGTGGGCGCCTTCGACCGCTGCGCCCAAAAGTTCGGCCGCTGGTACGACATGTGCTGGATGGAGCTGGTCCTAGCCGAGCGCGTTCCCAACCAACCCAAGCCAACCTGGTTCCCCGACCTCCCCGCTTAAAACCACCACAAAGGTGCCTGTCCCCATTGTGGTGGTTTTCGGTTTGTTAGCCGATGGGCTCGGTGTATTTGGCGCGGTCGGTGCGTTGGATGCGCTTGGAGACATGGAGCGGGCGGCCGTCGGTGTCGTAGACGTAGTCGGTGATCAGAATCAGCGCCTGCCCGCGCTCCACATTGAGCAAAAACGCCTCGTTTTGCGAGGCATAACACACCTCAAAGGTCTTGTGCCCCTGTGCCGGCGCGCGATGGAACTCCTGGCGCAGCGCGGTGTAGAGCGATCCGTTGATATCGCGATCGATGAGCGCCTCAAAGCTTGGCGGCAGATAGGTGGTCTCCAAGCACAGCGGCACATCGTCCAGATAGCGCAGACGGACGAGCTTGACGAGCTTGCTGCCCACGGCGGCATCGAAAAACTTGGCCACGCTACCCGTTGCCTTAGCAAAGCCCGAGTCAACCGTGCGCGTGGTGGGCTTCATGCCCTGGCCCTGGACCTGTGCCGTGTAGCTCGAAAACACCAGGTTGTTCTCGTGGAGCGCTGGCGTTTCGGCCACAAAGGCGCCGCGCCCGCGCTCGGTACGAATCAGGCCCTCGTCAACTAACACCTTAAGCGCGTGGCGCACGGTGCTGCGCGAAAGCCCCGATTCGTCCATGAGTTCCATCTCGGACGGCAGCTTGTCTCCGCGTGCGTAGATGCCGGCGGCGATGCGGTCACGCAGCGTACCCGCCAGACGCTCGTATTGGGTCAGTTTCATTTTAGACGAAGTGCTCATGCGATCAACCTGTATCTAACCTGTATGATTACCTAATCAAGCATGTATCCAATACAACAACAAAACCGCTGGTAACGAGTTATCGAATACCGTATCAGTCAAAAATCTAAAACAAATATAGCATACAACTAGTCGACAACACCAAAACATGTATGTAACTTGTATGCCATCGAGAGCATCAAACGAGAAGAAAGGCTGATGCACGATGACTACTCAGGAACAGGTTAAGGACGTCGTCTCCCAGGTTTTGGCTGACAAGGCAGACAAGGGCGGCATCAAGCGCGTCGTGTGGATTGGCGCCGGTGGATCCAACGGCGGCAACTATCCTGCCCAGTACTTTATGGAGCACGAGGCCACGCAGGTCGTGAGCTCCAGCTACACCAGCAACGAGTTCGTGCACGCCACGCCTGCCTACGTCAACGAGAACACCCTGGCCGTCGTCGTGTCCATGCGCGGCACCAAGGAGACCATCGTCGCCGCCCAGGTCGCCAAGAACCACGGCGCCAGCACCATCGCCATCTATGTTGACGAGTCCGGCCTCACCGAGGTCTGCGACTACAAGATCCAGTACGACAGCCTGGCCATCGACGAGTCCTGCATGGGCCGCACCAACTCCGCCGTCGTGACCATGATTGCTATGGAGCTTACGCAGCAGACCGAGGGCTATGCCGAGTACGAGACCGCTATGGCCGCCTTCGACTTGGTCGACCCCATCTATCGCAAGGCCGTCGAGTACACCCGTCCGCTCGCAGCCAAGTGGGCCGAGCAGAACGCCGACAAGCCCTGCATCAACGTGATGGCTCAGGGTCCGCTCTTTGGTGCCGCCTACGTCTTTAGCATCTGCAACGTGCAGGAGATGCTGCAGATCGACTCCTGCACCATCAACACCTGCGACTTCTTCCACGGTCCCTTCGAGATCCTGGACAAGCGTACCTCGCTGTTCCAGCTCATCAGCGTCGGCCGCAGCCGCTGCAACGACGAGCGCGGCATTCGCTTTGTCAACCAGTACGGTGGTGAGCGCGTCTACCAGCTCGACGCCAAGGAGCTCGGCCTCAACGACATCAAGGACAGCGTGAGCGAGTACTTCAACCACCTGATCTTTGCCCCGATCCTCAACAACGTCTACATGCGTGCGCTCTCCGCCGTCACCCACAAGGACTACATGACGCGCCGCTACATGTGGAAGCTGGATTACTAAGGGATAGAGCGGCCTAACAGCCCAATACCCCTCATGAGTTGCGGTGGAATAGTTCCTGTTTGGGGGCGTGAAGCCTCTGTTTGAGAACTATTTCACTGCAACTGCTAGAGCGGCACTTGGGGACGTTCCCTTTCTGCCGGCACCTGCGACACTCCTTGTGTCGAGAGATTTCCCGTTCGCCGATTTGTGCCTTGAAAAATGTATATAACGACTATAACGTAGCATGAAACATATTGGAAATAATACTGAGGAGGCTGCGTTGAAGAGGAGCAATCTGGGCTATGTGCTGGTGCTGATCGCCGCGCTTATGTGGGGCAGCATCGGAATCTTTGTAAACGGCATCTCGGCCATGGGCGTTTCGTCCCAGAGCATGGCTGCCTTTCGCTTGTTGGTCGGAGCGCTTATCTTGGCGCCGGTCCTGATGTTTATGGGCTGCCGTCCGGGTGAGGGGTCTACCGTGGTCCAGGGTCCGCTGACCCTGTTCAAGGCAAGCCCTAAAGAGCTTGTTTCCTGCGCGCTTGTTGGTATCGTCGGTTTGGCTGCCGCCAACACCTGCTATTACGAGTGCATGCGCGAGGTGGGCATGTCCACGGCATCGGTGCTGCTCTACACGTCGCCGGTGTTTGGCGTCGCGCTCGGCCGCGTCCTTTATCGCGAGGACGTGACCCTCAACAAGCTCGTTGCCATTGTCTTTAACATCGTTGGCTGTGTGCTTGCGGTGACCAATGGCGACCTTTCCGGTTTTCATTTTTCGGTTTGGGGCGTCACGTCGGGCGTGATTGCAGGCCTTTGTGGTGCGTCGCTCGCGGTGTTTAGCCGGATAGCAACCAAGACGGTCCACCCGCTGGCTGTCACGTTTTGGGGCTTTGTTTTTGGCGGTGCGGTTATGGCGGCTATCGCGGCTCCGTGGCCGGATGTCGCCGCGGCAATGTCGCCACAGCTGCTGCTGCTGTTCCTTGGCTTTGGACTCATCCCCACAGCCGTGGCTTACATCTTATATATGCAGGGTCTGTCCATGGGGCTCGAGACGTCGAAAGTTCCCGTCGTAATGTCATTCGAGACAGTCGTCACCGTACTGCTGGGCATTGGTGTCTACGCCGAGCCCGCCGGCGCGATCAAAGTTCTGGGCATCGTTTTGGTGCTCGCGTCCATCGTGATTATGAACACCGACTTTTCCAAGCTGCGCAACAGTGTGTTTGTCGGCCATGTCGTTGAGAGCATGACCTTTAAGCCCAACGCGTGGTGGACGGAGAAATCGCAGGACATGGATCTCTTCCGCGAGCGCACGGGCATTGCGCTGGAGCCCACCGTGCAGGAAAGCCCCTGGTACTTCGTGCGATAGGGGGTTGCGCGCGGCGTCCGACCTGGGGTTATCCAGCCAGCGCCGACCTACCCAGCCCCAACGTTTCAAGTACGTTAAACCCGCCAACGGTCGTTTTTCACCCGCGAACGGTTTATATACTAATTATCAATATAAGCAACGAATAAGACGTTATAATGACCATAATGAAAAGGAGGAGGCAAGATGAATCAGATCATTCTCGCATCTCATGGCGGCCTGGCCGCAGGCGCCAAAGACACGCTCGAGATGGTTCTCGGCGACGTGTCGAACGTCCACGTCGTGTCGCTTGCTCGTGACGACAAGGAGCCCATCACCAATAAGGTTGAGGCTATGATCGCCACGTTCAACGCGGACGACACCGTGTATGTGCTAACCGATATGCTCGGTAGCTCGGTCAACAACAACATGGTCGAGCTTTCCAAGAACGGCACGAAGTTCACGGTTGTCAGCGGTTTCAACATCCCGCTGGCGCTCACGCTTGCTATGAGCCCCGCCCCCGTCAAGGGCACCGAGCTCGCGGCCCTCATCAACGAGGCCCGCACCGGTCTGACCAACCCCAACGCACCGGTCGAGGCCGCCGCGGCTCCCGCCAAGAAGGCCAAGGCGTCCCGTCACAGCTCCGGTCCCGCCAAGATCGTCCTCGCACGTCTTGACTACCGTCTGCTGCACGGCCAGGTCGTCTTTACCTGGACCACCAAGGTTCAGGCCGAGCGCATCATCGTCGTCGACAACGCTGCCGCCAACGATGACATCAAGAAGGGCGCTCTTAAGCTGGCCAAGCCCCAGGGCGTGCGCCTGAACGTCTTCACCGTCGAGCGTGCCCTCGCCAAGATGGACAAGCTCAACACCCTCGGTGAGCGCGTCATGTTCGTCTTTGGCAACACGGCCGAGATGCTGCAGTTCTGCCAGGGCTACAAGCTCGACGCCATCAACCTGGGCGCCACCGCCAACCACGACGGTGCCGATCAGATTGGCGGCAAGGACAGCTCCGTCTTCCTCGACGCCACCCAGAAGGCCGACGTCAACCAGCTGCTCGACATGGGCATCAAGCTCTATGTCCAGCAGACCCCTACGTATCAGAGCGTCGACATCGACGCCAAGCTGTAATCAACCAGGCTTTTGCCTGACTGAAAGGAGAAGGGTATGAATACGTTCATCAGTGCGGTGCTCGTCGGCCTCGTCGGCGTGTTCTGCATGTGGGACTCCCGCCTGCTCGGTCGTCTTAACTTCGAGCAGCCCCTCGTTGGCGCTACGCTCGTCGGTCTGCTGCTGGGCGATGTGCCCACCGGCCTTGCCGTCGGTGCCGCCGTCGAGCTCGTGTCCATGGGCCTGGTGCAGGTCGGCGCCGCCGTTCCGCCCGATATGGTCCTGGGCGGCATCGTGGCCGCTGCCTTTGCGTGCCTGACCGATGCTTCCGCCGAGACCGCCATGACGATCGCCATCCCGGTCGCCGTCCTGGGTCAGCTCCTCGGCATCGTGTTCCGTTCCATCATCGCCGCCCTCACCCATGTGGCAGATAGCGCGATCGATAACGGAAAGTTCAAGACCGCTTACCGTATGCACATCTGCGCCGGCTCCGGTCTGTACGCCGTCATGTACTTCCTGCCGATCTTCCTCGCCGTCTTTGTTGGCACCGACTTGGTTCAGGCCATCGTCAACATGGTTCCCGAGTGGCTGTCCACTGGTCTTAACGTTTCGACCAAGATCATGACCGCCTACGGCTTGGCCCTGCTGCTCACCATGATGATCAAGAAGGGTATGACTCCGTTCCTGTTCATCGGTTTCCTGCTCGCCGCTTACCTCAACCTGTCCGTCATCGCGGTCGCTCTGATCGGTGTGTGCCTGGCTGTCGTCTTCATGGGCTTCAAGTTCAACGGTTCCCATGCAGCCGCCGGTGTCGATTCCGACTACGATCCGCTCGAAGACGACGAAGACTAAGGAGGAACACACTATGGCAACCGCAACCAAGGACGTGTCCCTGAACAAGAAGGTCAGCCAGTTCTTCTGGCGCTCCTGGGCCATCCAGGCCTCTTGGAACTACGAGCGTCAGATGAACATGGGCTTCCTCTACGGCATGGTTCCCACGCTCGATCGCCTCTATCCGGATGAGTCCGATCCCAAGCAGCTCGCTGCTAAGAAAGAGGCTTACCACCGTCACATGGCGTTCTACAACTGCACCCCGCAGACGAGCGCTTTTGTCCTAGGCCTCGCCGCCTCCATGGAGGAGGAGTACGCCAAGGATCCCGAGAACTTCGATCCCGATTCGATCAACGCGGTCAAGACCTCCCTCATGGGTCCGCTTTCCGGTATTGGTGACTCCTTCTTCCAGGGCACCATCCGCGTCATCGCCTTTGGTCTGGGCGTCCAGCTGGCTCAGCAGGGCTCCATCATGGGCCCGATCCTGGCCATGCTCATCTCCATCGTGCCTTCCGTGCTGATCACGTGGTTTGCCGCCAAGATCGGCTACCAGGGTGGCCACGAGTACCTGAGCAAGCTCCAGGGCGGCGACCTCATGGAGAAGCTCATGTATGTCTGCGGCATCGTGGGCCTTATGTCCGTGGGCGGCATGATCGCTACACTGATCGGCGCCACCACCCCGCTGCAGTTCGCTGAGGGTACCGTCGTTATCCAGGACATCCTGGACGGCATGATGCCCCAGATGATCTCCCTCGGCCTCACCGGCCTTATGTACTGGCTCATCAAGAAGAACGTCAACACCGGTTGGCTTCTCGTGATCGCCATTGTGGGCGGCATCGCCCTCTCCGCGGCCGGCATCCTGGCCTAGTCGCGACCCAATGCTTCCCCCGGGGGCCTGCCTGGCATCCCATACCCCAGGCAGGCTTCCATCCCTAACATGTGACAAAGGGACAGTTCCTTTGTCACATCCTCAACGGGCCGGCGACTCGGTCCTAACCACGGTAACCCTGCGAGCGTCCGGCAATGTGGCGCCGCAACAAATCGAAAGGAATGTGTCAGATGTACGAGATCGACCTTAACCTCCCTAAGCAGATCGTCGCTGACGTCCTGTCCAACCACGAGATTCACAGCGTCGCTTTCGTCGGCTGCGGTGCTTCCATGTCCGACCTTTACCCCGCCAAGTACTTCCTGGCCAACAACACGGACAAGCTGAACGTTCAGATCTTCACCGCTAACGAGTTCAACTACGACACGCCTTCCTGGGTCAACGAGCACACCTTCGTGATCACCTGCTCCCTCGGTGGCTCCACGCCCGAGACCGTCGAGGCCAACAAGACCGCCAAGAAGCACAACTGCCCGGTCGTCTCCCTCACCAACAAGGCTGGCTCCGCTCTGACCGTCGACGCCGACCACGTCATCGTCCACGGCTTCCATGCCAACTACGCTGCCAAGTGCGAGAAGCCTGGCTACGCCATCGCTCTTGCTCTCGAGATCCTTCAGCAGACCGAGGGCTATGACCACTACGAGGACATGATCACCGGCCTCACCAACGTCTTCGATCTCTGCGAGAACGCCGCTCAGCACTGCAAGAAGCTCGCCAAGAAGTTCGCCCAGGACTTCAAGGACGACAAGATGATCTACTTCATGGCCTCCGGTGCCTCCGAGAAGATGGCTTATTCTCACGCCGCCTTCCTGTTCACCGAGATGCAGTGGATCGACGCCGCCGCCTACAACACCGGCGAGTACTTCCACGGCCCGTTCGAGGTTTCCACCGAGGGTAAGCCCTACGTCTTCTTCATGTCCGATGGTGCTACCCGTCCGATGGACGCTCGCGCCCTCACCTTCCTTGAGCGCATGGGCGCCAAGGTCGCTCTGATCGACTCCAAGGACTACGGCCTGGCTGACGCCGTGCCCGCGAGCGTCGTCACCTACTTCAACCCGCTGCTGCACCTCGCCGTTATGCGCGAGTACGGCAACCAGATCGCCGAGGCCCGTCAGCACCCGCTGACCATGCGTCGCTACATGTGGAAGCTTTCCTACTAATCACAAGTAAGTAGACCTTACGGGTTGATTGAGAGGGGATGGGGTTTGCGCCCCGTCCCCTTTTTGCTTTGGGGGCGTGTCCGTTGCGTCATAAAACCCCAGATAAAACCTACCAAAATAAACCTGTCCCTTTTTGGCAGGTGGGAGGAGATGCGTATGATCAAGGCAGTGCTGTTTGATATGGACGGCGTGCTGGTCGATACCGAGTGGTTCTACAACCGTCGTCGCGTGGCGTTTATGGAGGAGAAGGGGTTCCACTTTGACGAGATTCCCGATCTTTCGGGGTCTAACGAGCCCGCCATTTGGAAGTCGCTGGTGCCCGACGATGTTGAGCTGCGCGAGCGCCTGCGCGTGGAGTACAAGCAGGTCTACAGCCCGGACCATCCCGTTCCGTATGCCGAGCTACTCAACGAGCAGACGGAGCCGGTGATGCGTGAGCTGCACAAGCGCGGCATGAAATGTGCCATCGCGAGCTCGTCCTATCGCGAGCTCATTGACGAGCTGGTGGAGATTGCCGGTATCACCGACGTGCTGGACTACACCATCAGCGG
>CAJJTG010000061.1 GCA_905194675.1 uncultured Collinsella sp. | reverse complement strand
CGGTGTTCGGCAGCATGAACATGGACCTTTCGGTGGCGTGCGAGCGCATGCCGCGTGCGGGCGAGACCGTCGGCGGCAGCGGGTTTATCACCAACGCCGGCGGAAAAGGCGCCAACCAGGCCGTAGCGGCTGCGCGCATGGGCGCGCACACATGCATGATCGGTGCGGTCGGTCGCGACGCGTTTGGCACGTCGCTCGTGACGGGGCTCCAAGACGCTGGCGTGAGCTGCGATTTTGTGGCGCGTCGCGACGACGTGGAGACGGGAACGGCGACCATCATTCGCTTTGGTGGCGACAACCGTATTGTGCTGTCGCCGGGCGCCAACCATGCGCTTACGGGCGAGGACGTTGCCTGCGCGCTGAGGTGCCTGGTGGCCGATGAACTCGACGGCGACGCCAGCAAGATTGCCCCGGCTGCCGGAAGCGTCTTTATCGCCCAGGGCGAATGCGACCTGGCGGCGACGGCCGAGGCACTCGTTTGCGCTCACGAGCTGGGGTTCTATACGGTCTTTAACCCGGCGCCGGCAAGTGACGTGCCGGCAGGGGCTTGGACGGCGGTCGACCTGGTCTGTCCCAACGAGACCGAGTGCCAGGTGCTGACGGGCATCTTGCCCGCGGATGATACGAGCTGCGCCGCAGCGCTCAATGCCCTGCTCGCCAAGGGTGCCGGAGCTGCGGTCATCACGTTGGGCGGTGCCGGGTCGGTTACGCTCGGCGACGACGGCGAGCTGCTGCGCATGCCGGCGCTTTCGAGCACGGTGGTCGATACGACGGCCGCGGGCGATACGTTTATCGGTGCGCTTGCCGCGGCTCGTCTGGAGGGCCTGCCGCTCTTTGAGTGCATGGCCGCGGGTGCCCGTGCCTCGGCGGTGACGGTGTCGCGCTTGGGTGCACAGCAGTCGATTCCCACGCGTGGCGAAGTCGAGCGCGCGTTTGGTTTAGACGATTACGTACAAGACGGAGAAGCGGAGTAGAACAATGGCAATCAAGAAGCTGATCCTTGATCTGGATATGGGTGTGGACGATGCGATGGCGCTTGCCTATGCCATCGCGAGCCCCGAGGTGGAGCTCGTGGGCATCACCACGTGCTTTGGCAACGTGCGCGTCGAGCAGTCGGCGCATAACTGCCTGGCGGTGCTCGACCTGTTGGGTCGTCCCGAGGTGCCGGTGTATCTGGGTGCCGACCGTCCCCTACAGGCGACCGAGCCCTATACGCCACCGGCGTCCACCACGCTCATCCACGGCAAGAACGGCATCGGCGGCGCGAGCGTGCCCGCGTCTCCCTACGAGCCAGTGGGGGCGACCTCGGCCGATGGCAATGCCGCGGTCGATTATCTGATCGATGCCGCGCGCACCTATGGGCCCGATCTGGTCTACGTAGCGACCGGCCCGCTCTCCAACCTGGCACTTGCCTTGGAGCGCGATGCGGCGGCGATGATGTCTATCGGCCGCGTGGTGGTGATGGGCGGCGCCCTGACCGTGCCCGGTAACGTGAGCGCGGGTGCCGAGGCCAACATGGCAAGCGATCCCGAGGCCGCCGATGCCGTGCTGCGCTCGGGCCGCAAGCTCACCATGGTGGGCCTGGACGTGACGCATCGCGTGGTGCTCACGCGCCGCGATGTTGCCGGCTGGACAGGCTCGGGCACCATGGCGGGCTGCGCATTTGCGAGCATGGTCGAGCACTACATTGGCTCGTACGAGATGAACGCACCCTACCTGGGTGGTTGCGCACTGCACGATCCCCTGGCCGTTGCCGTGGCGATCGACCCCACGCTCGTGGGTGCGCTCGGCTGCAATCTGCGTGTCGACCTGCTGGGCGAGTACCGTGGCCGCACCATCTGCGACGAGCACCGCCTGTCCGATCCCGACAAGAGCGCGCTTGTGGCGCTGACCGTTGACGCCCCGCGCTTCCTGTCCGAGTTTAAGGCGCGCATGGCCCGCGTCCTAGGTTAAACGATTCCTGCACCCCGCCCCATGTAGTCAATTTGGGACGGGGCTTTTTTAGCTACCGAGCAAATGCGCCCGTTGGGGGAATAGTCGTGCCACTTCG
Organism: uncultured Collinsella sp.; assembly: GCA_905194675.1. Classification (GTDB taxonomy): domain Bacteria; phylum Actinomycetota; class Coriobacteriia; order Coriobacteriales; family Coriobacteriaceae; genus Collinsella. Next base: position 6,569 of record CAJJTG010000061.1, on the reverse strand, counting down.
CTTGACAACAGGCTAAACTAGCTCATAAACATTTACTATTATGTTTAGTTTGAATTTGCGGCCGTTTAGTTGCCGAGCCATCGAGTCGCGATGCTCCACCACGGCCGCCGCTAGGGGGACCAATGGCCAAAGCAAGTGTTCGCGAGATCAGCCGCATCACCGGTTTTTCGCCCGCAACCGTGTCCAACGCGCTCAACCGCAAGCGCAGCGTGAGCGAGGAGACCGCCAAGGTCATCCTGGAGTGTGCGCAGTCGCTCGGCTATCAGCAGTCGACGCAGCTCGAGAGCATCCAGTTTGTACTTGCGCGCAAGACGGGCGCCATCCTGGACGAGAGCACCTTCCATCCCGCGGTCATCGAGGGCGTGGAGCGCCAGGCGCGTCGTCACGGCATGAGCACGAGCTTTGTCACACTCGACTTTAGCGACCTGGACGCCGTGCGCCCGCAGGTCGAGGGCCTGATCGCCGATCCGTCTGCTGCTATCGTGCTGATGGGCACCGAGCTGGGCGAGGAAGACTACGCCCTGTTCGCCAACGCTGCCGCCCACCTGATCGTGCTCGACGGTTGGAGCGATCGCCAGTACTTCGATGCCGTGGTCATTGCTAACACCGATTCGGTGCTGCGTGCCGTGGACTACCTTATCGAGAAGGGCCACAGACAAATCGGCTACCTGGCAGGCGACCTTCGCATTCGCAACTTTAAAGATCGTGAGCGCGGCTATCGCCAAGCGCTTGAGGATGCGGACCTCGAGGCCAACCCGACCTGGCACGTCACGCTGGGCACCACGCTCGAGGGTGCTTATCGCGACATGGGCGCGTGGCTCGACGGCGTCTCGCGCGACGACCTGCCGACGGCTTTCTTTGCCGAGAACGACGTGCTCGCCGTGGGTGCCATGCGCGCGTTCAACGAGCACGGCATTCGCGTGCCCGAGGATGTCTCGATCATCGGCTTTGACGACCTATCTCTGGGCGCCTTCTCCAACCCGCCACTCACCACGGTGCATGTTCCCAAACACGAGGTGGGCGAGATCGCGGTGCGCCGCCTGGTGGGCAACATCCGCAATCCCAAGAGCTATACCTGCAAAACGGCTGTGTCGACCTATTTTGTCGAGCGCCAGAGCGTGCGCGAAATCTAGGCGGAGACGGCATCGTCTGCGGCGTGTCAAAGCGCGCCAGGGCGGTAAACATAACGCTACCAAGAGAGGATCCTTCGGGGTCCTCTTTTTGTTTCCCTTGTATGTTCAGTTTGTTTACATACCGTTTAGGCTGATTTCTCTACCGCTTACGGGTATTTCGCGCTAAACTTCTAAACAAAAGAGTAAAACATTTAGTAAACAGAACAAAACGAAACATGCGTCTGTTTACTGAACATGTGACTAGGGGAGGACGTACATGGACAAGATCAAGCTCGGCTTTGTGCCCACGCGCCGCAGTATCTTTAGCGCGCCGGACGCGATCAAGTATCGCGGTCTGACGGCTGATCGCCTGCGCGAGATCGGCGTCGAGATTGTGGATATCGACGACATCAACGACGAGGGCCTGCTGTTCGACGACAGCCATATCGCGCCTATCGTCGAGAAGTTCCGCGCCGAGGGCGTCGACGGCATCATGCTCTGCCACGCCAACTTTGGTACCGAGTATGTCTGCGCCCGCCTTGCCCGCGAGCTCGGCTTGCCCGTGCTGCTGTGGGGGCCGCGCGACGAGCGCCCCGAGCCCGACGGCACCCGTCTGCGTGATAGCCAGTGCGGCCTGTTCGCCACCGGCAAGGTCCTGCGCCGTTTCCAGGTTCCCTTCACCTACATGACCAACTGCCGTCTGACCGATCCCGAGTTCGAGCGCGGCGTCTGGGACTTTTTGGCCGTGTGCAACGTGGTCAAGACCTTCAAGCACACCCGCATCCTGCAGATGGCCACCCGTCCGTTCGATTTCTGGTCGACCATGTGCAACGAGGGTGAGCTGCTCGAGAAGTTCAACATCCAGCTTTCGCCCATCCCCATGACCGAGCTTGTCCAGGCCGTGCGCGACGCCCAGGCTGACGAGCAGGCCATGGCAGCCATGCTCGCCCACATTGGTGACAGCTTTGAGATCTGCATCCCCGAGGACAAGGTTCCTGCGGTCGCAGGACTCGCCATTGCCATGAAGCGCCTGGTCGAGAAGTACGGCTGCAACGCTGGCGCCATCCAGTGCTGGAACGCCCTGCAGGACGAGTTGGGCATTATGCCCTGCGCCGCCAACGCAATCCTCAACGAGATGGGCATCCCCATCGTCTGCGAGACCGACATCCATGGCGCTATCACCGCGCTGATGGTCGAGGCCGCCGACCTGGGCCGTCACCGCGGCATGTTCGCCGACTGGACCGTGCGCCATCCCGATAACGAGAACGGCGAGCTGCTGCAGCACTGCGGCCCCTGGCCCTGCAGCTGTGCGGCCGTCAAGCCCAAGCTCACCTACCCGCTGGCGTTCGATCATCCCGGCGCGCTGACGGCCGAAGCCAAGCACGGCGACCTCACCCTTGCCCGCTTTGACGGCGACAACGGCGAGTACTCGCTGCTGCTGGGCAACGCCCGCGGCATCGACGGCCCGGCCGGCATGGGCACCTACCTGTGGGTCGAGGTCGACAACCTCAAGCGCCTCGAGGCCAAGATCGTCGAGGGTCCCTACATCCACCACTGCGTCGCCATTCACGCCAACGTGGTGCCGGTGCTCTACGAGGCGTGCAAGTACATCGGCATTGTCCCCGATCTGTACGACCCCATCGAAGAAGACGTCAAAGCTTACCTGCGAGGAGAGTAGAAATGGCAACTATCGAAGAGCTTGAATCCCTGCGTTGGGACCTTCGCCGCGATTGCGTCGATATCATCATGGCTGGCGCCGGCGGGCACATCGGCGGCGACATGTCGGTCATCGACGCCCTCATGACCCTCTACGCCAACCACCTCAACATTTCGCCCGAGACCGTCGACGATCCCAACCGCGATCGCTTCGTGCTCTCCAAGGGCCACGCCATGGAGGCCTACTACGCGGTGCTCTGCCACGAGGGCTATCTGGACCTCGACGACGTCAAGGCCCGCTTCTCTAAGTTCGGCAGCCCCTACATCGGCCACCCCAACAACAAGCTCAAGGGCATCGAGATGAACTCGGGCTCGCTGGGTCACGGCCTGCCCGTGGCCGTCGGGATGGCGCTTGCCGGCAAGATGGACGGCCGCAACTACCGCGTCTACACCATCATGGGCGACGGCGAGCTTGCCGAGGGCTCGGTCTGGGAGGGCGCCATGAGCGGCGGCAATTACCAGCTCGATAACCTGTGCGCGCTCGTGGACCGCAACCGCCTGCAGATCAGCGGCAGCACCGAGGACGTCATGAAGCAGGATTCGCAGGAGGAGCGCTGGGCCGCCTTCGGTTGGAACGTGCTGTCCATTCCGGGCAACGACGTCCAGGCCATCGATGCCGCGCTGACGCTGGCCGCCGAGACCAAGGGTAAGCCCACGGTCATCATCCTCAACACAGTGAAGGGCTACGGCTCGCCGGTTATGGAGGACAAGGCCGCCTGGCATCATCACCTGCCCAACGATGAGGAATATGCCCAGATCATCGCCGATTTCGCTGCCCATAAGGAGGCCATCAATGGCTAACAAGATCGCCAACCGAAAGGCTATCTGCGACACGCTGCTCGAGGCCGCCGCAACCGATAAAGACATCGTCGTCCTGTGCTCCGACTCCCGCGGCTCTGCATCGCTCACGCCGTTCTTTGACCAGTATCCCCAGCAGTCCGTTGAGGTCGGCATTGCCGAGCAGGACCTGGTGAGCATCGCCGCCGGCATGGCCTCGTGCGGCAAGAAGGCCTGGGCCGCCTCGCCGGCGTCCTTTGTGACCACGCGCTCGTATGAGCAGTGCAAGGTCGACGTTTCGTACTCCAACACCAACGTCAAGCTCATCGGCATCTCGGGCGGCGTGTCCTACGGCGCCTTAGGCATGAGCCATCACTCCGCGCAGGATATCGCCGCCATGAGCGCGATTCCCAACATGCGCGTGTATCTGCCGAGCGATCGCTTCCAGACCGCCGAGCTCGTGCGTGCCCTGGTCGCCGACAACAAGCCGGCCTACATCCGCGTGGGCCGCAACCCGGTGGAGGACGTGTACACTGAGGACGAGTGCCCGTTCCAGATGGATCGCGCCACCTGGGTGCGCCGCGGCACCGATGTGACGATTGTCGCCACCGGTGAGATGGTCCGCCATGCCGTGGACGCCGCCGATCTGCTGGCCGAGCAGGGCATCTCGGCAACGGTGCTCGATATGTACTGCGTCAAGCCGCTCGACGCCGAGGCCGTGATCGAGGCCGCCGGTGCCACGCGCGCCGTCGTGACCGTCGAGGAGCACAGTCCCTTCGGTGGCCTGGGTTCCATGGTCGCGCAGGTCGTAGGTGAGCACTGCCCGCGTCCGGTCAAGTGCCTGAGCCTGCCCGATGCGCCGGTCATCACCGGTACGAGCCCCGAGGTCTTTGCGCACTACGGCCTGACGGGCGAGGGAATCGCCAAGACGGTCGTCGAGTTCCTTCCCGCAGAGTAATTGGTGCATCGGGGACAGGTTTGCACCAATCCTTTTAGGTTGAATTTTGAGCAGGCCGGCTGCGCTCTCATGAGCCGGTCGGCCACTCGCTCCTTGTCCGTCGGGTTTTAGCTGTTGAATCGACGGGGGAGACAGGAGAGTACATGAGCAAATACATCATCGGAATCGATCAATCCACGCAGGGCACCAAGGCGCTGCTGGTGGACGAGGGCGGCCATTTGATTCATCGTGCCGATCGCCCGCATCGCCAGATTGTCAACGAGGCTGGCTGGGTGAGCCATGATCCAGCCGAGATCGCCGCCAACGTGCTGGCCGTGGCGCGCGCCGTGGTGGAGGAGACCGGGGTCGATCCGGCCGACGTCGCCGGCATCGGCATCTCCAACCAGCGCGAGACCACTGTTGCCTGGAGCCGCACGACGGGCGAGCCGCTGTGCGACGCCGTGGTGTGGCAGTGCGCCCGCGCCCGCGAGCTGTGCGACGAGCTTGCTGCGCGCGAAGGCGTGGCCGAGCTGGTGCGTGACACGACGGGTCTGGTGCTCTCGCCCTACTACCCGGCGGGCAAGATGGCCTGGATCCTCGCGAACGTTCCCGCGGCTGCCGAGGCCGCGGCGGCAGGCGAGCTATGCCTGGGCACCATCGATGCCTGGGTGGTCTGGACGCTCACGGGCGGCGCGGAGTTCCGCTGCGACTGGTCTAACGCCAGCCGCACGCAGCTCTTCGACCTGCGCCGTGGCTGCTGGAGCGAGCCAGTGTGCGAGGCCTTTGGCGTCGATGCAGCTTGCCTGCCACAGGTGACCGATTCCGATGGCCTGTTCGGCATGACGGACCTGGGCGGCTTTTTGCCCGCCCCCGTGCCGGTGCACGGCGTGCTGGGCGACAGCCATGCGGCTCTGTTTGCGCAGGGTTGCCACAGCCGCGGCATGGCCAAGGCGACCTATGGCACCGGCAGCTCGGTCATGATGAACGTCGGCGACGAGTTCGTTGCCAGCTCGCATGGTCTTTCGAGCTCGCTTGCGTGGCGTATGGACGGCGTGACCGAGTACGTGCTCGAGGGCAACGTGAGCTACGCCGGCGCCGTCAAGACCTGGCTGCGCGACGACCTGGAGCTCATCAACAATCCCGAGGAAGTCACTGATCTGTGCTACGCCGCCAATCCGGCGAGCCGCGTCTACTTTGTGCCGGCGTTTACCGGCTTGGGCGCGCCGCACTGGGCGAGCGATGCCGAGGGCTGCGTCTTTGGCATGACGCGCACCACGGGCCGTGCGGAGTTCGTAAAGGCCGCCGACGAGTCGATCGCCTATCAGATTTTCGACGTCATCGATGCGATGGTCGAGGATTCGGGCGCGGCGCTGGCCGAGCTTCGTGTTGACGGCGGTCCCACGCGCGACGCGTACCTGATGCAGTTTGAGAGCGACTTGGTTGGCTCGCCCATCCGCATCGCGAGCAACGACGAGATGAGCGGCCTGGGTGCGGCCTGGGCCTGCGGCATTGCGCTGGGCATGTACACGCGCGATGTCGTCGACGTCTACGGCGCCCGCGGCATCGTGGAGCCTGCCATGCCCGCCAACGAACGAGCCAAAAAGATCGCCGGCTGGCGCCACGCCGTGAAATCTACAATCGCGTACACCGCCTAGCATGATTATTCTGGGACGGGGATAAAAAACTCATTGTTCCCCGTCCCGGGTAGCTCATTTGGGACGGGGCTTTTTTGACTGGTATGATTGGTGCGACCATTCCAACTAGCTAAAAGAGCCCCGTCCTAAATTGACTACCGAGAGGATCTGCCATGGAGCGCATCGCGAGTTTTTCCGTTGACCATCTGCTGCTTGAGCCTGGCGTGTACGTGAGCCGCATCGACCGCGATCCGGCGACCGGCGCCGCCGTCACCACGTTTGACCTGCGCCTGACCACGCCCAACAAGGAGCCGGTCATGAACACGGCCGAGTGCCACACCATCGAGCACCTGGGCGCGACGTTCCTTCGTAACCATGCCGAGTGGTCGAGCC
>CAJJTG010000060.1 GCA_905194675.1 uncultured Collinsella sp. | reverse complement strand
GAAGCCCATGGCTGCCTCCCATCAACTGGTAGCGTGTGTCACTTTTGATGATGGGGGAGTGCGCAGCCTTTCACGATACCCAGACGGCTCAACGAGTCTCCACAACTGGGACACATGGCCCATTTTTCCTACTCATTGGGGACGTACTTAAATGAGTGAAACTACTCATTTAAGTACGTCCCCAATGAGTGCTCGCAGAACGAGAGTGGATAATCTCCCATTTTTGGCCTATGTGCAGGCTCAAAGTGGGAGATTATCCACTCTCGTCATTTGGGTGTCCAAAAATCCTCGCTCGTTTGGCGCCTGGGGACACTCTTTGTCGAATGCGGCGGCTGCCGAATGTGGGCGTCGCCCTTGCTACGCCACGGTTACGGCGATTTGGGCGTAGCGGGTGCAGGGGCGCTCGGCGCGCGTCTGGACGGTGAGGGTGAGCACAAGGCGGTCGCCGGGTCGCGCGTCGGCGGGCACGATGAAAGCGGTGTCCACCGTGCATTCTTGCCACATCGACAGATCCTGGACGCCTGCATAGCTCGATGGGTCTACGGCCACATCCCAATGTGCATCGAAGCCCTTGTCGTCGGGGTCGACGATGGTTGCCGCAAGGGCGACGCGCTCGCCGGCTGCGGCGCTGCGGTCGGCCGTGACCTCGACAACATGTGCCGGATGCGAGCAGATGGCCGGATCATGGGCGCACCATTGCGCGCGGGCGGCAAAGTTTTCCTGATAGGCACGCAGATAGGGATTGAGATTGTCGTCTGCGGGCGTGCCGATGGAGGCAAAACCGGCGGGCGCGCTCGCATCGGGGTGTCCATCAAGAAACATGCGGCCCAGCAGCGTATCGAAGTCGCGGTCGTCGATGCCGCGCAGGCCAAACGGCAGCAGTGGAATATAGGTCATGCTGTCGCCTTCGGCCATAAAGTCGCCGCGCTCAAACTGCACCGCGGGCATGCCTTCCAGGCCCCAATCCAGGCGGGCATGCTTGCCAAACTGAAAGCGCTCGGGTTCGTTTTCGTAGACCTTACCATCGCCATAGAGCATATAGCGTGCCATGAGGGGGCCGTTGCCCTGCGTGAGATTCTGCTCGGGCCAGGGAGCCTTAAACAGCGGCAGCGTATCGGGCTGAGCTGTTTTGGCGTCGAAATAGTTGCCATACATATAGGGCGTACGCCAAAAGATGAGCTCGGGAAAGAGCTCGCGCCCATGGTCGAGCCACGAGTTGTCCTGTCCCACGCCATCGGCAACGCCCATCACGCGCACCTTCTGATAGACCTGCTGCTGCACGGCGGGCCACTCGGGCGTGGCGCGATAGCGCTCGGCAATACTCATGAGGGCGCGAACGATCGTATTCATACCACCCCAGCTGAGCAACCATAACGTACGCGGATCATCATCCAGAATCGCCTGCGCAATTACGCGAGACCCCTCAGTTTCCTCAGTCACATCACCCTCAAAGGCAACATTTCCCACAAACGTACGCTCGATCATCTGGGCAGGCGTGGGAAACGGCGGTTCACCGGCGGCGTCCGCATTTGCCTGCAACTGCGGCCAAGCCTGGGCATATTCATTGCTCCAGAGGCTCTCAATCCAATGCTCAGGAAATGGCCGATACTCAAAAAGCTCCCCAGCCGTGGGGTCAGGTTCATGAGGCACAACATCCCACTCATAAGAGCGACGCCCTTTAGTCCGCCAATGCGGATTCACCTCACCGAGCGTATGGACGCCATCCCCAAGAAAGTGATACTGCGAAGCCGTATACACCACAGCCTGCACGTCAAGCACATTAAGATACAGAGCCAAATGAACGAGCGAGTTCATATCATCGACTTCCATATCAGTAGTAACAATCACCCGAGTTAAATCGCGAGTCATAAGAAAGCTCCAACCAAAATCATTTCAGCCAGTTACGCGCAAGGCAAGACGGGACCCACGCCCCCATCGCCCGCGACCCGGCGGCCCGCTAGAAGCGGCCGGCCAGGGTCACGGCAACGTCAACGCAGCGGGGACCGGGGTTTAGTCTTGCAAACATTCCGCAGGGGGCATGGGCAGGCGCAGCGCGAAGCGCAAAGCGCCAGCCCATGCATGCCCGAGGACGTTTGCAAGACTAAACCCCGGTCCCCGCGATGGGAGGGCTTAGCGGTCGACCCTGGCCGACCACTCCCAGCAGCCCACCGGCTCGCCGTCGATGAGTACGTTGCCCCCGTCGAAGTCTTGATAACACAGGTCGTTGAATTGGTGGATCCACACGCCGTGGTTGAACGTCTTCTTGGCCGAGCCGTCGGCCTCGCGATACACGCCGGTCAGGTCCTCGACATGGCTAAAGTAGGTGAGGTGCACGTTGGCGCCGGCATCGCGCAGGCGCGCCGTGAGCGGCAGCACGGTCTGTTGCGGTGACACGAGCTCGTCGCCCTTGGAGTGCGTAAACCACAGCGGCGTCTTGGCGAGCGCGGCCACGTCCTCGTCCGTGGCGTTGTACCACGGGGCGCAGCAGGGAAGGCCCGCGGCGAAGAAATCGGGGTAGTCGGCGCACAGGCGCAGGGTCATAAAGCCGCCGTTGGAAAGACCGGCGACCACGATGCGGTCGGTGTCGATGCGGTCGGCATGCTCGGCGACAAACTCATCGATAAGTGCCTTGAGCACGGGGGAGTAGATGCTCTGGTTGGAGTGACCAAGCTGCTCGACGCCGTTGTCCATCCAAAACGTGGGCGACTGCGGTACGAGCACCCAGGCAAAGCCGCCAAAGTAGCGCTGGATCTGCGCCTGGCTGATGGCCGTCACGCGGTTGCCGATATAGGCGCGCGTGGCGCCTTCGCCCTGCGTGGCGCCCTTGCCCTCGCCGGCGCCGTGCAGATACACCACGAGCGGTGCCTTTTGGGGCACGGTCGTGGCCTCGGGCGCAAAGGGGTTGAAGCATGCCGAGTCCTCGGCCTTAAAGCTGGGCTCAAAGAAGCCGTATTCGAGCGCGATACCGTCGACGGCGGTCTTTTGCGTGTCGTTGCTCCAGCCTTTGAGCGCAGGGCAGATATCGCCACGGCAGGTGTCGAAGACCAGGCCGCAGGTGGGATCGTCGCCGTCGTTGCCGGGAAGAGCCGCGAGCTGCGTGATGTGCAACTGGTCATCGAGCATGCGCGAGCCCATGACGCCGCCTTCGATCTTTTTGGTCAGGCGCTGCTCGGCGACCTCGAGCGCCACATGGGTGCCCACGGCGAGCTTACGTCCGTTCTCGTCGCACGGATATGCGGCGAGAATGTCGATGTAACCCACGGAGGGCGCGGCATGATCGGCGCCGCGTTCCTTGCGCATCAGAACATCGCCCGAGCGCTCGTGACGCTCTACATATATATGGAAGGTGTTCGCGTCGATGTCGTTGGCGCGCACGGTGCAGGGCAGGTCGAGTACGACCTTGCTGATCCAGGGGCCAAAGTCGCCCAAGGTGGTGACGGTTGCGTAGGTACACAATTTGAGTTCCATGAGCTGCCTCCCTTGCGCCGCGAATGCCTGGCATCTGCGGCAATACAAACTAAACATGTTTAGTGTAATCTAGAATTGAAGAATAACCAGATGAACTCGGTAAACGGCAAAATTGAACACGTCGTGAACTACTAAACGGTTGTTTACTAGCTTCTAGCAGGGATTCTGTTGATGAGTTAACAGATCAGTGAGGTGTTCATCAAAATAAAATCCCACGTAAATGGCTATATATCAATAGAGGGTCAAAGAGACCATCTCCCGCCATTCAAATACGTTCACCCCCGATTTCCTACCGTTCACCGGACTGTAGACGGCAAAATTGCCATAAATTCGGCGCTCCGTGTAAACTAAAGCACGTAAACGTTCAGTAAACACCTTGTTTACAAAAGCGTATCCAAGGGTCCGGCAACCGTAAGGGGTTATAGTCGCCGGGCCAAAGGCGTGCCTAAGCCCAAGGGGGCTGGCACACGAAGATATGGGGAGGGGTCCCATGGCAGTAGATAACAAGCAGATTGCCACCGATGTCCTCGAGCTCGTGGGCGGTGCGGAGAATGTTTCCGTTGCCACCAACTGCATGACGCGCCTGCGTCTGACGCTCAAGGATAACAGCAAGGCCGACGTGGAGAAGATCAAGAAGGTCAAGGGTGTTCTGGGTTGCCAGTTTGCCGGTAGCCAGCTCCAGGTCATCATCGGCCAGAACGTGCCCAAGGTGCTCGCCGAGTTCGTCGCCATCTCCGGTGTCAAGCAGGGTGAGGCCGTCAACGAGAACCTCGATGCTCCCAAGGAGAAGTTCGAGCTCAAGAACCTGCCCAATATCATCCTCGACTATCTGTCGGGCTCCATGACCCAGCTCATCCCGCTGCTCATGGCCGGCGGTCTGTTCCGTACCATCGCGGCCGTCCTCGGCCCCACCATGCTCGGTGTGCTCTCGGCCGACGACCCGACCTATACGTTCCTCTACACCACGCTGTACGAGGCCACGTTCACCTTTATCCCCATCTACCTGGGTTATGCCGCGGCTAAGAAGCTCGGCGCCAGCCCGGTGCTCGGCATGCTGCTCGGTGGCGCCCTCATGGCTCCTTCCGTGGTGAGCGTCGCCACCCAGGAGGGCGGCGGCATCATCTCCGTCTACGGCATCCAGATCGCTGCTGCCAACTATCAGCAGTCCGTCCTGCCGATCATCCTTTCGGTGCCTGTCCTCTACTTCGTCGAGAAGTTCTTTAAGAAGGTCATGCCCGACGTGCTCTCCACGGTCTTCACGCCGTTCTGCACCATGATCGTCACGATCCCCATTGCCTTCATCGTCCTCGCTCCGATCGGCAACGAGATCGGTACGCTGATCGCCAACGCCCTCTTCGGCCTTGCTGACCTTGGCGGCATCGGCATCCTGATCGTCATGGCCGTCCTCGGCGCCTTCTGGCAGCTCTTCGTGGTCTGCGGCATGCACATGCCCGTCATCCTGCTCGCCCAGGTTCAGATCATCGCTGCCGGTTACGATCCCTTCGTCTTCGTTTCCACCAACTGCGCTATGGCCGCTGTCTGGGGCTGCGCCTTCGGTGCCTTCCTCAAGATGAAGAACCCCGACGAGAAGTCTCTCGCCATCGGTTACGTCATCTCCGCCATCGCCGGCGGCGTCACCGAGCCCGCGCTCTTCGGCATCCTCATGCGCTTCCGTCGCACCATGTTTGGCATGTTCATCGGCGGTGCCATCGGCGCTGTGTTCTCCGGCCTCATGGGGGTTACCTACTACCTCGCAGGCGGTGCCTCCAACTTCCTGGTCTTCACCAACTACCTGCAGGGTGGCCAGATGAACACCGTCTGGGCTATCGTTGGTATGGCAATCTCCTTTGTCATCGCCGCTGCCGTCGTCTTTGTCTCCGGCTTCTCCAAGGAGGAGCTCGCCGAGATGGAGGCCTAAGGCCAAACCGTTCGGTCGCATAAGACCTCACCTACACGACAGGGCCCCGTCAGGCGTAAGCCCGGCGGGGCCCTTCTTGCAAGGTAGACTGATGGAGGCGGGTGAGATTCGCCCGCGAGGGTTTGCCAAGCGCCGGGGGCTTTCGCGCGGGGTTATCGCGAAAGCCCCCGGCGGTTCGCAAATCCTTTATCAAACGAAAGGACATGCAGATGAGTTTGGGAAAGCTGACCGTCAACGGTCGCCAGGACGGCTTTTTGTGCGAGGGCAAACCGTTCTTCTGGTTTGCCGATACGTGCTGGAGCGCATTTACGAGCATTGCCGAGGATGACTGGAACTACTACCTGACCCGCCGTGCCGAGCAGGGCATGAATGTGCTGCAGATCAACACGCTGCCGCAGTGGGACCGCTGCTGCCCCGACCTGGGCATTTGGCCCTATGCCAGCGAGGACGGCGTGCACTTTGATTGGTCCCGTCCCAACCAGGCATATTGGGACCGCGCCGCCGCCATGTGCCGTGCTGCCGTCGAGCACGGCATCCGTCCGGCGCTCGTGCTTATGTGGTGCAACTACGTGCCCGGTACCTGGGGTGCCAAGATCGCCGAGCGTTGCGGCGCCGAGGTTATGCCGCGTGAGGAGGTCCGTGCCCACGTTGCCCGCGTCGTCGAGAACCTGGGCGAGTTCAACCCCGTCTACGTGGTGACGGGCGATACCGACTTTGCCGGCGACGAGGCGATCGCCTATTACGAGGACGCGCTCGACGAGGTCGTCAAGCGCGCGCCCGAGGCGCTGCGCACCATGCATATCAACCGCGCCAATCGCACCATTCCGGCGCAGTATCTGGACCGTCTGGACTTTCATATGTTCCAGCCCGGCCACAACTACGAGGGCCAGCCCGAGGCATGGCGTCTGCCGCAGGACTTTATCGCCAACTACCCTAAAAAGCCGATGGTCAACTCTGAGCCTTGTTACGAGCAGATGGGTGCGTCGCGCAATGTGTACTGGCGCTTCACCGCGCAGGATTGCCGCGCGAGCGTATGGTCGTCGATTCTTGCCGGCGCCAGTGCCGGCGTAACTTACGGCGCACACGGCGTTTGGAACTGGCAGACATCGCGCAGCCAAGGTTCGGTGCTGGGCGAGGGCTTTGACATGCCGTTCCGCTGGCAAGAGTGCCTGCAGTTTGCGGGTGTGTGGGACTTTGGCGCGATCGAGCACGTGCTTGCCGCCCTGGGCGCTACGGCTGCCGACGATGCACTTGCCGTGGTTCCGGCGCAGGAGCTCCTCGACGACGCGCGCGAGGCCATCCGTGTGGCGCGCGTTGGCGATCGCGTCGTCACGTACCTGCCGCGCACCACGGCGCTCAAGTTTAAGCTCGACGGCGCGCGTGGCTGGACGGCGACGGTCCTCGACATGGAGGACAAGCGCATCGCAAAGCTGCCCGTCCGTGACAACGGTGACGGCACCGTGCGCGTGGCGCAGCATCCCTTTGAGCACGACGCGCTGGTGATCCTGGCCCCCGGGCGCTAACGGCTCTTCTCCAACATTTACAACCCAGTCCCTTTCATTAGGCTGCGACGGAATGGTTCCTGCATGACGGCTTTAAGCTGCCAAGGGGAGCCATTCCGTCGCACTCTTTGTTTACTCATTGGGTACTCATTGGGGACGTACTTAAATGAGTGGTCTCGTGAGTTTGTGGGCGAGGCGGGCGCTCGATACAAGGTGCGTGTCGTGGACACATGAGGCATGACGGAGGAGGAGCTTCCCGGAACCTTTGAGGGCAAGTTCCGCATCGATCTCCCAAGTAAGCAGTATATGATGCTTCGCCTGACCAAATTAGAGGCGTAAAACAGAGATAATCGGCTCCGGGTGTGACTTGCTGCACGACCATCGCAGGGGGGTGGCCCCTGTGATGGTCGCGGCGATGCGCGTCCGGGGCTACGCTTGTAAGGAGTGAACATGCAGGAGTTTTTTGGAATCGATGTGGGCGGTACGGCCGTTAAATGGGCTGTGCTGGGCGAGGATTTTTCCATCCGCGAGCGCGGAAGCCTGCCGACGGGCTTTACCACGGCTGATGAGACGGTCGCGGCGCTGATCTCGCTCGTCGAGCCGTATCGCGAGCGCGTGAGCGCCGTGGGCGTGAGTGCGCCCGGCGGCATCTACGAGGGAGATGTCACAGGAACGATCCATCGCGGTGGTGCGCTCACGTTTATGGATGGCTGTCCGCTCGGAAAGCTCATGCGCGAGGCTCTGGGGGTGCCGATTGCCGTCAATAACGACGGTAGGTGCTGTGCACTCGGTGAGTATGCGGCTGGCGCTCTGCGCGGGACGCGTTTTGGCGTGGTGCTCGCTATCGGCACGGGCATCGGCGGCGGTATCGTCATCGACGGCAAGGTCCTGCGCGGCGCGCACTGCTTTGCAGGCGAGTTTAGCTTCTTGCGCAACGATGTCACGACTGCTGCGAGCATGGAAAACTCCTTTGCGGGTTCGGGCGGTTGGCGTGCGCTCCGCGATGCCGCCGTTGCCGAGAAGGGCCTGCCTGCGGATTCTCCGGTGGACGGCCGCCGCGTCTTTGAGTGGATCGCGGATGGCGACATGGCGGGGCAGCGCGCGCTCGACCGCTACGCTCGCGCATTTGACGGACAGCTCATCAACCTGCAGGCCGTGCTCGACCCCGAGGTCTTTGTGATCGCAGGCGGCATCTCGTGCCATCCCGAGCTCGTCGATGCCCTGCGTGCGCAGATGCCGCTGGCCCTCTCGAGTTACGAAGGGACCCTTGCCGGCATTCCTGTGCCGCAGATAAAGGCGGCCGAGCTCGGCAACGACGCCAACCTTTACGGTGCTGTCCAGGAGGCCATGCGCCTGGTGTAGCGCATTGGACATAATCATTGGGGACGTTCTTGTTTGACTAGTCGTTTAAGAACGTCCCCAATGGCTACCCACAGAATGAGAGTGGATAATCTCCCGTTTTTGGCCTGCATACAGGCTCAAAGTGGGAGATTATCCGCTCTCGTCATTTGATTGGCACTTGCGTCACTTGCACTCATTGGGGACGTACTTAAATGAGTGGCAGTTGGGGACACTCCTTGCCGAGCTGCAAGCCGTGCGCGCCCCTTCTGGGCCTTGCGGCTCAAAATCGGTTTACGCCGTGGGCTGTTGGGGTCAAATTAGCGACATTTTGAGGATAGGTTCGATATTAGGACTGGTTCTCTAATAGAATGAGTTTGCAGGCCATTAAGCGACTGCGGGGGGGGGTATTCATGAAAGGTATGGGAGACACAACAGCGTATTTGCGTTGGGGCATTCGGGAGATTATATGCCTGGCGCTGTTCTATTTTACGTTTTTGGCTGGCGAGTACCTCTTCGACATGCGCGTGGCCGAGTTTGTGCCGCCGAGCGAGGTTGCTACCTACGAGACCCTCATCGTCGGTGCGAGCGTAATCGGCTTTTTTGTGCGTCCTATTCTGTACTATCGCCGCCCCCGCGCGATCGATACGACGAGCGACATCACGGGCGTGCTGCTGGTGTCGGCATTGCTGCTGATGATTATGGCGGTTCGGTTTGAGGTGGTAATTGCCGGCGGTTTGATGGCGTGTTGCACGCTGGGCTACTGCGGATCGACCGCTCACGCCAACTTTGCGCGGCGCTTTGCGCGGACGCCGTACTTGGCGCGCGCGGCGGCGCTTTCATATGCTCTGGGCGTCCTGCTTCAGGTGTTCAGCCACATGGTGATACCCGCGGGGATTCCGCAGCAGTTTGTTTTTGTTGCCTGTGCGGTCGCGCAGGTGGCGCTCCTCCACGGCGTCCGCCGTGCCAAGCTGCGCGGCGAATCTGAGTTTGGGCCTGAACCCGATATCTCCGAGCTTTCGGTGGATGCATCGGAGTTTGGCGCCAAATGGCGAAACGATCCCGAGTCAACGGCGGCTTTTCGGCGCGCCGTGGTGCGTCTGACGATTGCAACCGCCTGCCTTACCGGGGTGTTTGCCGCCCTCAATGCGGGGCTCACGATCTCGCACGCCGCCGGGTCCGTTGACTTGGGCGATTGGTCGCGCTTGCTGATGGGCGTGAGCGCTCTGCTCGCCGGCGCCCTATTTGACCTGCGCGGGCGCTCGTGTATGAACATCATCATGACCTGCGCCGCCATGTTGTCCACGCTCTCATTCGCTGTGCTTATCACCGATGCCAACGGCGCCAACATACTTGCCGCCACCGTCATCTTCTATCTGGGTGCGGGCTTCTTCGTGGTGTTTTTCACGGCGAAGTTTGCCGCCATTTCGGTGTATGCGCATTGGTCGTATCTGTGGCCGTGTATGGGCCGCGTCATCAATAACGTTTGCGCGATGCTCGTGACGGCACCGGCGGTGGCGATTGTCTCGAGCCAGAACGT
>CAJJTG010000059.1 GCA_905194675.1 uncultured Collinsella sp. | reverse complement strand
CGGTCCGACCGGGCCGCGCGGCAAGGAGATATATTGCCAGACCGGAGGGGCGCCGTGGGCGGGAATCTGGGCGTACACATTTCCTACACAAATGAGGATGGGGCCCTCTCTGTGAGAGCCTAGAAAGAACAGGGCCGCGGCTCCCCTATTAGAGCGGCCCTTCGGTTTTCCAACGGTTAAGCTTCGGCCGCATTAATGGCTGTATACCCATTAGAAATGGGACATAGCAGCGTTAATGAGTTCAAAAACGATTAGTCCAATAAGAGCCGCTGCGGCAAACTTGATGGCATTCGCAAGCTGTGGATGCTCATAAGCCCAGCCCGTCCTCGTCTCTTCGCTGTCCGCCTTCTTTCCGTCCAAGAAGTCGGATATCTCTTGATACGTCACCAAATCATTCTTCTTCTTGATATGTTCCGCTGCAAGCGCGCAGCACATTGCGCCAGCACCAAAGACGCCTGCCAACACCATCGTCGGAACGCACTGGACCATCCCCCACCCGTGGTTTTGTTGCCACATGAGCCAGGCCATAGAGACGGTAAACGCAAGAAGCCCAGCCAACATCCCCGCACCCAAGCGATAGAGCGTGCCCCTATCGCGTTCAACCCTTTCTCTAATTATTGAAATGTCGCCTTTAACAAGCTCGTCAATCGTTACATCCAGTTGTTCAGACAGCAGTAGGAGACTCTGGATGTCGGGGTACGTTTTACCGCGCTCCCAATTACTGATGGTCTGACGTGTTACAAAAATGCGCCTTGCAAGATCCTCCTGGGACAAACCAGCATCGAGTCGATACTGTTTAAGGCGTTTTGGCAGCTGCATGGCGTTCCCTTCGAATGCATTTCAACTCTTATTGGGCGGCTACACAACAGAAGCCGGCAAGCAAAGCGTAATCCCAAAATCAAACCCATACGGATGGCTGAGCGCAGATTAGAGTGTCAAAAATCTTTGACACATACGCTACCTGCTCTTTCTTGCAACTCGGACGCTATCGAATTGATCGGTTTGGCTACGTCCCAAATCGATCACATCCCTAATCAATCAAAAAGGGGCGCTTCCGGATTGGAAGCGCCCCTTTAAGATGCAAGAAGCAATTAAGCCTCGAGAGCCTTCTTGGCGATGGTAGCCAGCTCGTTGAAGGACTCGATGTCCTCGTAAGCCATCTGAGCCAGGACCTTGCGGTCGAGCTCGATGCCGGCAACCTTCAAGCCGTGCATGAACTGAGAGTAAGAGATGTCGTTCAGGCGAGCAGCAGCGTTGATACGAGTGATCCAGAGAGAACGGATCTCGCGCTTCTTGTTGCGGCGATCACGATACTGATACTGCAGGGAGTGCTGGACCTGCTCTTTAGCATGCTTGTAAGTACGCGAAGCGGCACCGTAGTAACCCTTCGCACGGTGCATAACGGTACGGCGCTTCTTCTTGGCGGCAACAGCGCGCTTAATACGTGCCATGTTCTATCAACTCCTAGACGGTAAAACGAAAAACGGGAACGCGAACTTAGGCGAGACGCGACTTGATGACCTTGCGGTCGGCAGCGGCGATCTCGGTCTCCTGACGGAAGCCACGCTTACGCTTGGTGGACTTCTTGCTCAGGATGTGGCTCTTGAAAGCCTTGGCGCGCATAAGCTTGCCGGTACCAGTCTTGCGGAAACGCTTCTTGGTGCCGCTGTGGGACTTCATCTTAGGCATGAAATACTCCTTAATCGGTTACAGAACACTAGTTACTTGGTATCGCTTGCCGCTTTATCCTCATCGAAGGCGCCCTTAATCGGGGCGAGCAGCATAAGCATGTTACGGCCTTCCATCTTAGGCTTGGACTCGACCGTAGCGTAAGGCTTGAGATCCTCGGCGAGACGCTCGAGAACGTTAAGGCCCTGCTCCGGGTGAGCCATCTCACGGCCGCGGAACATGATGGTGATCTTAACGCGTGCGCCCTTCTTGAGGAAACGCAGAACGTGGCCCTTCTTGGTCTCGTAGTCGCCAACGTCAATCTTGGGCCGGAACTTCATTTCCTTGACCTCGACCTTGGACTGGTTCTTACGAGCAGCCTTGGCCTTCATGGCCTGCTGGTACTTGAACTTACCGTAGTCCATGACCTTGCAGACCGGCGGCTCCGCGTTGGGAGCGATCTCGACCAGGTCGAGACCCTGATCGTCGGCGACGCGCTGGGCATCGCGGATGGCGAACAGGCCGAGCTGAGAGCCATCGACGCCAATCAAACGGCACGAAGATGCAGTGATCTCGTCGTTGATGCGGGTGTCATCAGACTTAGCTATTTTCCCTACCTCCATTCATAAAAAAATAACCCGGCGCTTCTCAGCAACCAGGTCGTACACATAGACATCCTCGATTTGAGGAAGTGAATCTAAGTTGTATGACCAGTCAGCTGCTCATTGGCGCCAAAAGGTGGGAACCCTCGGGTTCCTCTTTAGGGCATTGCGGTAACAACGCCTTGTGGATAATAACACGCGCAGCGCGTTATCACATTACGTACACGAAAAAGGGGGCCGCAACCCCCTTGAACGCTCACTTGCATGTATGGTGCCCGAGGCGAGACTCGAAGGGCCTTCGCTTCGCGAAGCCCCGGGCTTCGGGCGCACGGCGCCCTCGCCCCGCTCCGCTACAAACAGGCCACAGGCCTGTTTGCCTAACGCTCCGCGCGCTCACGCGAGTTCGGCACGAAAAAGGGGGCCTTGACCCCCTCGAACGCTCACTTGCATGTATGGTGCCCGAGGCGAGACTCGAACTCGCACGTTGTTGCCAACGGTGGATTTTGAGTCCACTGCGTCTGCCAATTCCGCCACTCGGGCACGTAATGCGTGAGTTAGTTTATCACAGCTTTCTACCGATTAGTCCGAAAATGGAACTTCGAGCATTTCGATGAGTTCGACCGTGCGGAGCATCTCACGCTGACGGCATCCGCGACCGCCGACCGAAGCCTCACCCATCTGGTTATCGTAAGGGTCCTCGCGCATGCCGTCGAAAGAGGGCTCAAACTCTGCCTGGAATCGATTGTTGGCCACCATACGCCACGGGTCGAAATTGCCAAAGTAGTGACGGCGGCGCCACTCCTCCCCCATCCTGCGAGCAGAAGATCCAAATGACACATCGGCGTTGAGCCAACCGGTCTGCGGCGTATAGAACTCTGCCCAGTCGTGCGACCCCACCGAATCGGGCGCAACGTACAGGCCGCTCTGCCAACGGGCGGGCACGCCCGCGATACGGCACATGGTGATAAACGTGAGCGCCATAACGCCGCAATCGCCGCGGAGCGAATGCGCGCAGTCATCGGCAATAGATCCCAAAAGCAAGTACGGCGGCTGATAGCGATAGTCGATATGCTGCGTCAGGTAATCATAGATAGCACGGGCGCGATCGAGCGGATCCTCGAGTCCGTCAACAACACCGGCCGTCAGCTGCAGCAGATACGGCGTGAATGCAATGTGCGGACGGTCCTCGGAAATATCCTCGGGCAGAGGCGCGTCCATACGCGGATGAACCGGAAGTGTGCCACCGTAGACATCACAATAAGCAGCATCGATGTGATAACGATAGGTCACCGAGAATGAGCGTTCACTCGAAGAAGACCACGAGGCGGTACGTGCCGAAGCGTTCGCGGGAGCAACAGCACCCTCCGGCGTCATGTCGAGAATCTCGACCCGAGACTGCTGGCGGCAGGTGGCGGCAACGGGAAGCCAAGCGCGAACGGTCTCCCCCTCTAGAGCGCCGGGGACAGACACAGACGCTTTAAGCGTAATGACGCGAGCCAATCCGTTTTGCGACTCCATCTCCTTGAGCATCTCGTTGCGCAGTGCAATTCCGTCCGTAGGATCGGGACGCATGCCGGGGACCTCTTTGGGATATACGCGAAGCGAATCGAGGAAGTTGTCGAGAACGAACAGCTCGCCATCGATAAAGCGCCAGTCAATACGCTTACGGTCAATCAGATCGTCAAACTGCTCCTCGGTAAACTCAGGCCACTCCTCGCAAATCATCGCAATGGCCCGATCACGCGACACCGAAAAATGAAGCGGCGTCTCGAGCATGCGATACCGCTCTGCACGAACACAAGCAGCCAGCGAAGGCTCAGGGTTCTGCTCCAAAAGGCGATCGCAGGCAGCAACAGCCTGCGTCAAATACCCGGCATCCTTAAGACGAAGAATCTCGGGCGGCAGTCCAACATCGAGATGACGAAAGTCATCACAGCAAACATCAGCAGAGCAACCAACTGGACCCTCGTCAATAACCTTCCCATCCGAAGGCAGTACATTAATAACAGCCATACCAAAACTCCAAGTCACTAGAACGCTTGAAGCCCATTGTAGCGAGATAAAAAGAAAGCCCCAACAAGGGAGCCATCAACACCGCTGAACGGTAGTCAAATAAATAATTCAGCCTCGTAACCCTGCGGCGTTAAACGAAGGAAGCCCCGTCCCCCGGAACTGCTTCCTTGGCGCGACTTCTGGCAAAGCCAGTAGCCATCTTAATTCAGCCCAGTAACCCTGTAGCGAGTTAACGAAGGAGGCCCCGTTTCCCCGGAGCTGATTCCGTCGCGCGACTTCTGGCGAAGCCAGGTGAGCGCGAGGGAAACAGCGTAGGGGAAACGGGGCCTCCGGCGGGAAGTTAAACCGCTACTTACGCCTTGTTGACGGAGCCAAACTCCTCCATGAGCTCCTTGGTGCGGGCAACGATGTTGTCGCGACCAGGCTTGAGGAGCTTGCGGGGGTCAAAGCCCTTGCCCTGCTGATCCTTGCCAGCCTCGATGTACTCGCGGACGCCCTTGGCGAAGACGAGCTGCAGGTCGGTGTTGACGTTGATCTTGGAGATGCCCAGGGAAATGGCCTTCTTGATCTGATCCTCGGGGATGCCGGTGCCACCGTGCAGGACGAGGGGCAGGTCGCCGGTCTGGGCCTTGATCTCGCCCAGGCGCTCGAAGGAAAGGCCAGCCCAGTCGGCGGGATACACGCCGTGGATGTTGCCGATGCCGCAGGCGAGGAAGTCGACGCCCAGGTCAGCGATCTGCTTGCACTCAGCAGGATCAGCGAGCTCGCCGCTGGAGGTCACGCCGTCCTCGGTGCCGCCGATGCCGCCGACCTCGGCCTCGATGGACATGCCCTTGGAGTGGGCAAGCTCAACGAGCTCCTTGGTGCGGTCGAGGTTAAGCTGGAAGGTCTCCTCGTGAGAGCCGTCATACATGATGGACGTGAAGCCGGCCTCGATGCACTTGAAGCAGTCCTCGTAAGAACCGTGATCGAGGTGAAGGGCGACGGGAACGGTAACGCCCGTGGCCTCGACGGCAGCCTTGACCATGTCGGCGCAGACCTTGAAACCGCCCATCCACTTAGCGGCACCAGCGGTGCACTGAAGGATCAGCGGAGACTTGGCCTCCTCGGCGGCCTGGAGAATAGCCAGGGTCCACTCGAGGTTGTTAGTGTTGAAGGCACCGAGACCGTACTTGCCGGCCTCGGCCTTCTTGAGCATGTCTGCTGCGTTGACGAGCATAAAAGAAACCTCCTGTAAGGTTGCTCCGATAACGCCTGAGATTTTACCACGGCGCACCCGAGCATAAACGTTCGTTTGTTCACGAATATCGTCCAAACAGACTTTTTTTGACCGTTTGCCCTACGGAATCGACCCGTTGGGGAAAAATAGCTTGACGTTTGGACGCTTCTCGTGCTTTAAAAGCCGACTATCAAGCTATACCTGCATGAACGGGTTCTGCATGAGTTCGCGCGCCATGGTGGTCGAATCGCCATGGCCGGTTAGGCAAACGGTATCGGGCGGGAGAAGCCGGGCGAGCTTGGAGAGCGAGCGCAGAATCGCCGCCTCGTCGCCACCGGCAAGATCGGTGCGGCCGTGGCTGCCCGGGAATAGCGTGTCGCCCACAAAGGCAATGTTCCCCTGCTCGGTGGCGGCGAACAAGACGATCCCGCCCGGCGTATGCCCTGGTGTCTCGATCACCTGCAGGCAGATATCGCCCACCTCGATAGCATCGCCCTCGGCGAGCAGGCGCGTCGGCTCCCCGGGGTCGGGCGTCTCAATGCCCCACATAGCTCGCTGTTCCTCGATGTTCGCATGCGGCACCGCCACATCCTTAGCGCACAGCTCATACCGGCAGCCCTCGCCAACGGTGGTTCGCACGCCGGCAACACCACCAACATGATCGGCATGGCCATGAGTGCATACGGCGCCAAGCACGCGTACGCCGGGATGCTCGGCTCGAATATGCTCCACCAGGCGCTCGCCTTCCCACGCAGGGTCGATAATCACGCACTCATTGTCCGAAATAACAGCATAGCTATTGGTCTGAATGGGACCGTTTACGAGCGTCTCAATCTCGACCGATCCCTTGGGAGTTAAATCCAAGGACACAGCACTCATGCCCCCCTCCTCTCTATAGAACTCGAGGCATCAAACGATGCCTCGAGTGTAGCGAATATCGATAATGTGGCACGTTCGTCGCGACTAAACGCGGCGCTTAAGCTGGGCTCCACCCTCGCCGGGCATCAGGCGGCGCGCGTCGTAGACCGAGTCAACGCTGCTGATGGAGGCCAGCAGCGGATCCAGACCACTCGCGTCCGAAATCTCGACCATAAAGCGCAGGGTTGCAATACCCTCGCGGTTGGTCGACGTGGCGGCAGAAAGGATATTGCCGCCCGCATCGCCAATGGCGATGGTGACGTCCTTGAGCAAGCCCATACGATCCAGGCACTCGACCACGATCTCGACCTGGAAGAGGGTGTCGGCAGCGCCGTCCCACTCCACTTCGATCATGCGCTCGGGATGCTCCATAAGACCCTTGACGTTGGGGCAGTTGGCGCGATGAACCGAAACGCCGCGACCGCGCGTGATGAAACCGACGATGTCGTCGCCCGTCACCGGATTGCAGCAATGCGCCAGACGGACCAGCAGGCCGCTGTTGCTCTCGCCTTTGACGATGATACCGTTGCTGGCGCTCTTGCCGCGCTTTTGCGGCTTGCGGTTTGATCCGCGCGCAGGCTGCTTCACGACCTCGGCAATGGCCTCGGCCTTGGTGAGCTGCTCCTCAGGCTTGGGGTCCAAAATCTGCTCGACTTTGTTGCCCACGGCACGCGGGGCGACTTTACCCGCACCAACGGCGGCAAACAGGTCCTCGAGCTGCTTGTAGTTAAACTGCTCCGCCACGGCGTTGAGCGCACGCGTCGAGCGCGGCGTAGAGATGCCATACCCGCGCTTGCGCAGGTCCTTGGCCAGTATATCGCGGCCGGCAGCAGCGTCATCGTCTTTGGTCGCGGCGGCGAAGTAACGGCGAATCTTTGACTTGGCCGAAGGTGTCTTGACGATCTTGAGCCAATCGCGCGACGGCTTAGAGCTCTTGTTGGTCAAAATCTCGACACGGTCACCCGTCTTGATCTCGTGCGTAAGCGGCGCCACCGCACCGTTGATCTTGGCACCGACGCAGTGGTTGCCGACCTCGGTATGGACGGCGTAGGCAAAGTCGAGCGGTGTAGAGCCGGCACGAAGCGCCATGACCTCGCCCTTGGGCGTAAAGACAAAAATCTCCTGGTCAAACAAGTCGACCTTCAGCGAGTGCAGGTATTCCTTGGCATCGGTGATTTCGTCAGACGCCGCCCAATCGAGCGAATGCTTGAGCCAGTTAATCTGGTCGTCCAGACGCTGGGCATCATTGGTCTTAGACGCAGACGATCCGCCCGACTTCTTATAGAGCCAGTGGGCGGCAATACCGTACTCGGCCTGCTCGTGCATCTCGTAGGTACGAATCTGAATCTCGAGCGGACGAGCCGTGGGGCCGATAACCGTCGTATGGAGCGACTGGTAGTTATTGACCTTGGGCATGGCAATATAGTCTTTAAAGCGCCCGGGCATGGGGTGCCACAGCGTATGCACCGCGCCGAGCGTGGAGTAGCAATCGCGCACCGAATGCGTGATGACGCGCAGTGCCACCAGGTCGTAGATCTCGGAGAATTCCTTGCCCTTGCGCTTCATCTTTTGGTAGATGGACCAATAGTGCTTGGAACGGCCGTTGATCTGGAAGTCCTCCAGGCCAATGCGGTTGAGCTCGTCGGTGAGCGTCTTGATGGTCTCGGCCAGATAGCGCTCACGGACCTCGCGCGACTCCGCCACCATGCGTGCGATGCGCTGGTAGGCGTCGGGTTCAAGGTAGAAGAAGGACAGGTCCTCGAGTTCCCATTTAATGGAGCTCATGCCCAGACGGTCGGCCAGGGGCGCGTACACGTCCATAGTCTCGCGTGCCTTAAACAGGCGACGGTCCTCGCGCAGGGCGGCGAGCGTGCGCATATTATGCAGGCGGTCGGCGAGTTTGACGATGATAACGCGGATGTCCTTGGACATGGCGAGGAACATCTTGCGCAGCGTGAGCGCCTGTTTCTCGTCCATGCTGTCGACTTCGATGTTGGTGAGCTTGGTCACGCCATCGACGAGCTCGGCCACCGTATCGCCAAACAGGCCGGAAACATCAGCAAGCGAGGTCTCGGTATCCTCGACGGTATCGTGCAGCAGCGCGGCGCACACCACATCGCAGTCCATCTTGAGATCGGCCAAAATGATGGCCACCTCGACGGGATGGTTGATGTACATCTCACCCGAGCGGCGCTTTTGGTTGCAGTGCTTCTCGGCAGCAAAGCAATAGGCCTGCTCCACCTTAGAAAAGTCGTCCTCATTCATATATTTGAGGCACAGGCGCTCCAGCTTGTCGTAGCTGTCCGCCATAATCTCGGGCGGCAGCTCATCGGCATGCTTATAGTGCTCCATCTCCGAGAACGGCTGGAGGGTGGAATCATGGGCGGTACGGGCTGCGGCATCCATCGAGGTCCCCTTCCCCTAGGCCCGCGGTACGATCGGGCGGTTAACTTTGGCTAGCATATCAGAAGCGCACGAATCGAGCGCCCAACTCCGGAAAGCCGAGAACTCCATGCGCGAACGCAACCCCTCCAAATAGCGAATTGACCTGCTCAATTGCACACGGCCGGGGTTTTCGGCCATCGCGATGCGACGGGTGTCGTCAAACCCCGAAACGCGACAGAAACCAAGCTCTTCGAAGATTCCCAGGCCACTCTCCACCGAGCGCTCGTCGACCGGCGTGCGAGCATCGATGGCAAGGCACATCTGCGCGATGTCGATATCGCTCGCGCTAAAGGAATCGTCCCCGGTCTTGCCGCGGTTGGAGCGCCACATGGTTTGCAGCGCGCGATAGAGCGTGACGAGCTCGTCGCGCTCGGGCGCATAGCAGTCGAGTAGGCGCTCGTTAATGCGGGCGTCGCGCGACGAATAGAGCAGGTGGATCACGGCGGGCTGGCCATCGCGACCGGCGCGGCCGCTCATCTGGTTAAACTCAATCGCGCCAAACGGCATGTGGTAGAGCACGACATGGCGAATATCGGGAAGGTTGACGCCCTCGCCAAAGGCAGAGGTCGAGACAATGCAGCTGAGGCATCCGTCACGAAACGCCTCCTCTACGCGATGGCGGTCGGTGCGCGTAAGGCCCGCGTTGTAAAAGGCGATATGCGACGCGTAGTCGGGAACGCGTTTGCGTAGCGTCTTGGCAAGCGCCACGGACTGATCACGCGAGTTAACGTAGATGACGGTCTTCTCCCCCGTCGCGACGATGGACACCAGGCGGTTTTCGCGGCTCGCAAGATCGCGGTCGTCCTCGAGCCGCAAGTTCTCGCGCACGGTCTCGTCGACCACCGTGCGAGTAATCGGCAGCATGCGGGCAAGCTCGGCCACGACCGGAGCCGTCGCGGTGGCCGTCGCAGCCATAACAACCGGGTCGCCCAGGGCTTTGAGGATATCGGGCATGTCGAGATAGGCGCTGCGGTCGCCGCCCTTGGCAAGGCCGGCGTGGTGCGCCTCAT
>CAJJTG010000058.1 GCA_905194675.1 uncultured Collinsella sp. | reverse complement strand
AGGTCAAGAAGTCCGCTGCTTCCAAGGGCCAGGTGCCGGAGCACAAGTTCGATTCCTCCATCGAGGACGTTCTGGACCACATCGAAAACAACCTGCCGGCGAGCGTTCCCGCCAACAAGCGCCGCTACTACGCGGTCAAGCTGTTTGAGCGCGATGCGGACGCCTGCAAGCTCATCAACCTCACCAAGGAGAAGGCCGCTCGCGTGGAGCAGCTGGTCGCCCAGTGCGAACAGGACTGCGACGACGATGCCGAGTCCATCATTACCGGCGAGCGCTACGGCGTCATTGCCCACATCATTGACGAGTGCCTCACCAAGGCTCCGGCAAAGATGAGCACCTCCGAGAAGATCGACCGCGTGGTTACCA
This sequence comes from uncultured Collinsella sp., assembly GCA_905194675.1. Taxonomy (GTDB): domain Bacteria; phylum Actinomycetota; class Coriobacteriia; order Coriobacteriales; family Coriobacteriaceae; genus Collinsella. The sequence continues at coordinate 9,536 of CAJJTG010000058.1, read as the reverse complement.
ACCGTATCCTGGGCCTGCCGATCTTTGTGGTCATCATGTTCTGCGTGTACTACATCGCCGTTTCTACCTTGGGCGGCACGGTGACCGACTTCACCAACGACCAGCTCTTTGGTACCGACGGTTGGTATGTGCTCGGCCAGGGTCGCGACGCCTACGACGCAGCTGTCGAGGCCGCGGGCGACGCTGCCGATTCGGTTGACCCGGCAGAGTATGGCCCGTATGTTCCGGGTATTACCACCATGGTCCACGACGCCCTTGTGGCGGGCGGCACCGAGGACGGTGGCCTGGTCGATTCGCTGGTCTGCGACGGCATTGTCGGCGGCCTGGGCGCCATCTTCGGCTTTGTGCCGCAGATGTTCCTGCTGTTCGTCATGCTGTCCTTCCTGGAGGACTGCGGCTACATGGCTCGCGTCGCCTTCATCATGGACCGCGTGTTCCGCCGCTTTGGCCTGTCCGGTAAGTCCTTCATCCCCATGCTCGTGTCCTCGGGCTGCGGCGTCCCCGGCGTCATGGCCACCAAGACCATCGAGAACGAGAAGGACCGCCGCATGACGGTCATGACCACCACGTTCATTCCCTGTGGCGCTAAGCTGCCGATCATCGCCCTGCTCATGGGTTCCATCATCGGCGATTCTTCCACCACCGCCGCGTGGATCAGCCCGCTCTTCTACTTCCTGGGCGTCTTTGCCGTCATCGCCTCGGGCCTCATGCTCAAGAAGACCAAGCTCTTCGCCGGCCGTCCGACGCCGTTCGTTATGGAGCTTCCTGCCTACCACTTCCCGGCGATCCGCTCTTGGGCGCTGCACGTGTGGGAGCGCTGCTGGGCCTTTATCAAGAAGGCCGGCACGGTCATCTTTGCCTCCACTGTCGTGGTGTGGTTCCTGTCCAACTTTGGTAGCTACAACGGCACGTTTGGCTTCCTGCCTGCTATGGAGGGCATCCCCGAGGAGTTCATGGACTACTCCGTGCTTGCCATGCTGGGCAACCTGGTCGCCTGGATCTTCGCCCCGCTCGGCTTTAGCACCTGGCAGGCAACTGCGCTGACCGTCTCGGGCCTTGTCGCTAAGGAGAACGTCGTCGCCACCGCCGGTTCGCTGCTGTCCGTCGCCGACGCCGGCGAGACCGACCCGAGCCTGTGGACCGCGTTTGCCGGCATGTTCCCGACTATGGGCGCTTGCGTTGCCTTTGGCGCATTCAACCTGCTGTGCGCTCCGTGCTTTGCCGCCATGGGCACCATCCGCAACCAGATGGACTCCGGCAAGTGGACCGCGATTGCCATCGGCTACGAGTGCGCCTTTGCTTGGGTCATCGGCCTGTTCATCAACCAGTTCTACAACCTGTTCGTTCTTGGACAGTTTGGTTTCTGGACGATTGTGGCCATCGTGCTGCTGGTTGCGATGCTCTTCCAGATTTTCCGTCCCATGCCCAAGCACGCTTGGACCGACGAGGACGAGACCGACACTGCTTCCGCCGCAGTTTCCGCTTAAGTCCGAATAAGGATTAGCCCCTTTCCACGAGCCCGGGTGTCCCGCGACACTCGGGCTTTTTGGTGAGGGAGATGTGGCGTTTCCGCAGATAAAACCGACCAAAATATACCTGTCCCTTTTTGGCAGGTGGAGAATGGGGTAAAGTAAGTGATGGTTAACTAGAGGAGGCTTGCTATGGCACCTATCGATATTGTTGTACTGGCTGTTATCGGTATTGCGTTTGTCGCCGTGTGCGTGCGCATTTATCGCAAGGGCACCTGCGCCGACTGCGCTCAAGGTGGCGTTTGCACGGGACATTGCTCCAACAAAAAAACCTGCGCCGCGCTTAAGGGTGTGGACAAAATTGCCGAAGACTTGGGCCGCGGTATCAAATAAGGTGAACGGGGACGTCTCTGTTTCTCCTTTTGACGAGTGCCGTGCAATCTGCGATCTGTCGGGTGCTGCGCAGTTACTGCTACGATAGGTACGTTAGCAACTGCCGCCGAGCGGCTCAAACGAAAGGAACCCTGTATGGAGTCCTCCGCCTATCCGATGCTCTTTAGCCCGATCAAGGTCGGTACAACCGAGGTCAAGAACCGCGTCTTTATGCCGCCGGTATCTACCAACCTGGCCGATCATGGCTATGTGACCGACGACTTGGTCGATCATTACCGTGCCCGCGCCAAGGGCGGCGTGGGCCTCATCATCACCGAGGTCGTGACGGTCGAGCCCACCTATACCTATCTGCCGGGTGACATGTGCTGCTACGACGACACGTTTATCCCCGGCTGGGAAAAGCTCGCCGCGGCCGTCCACGAGTACGGCTGCAAGATCATGCCGCAGCTCTTCCACCCCGCCTACATGGCCTTTAACATTCCGGGCACGCCTCGCCTGATCGCTCCGTCCTTTGTGGGCCCGTCTTACGCCCGCGAGGCACCGCGCCCCATCACGGTCGACGAGATCCACGAGCTCACGCACCAGTTTGGCGACGCCGCCGTGCGTATGCAAAAGGCTGGCGTCGATGGCGTCGAGGTCCACGCGGCGCACGCCCACGGCATGCTCGGCGGCTTTTTGACCCCGCTCTACAACAAGCGCACCGACGAGTACGGCGGCTCGCTCGACGCCCGCATGCGCTTTTTGCTCGAGGTCATCGCCGAGATTCGCGAGCGCTGCGGCAAGGACTTTATCATCGACGTCCGCATCTCGGGTGACGAGTACACCGATGGTGGCCTGACCCTCAACGACATGATCTACGTCTCGCGTCGCCTGGAGAAGGCCGGCGTCGACATGATTCACGTGTCGGGCGGCACCACCATCAAGCGCGGCTCTGCGATTCCCGCCGCCGGCACGCAGCAGGCCTCGCACGCCGCCTGCTCGCGCGAGATCAAAAAGCACGTCAACATTCCCGTCGCCACCGTCGGACGTATCAACGAGGCTTGGATCGCCGAGGAGCTGATCGAGGATGGTGCTGCCGATATCTGCATGATGGGTCGCGCCAATCTATGTGATGCCGAGTTCTGCAACAAAGCCGCTGCCGGCAACGCCGACGACATCCGCCCCTGCATTGGCTGTCTGCGCTGCCTGAACGGCATTATGTTTGGCAAGCGCATCTCCTGCACCGTCAACCCGGACGTGGAGCGCGATGAGGCCGGCTACGAGCCTGCCGCCGAGGCCAAGAACGTACTGGTTGTGGGCGCTGGTCCTGCGGGCATGGAGGCAGCCTACATTGCCGCCAAGCGCGGTCACAATGTGGTGCTCGTGGATAAACAGGACGAACCGGGCGGCGAGATGCGCATCGCGGCCGTTCCGCCGGCAAAGCAGGAACTCACCCGCGTGATCAAGTACCAGTATCGCCGTCTTGCTAAGGCGGGCGTGAAGTGCGTCTTTGGTACCGAGCTTTCGGCCGAGGACATTCAGCGTGACTACGCGGGCTACGAGGTTGTCCTGGCTTATGGCGCCGAGCCCATCGCCCCGGCCTTCATGCAGGGATTTAAGCAGGTCATGACGGCCGACGACCTGCTGGGTGGCAAGGCCTTCCCGGGCAAGAAGATTGTCATCGTGGGCGGCGGCACCGTCGGTTGCGAGACGGCCGACTACCTGGCCCCACTGGTCAACGATCTGTCGCCGGCCAATCGCGACGTCACCGTTATCGAGATGACCAAGACGCTCGCCGCCAACGAGGGTGGTGCCGGTCGCGCGGTGCTCATCACGCGCATGCTCTCCAAGGGCGTCCACGTGCTGACCGAGGCCAAGGTGACCGAGATCACCGAGGATGCCATCAGCTACGAGAAGGATGGCGAGGCCCACACCATCGCCGATGCCGATACGCTGGTGCTCGCCATGGGCTATCGTCCCAATACCAAGTTGGCCGACGACCTTGCCGCTGCCGGTGTTGCCACCCACGTGCTGGGCGATGCCAACAAGTGCGGCAACATCCGCGATGCCATCGGCGATGGCTACAAGGTTGCCTGCGAGCTCTAGTCAACCCCTTGTTGCGTGGGGGCAGGTTACTTTGCACCAACTTGGTGCATGTAAATCTGGCCCCATTGCACCATTGCGGCTTCATGGAGTAGCGCCCGTACGCATCGAATTTCTCCTCTCATAGATGTGCGGCACAAAGAGCCCCGAGTTCATACGAGCTCGGGGCTCTTTTCGTTTGGATTGCAGGCGTATTGACAGACGAAAACAGTCTGTGTCCGGTATTGAGCCATACGAAAGCGAAATTATGCGTCTTAATTCCGTACGCAAATAAAGACGAAAACCGTTTGCGTCTTTGATAAATCAGTACGCAAACGGTTTTCGTCTTATAATACGGTTATGAATGGTACGAAACGAGAGGGTTGTGCATATGGTTGTTAGAGAGAACCCTACAGTCGAATACAAGGAAAGCGTTACGCCGACGTTTCTTAAAACGGTGAGCGCCTATGCAAACTACGGGACGGGCAAGATTGAGTTTGGCGTTGATGACGAGGGCGTGGCTGTCGGCCTTGCAGATCCGGTCGCAGAGTGTCTCCGCATCGAGAACATGATTAATGACAGCTTGGATCCCGCTCCCCGTTACACGCTCGAGCGCGATGAGAAACACGGGACCGTAATCCTTACGGTTTATGAGGGCCAGGACAAACCCTATCGAAGCAAGGGAAAGGCCTACAGGCGAAACGATTCGGCAACGGTGGAGGTCGACCGGTTTGAGTATGGCAGGCTGACGCTCGAAGGCAGCAACGTAACGTTCGACGCGCTCACGTCGGCTTGCCAGGACTTGGGCTTTCATACGCTCGAGCATAAGTGTGTTGAACACCTCGGCATTTCCGAGCTAACGCCGGATATCATGCGTACGCTCCGCTTGCTCGGCAAGGATGGCTATACCAATGCCGCGGCGATTTTAGCGGATAAGAATGATTTTCCGGGCATCGACTGCGTCCGTTTTGGTGATACCGAGGATGTGATCTTGGATCGCGAGGCGGCGACAAATGTATCCGCAATTGAGCAGGTGGACAGGGCAGTGGCTATGTTTGCACGCTACTACCGTTATGAGCGTATCGAAGGAATGGAGCGCGTCCAAACCGATCGAATTCCTCTTGAGGCATTCCGCGAAACTGTTGCAAACGCTTTGGTGCATCGGACGTGGGACGTTCGAGCGAACGTTCAAATTGCCCTGTACGATGATCGTGTCGTTGTGACCTCCCCCGGATCGCTGCCTGCCGGTTTGACGACGGAACAATACCTGTATGGGCAGATATCTGTGCTCAGAAACCCAATTGTCGCCGAGGTCTTTTTAAAGCTGGATTACATCGAGAAATTTGGTACGGGAATTGCGCGCATTAGACGTGTCTATCGCGATTCGATCAATCAACCAATTTTTGATGTTCGCGGCGGCATGGTGGCCGTCACATTGCCCGTTACCGATGCCTTTGAAGGGTCCGAGGAAGAGGTCCTGGTTCTCAAGGCCTTGTCGGGCGGGCGAATTATGTCGCGAAGCGAGATTGAAAAACAGACGGGGCTGAGCCGCATGCGGACGTTGGCGGCACTCGAATCGCTGATTGGTCGAAGCGCAATTGTAAAGCAGGGGACAGGCCGCGCTACGAAATACGAGCGCTCATAGTCCAAAAGAGCCCCGTCCCAAAAAGACTGATTGGGAGCTGGGGCGTGTCGATGCGATAGTATTACGTGGTGGAATTCGACAAACCGTGGGCTTCATCCGAGGGCTTTATGGAACAACACCAGCATTATCAGAGCCTGCAAGATCAGGCATACAACGCACTGCGCTCCAAGATCATCTATGCCGAGCTTAGGCCCGGCACGCGCCTTTCGGCGATTGGTTTGGAAAAGGAGACGGGGATCGGGCGCACGCCAATTCGCGAGTCCTTTGTGCGCCTGCGCGAGCAAGAGCTGGTGGAAACGCGTCCCAAGAGTGGTACCTACGTCTCTAAGATCAGCATGGAACACGCCGAGAATGCCTGTTTCTTGCGCGAGAAACTCGAAAGAAGCGTACTCATTAAATGTTGTTCGGCTGCCACGTCCGAGCAAAAGCATCGGCTCGAGCAGATTCTTGCCGAGTCCGAGTCGCTCGACCATAGCGAGACGCGTCGCTTTTTCGACTTGGATAACCTGTTTCATGAGACGTGTTTTGAGATTGCCGGTCGTCACATGCTGTGGGATTGGATGAAGAGCGTCAACACGCATTTTGAGCGATACAACTGGTTGCGTATGGTGTCGCAGGATCTGGATTGGGAGCCGATTCGTCGACAGCATCGCCGGATTCTCGAGGCCATTAAGAGGGGCGATACCGACACGGCGAGCTATCTGGCCGAGACGCACTTGCACCTGATGCCCGAGGAGCAGGGCCCGGTTATCGCCTTGTATCCCGACTATTTCGAGCTGTCCAAAGACTCGTCTATCTAGCCCATCATCGCATCTGCTCGAGACGCAAAACGATGCTGCTCACCTACAGCGTTTTGCAACCGAAATTATTAAAAATGCCTAAAATGGCTCAGACTGCCGACAATGGGGAAACGGGGTGCGCTATGGCGCAGATGAGAATCAAGGACATTGCCGCCGCGGCGGGCGTGAGCCCGGCCACGGTCTCGCGCTATCTCAATAACCGCCCCGGGCAGATGACCGAGGAGACCCGCGCCCGCATCGCGGCGGTTATCGAGCGCACCGGCTATCGCCCACGTGCCGCCGCACGCAATCTGCGCAGCTCGCGCACCAACCTCATCGGCGTGATTCTGGCCGACATCGCCAACCCGTTCTCCAGCGCCATGCTCGAAGGGCTTTCCGCCAGCGCCGCCGCGCGCGGCTGCTCGCTCATGACGGCCATTAGCGGCAACGACCCCGCCAAGGAGGCAGAGTCGCTCACCAGACTTATCGATGCCGGCGTGGACGGCCTGGTCGTCAACACCTGTGGCGGCAACGACGAGGCGATCGCCGCGGCAGCGGGACGCCTACCCGTTGTGCTGCTCGACCGCGATGTTGCCGATGGCGGCATCGATCTGGTGACATCTAACAACCGTGAGCTGGTCGCCGGCCTGGTAGACGCCTTGGCTGCTGCGGGCAGCGAGCGTCTGTGCCTGCTTACCGAGGCAAGCGATGACAGCCCCGTGCGTCGTGAGCGCGCTGAGGCGTTTGCCGACGAGCTCTCGCGCCGCGGCCTGGCCGGCGAGGTCGTCACCTTGGCGGACGGTGGTGCCGAGGGTGTCAGTCGCCTGGACGAGACCATCCGCGGCTATGCGGGTAAAAAGCTCGGCCTCATTGCCGTCAACGGCCTGGTCTTCCTGCGCCTGACCGAGGCACTGGCGCAGCTGGGTCCCTCGCTGCCGGCGGGCCTTAAGATCGCAACGTTTGACGATTACCCCTGGAACCACGTGCTCTTTGGCGGTGTGACCACGGCCGCGCAAGACACCCACACCATCGCCGAGCGCGTAATCGAGCGTCTGTCCGAGCGCATCGACGTCGTTACCACTACGGTGGGCGACGCCGCAAAGCTCGCCCCCAAGCGCATCGAGATCCCCGGTCACATCGAACACCGCGCTTCGACCTCGCGCTAGTCTGTGTGATATTATATAGACAATGTCATACAGGAGGTATCCATGGCTGCGTCTGTGCTGAGTGTTCGAGTGGACTCGTCAATTAAAGATTCATTTGCCGAGCTGTGCGAAGAACTCGGCATGACTTCGTCCGTTGCGGTCAATATGTTCATGAGGCAGATGTTGCGCGAGCGCTCGCTGCCGTTTGTGCCTTCACTCGGTAAAAGCTCTGCGAGCGAAAGCGCCACAGCGGGCATTTTGGATACCGCTCAGATTGAGTCCGCCGTCCGCGAGGCAGCCAGCCCGATTCCCGCCATCAAAACCGTGATCCTATTTGGATCGTATGCCCGTGGCGAGGCGCGTGCAGATAGTGATATCGACTTGCGCCTCGAAGTCGATCGCGAGCAGGGCTTTGGTCTTTTTGCGTTGTCGGCGTTTGGCGAGGCAGTGCGCAAGGAAACCGGGAGGCAGGTTGATCTCGTCTCGAGTGATCATCTTGATGACGATCTTGCCGCGGTAATCGAGCGCGAAGGAGTGATCCTTTATGATCGCGCGTAAGTCAGACAGCCTGTTCGCGCACGTTTTTTGAGCGCTTGATACGCTTTAACCCTGCGGAAACATTTTTCTGCGATAGTATCTGCGATATAGACCAGTCGAAACCCGCCCGAAAGAAAGGGGAGCGACATGAACCAGCAGAACATCGATTACGTACTCCGCTCCGTAGAGCAGCGTGATATCCGCTTTGTGCGTCTGTGGTTTGTCGACATTCTCGGCCGCCTCAAAAACTTTGCTATTAGCCCCGAGGACCTCGAGGTCGCATTTGAGGAGGGCATTGGCTTTGACGGCTCGGCCATCGAGGGCTTTGCCACGCCCGAGGAAGCCGATATGCTGGCGTTCCCCGATGCCTCGACCTTCCAGATTCTGCCGTGGCGCCCGAGCCACAACGGCGTCGCCCGCGTGTTCTGCGACGTGTGCACTCCCGATCGCAAGCCGTTTGCCGGCGACCCGCGCGATGCCCTGCGCCGCATGTTCCGCAAGGCCGAGAAGGCTGGCTATCTGCTCAACGTGGGCGCTGAGCTGGAGTATTACTACTTCCCCGACGAGCACACGCCCGAGCCGCTCGACAACGTGGGCTACTTCGATCTTTCGGTGAGCGATGCCGCTCGCGACCTGCGTCGTAACACGGTCCTCACGCTCGAGAAGATGTCCGTGCCCGTGGAGTACACCTTCCACGCCGCCGGTCGCTCACAGCACGGCATGAGCCTGCGCCACGCCGAGGCCCTGAGCATGTCCGACGCCATTACCACGGCCAAGCTCATCATTAAGCAGCAGGCTTACGAGAGCGGCTGCCACGCCTCCTTTATGCCCAAGCCGCTGGCGGGCGAGGACGGCAGCGCCATGTTTTTGCATCAGTCGCTGTTCGACCATGACGGCAACAACGTCTTTTGGGGCGAGGGCGACGAGAAGTACCATCTCTCCGACGTCGCCAAGCACTATATGGCCGGTATCTTGGCGCACGCGCGCGAGATTAGCGCCATCACCAACCCCACGGTCAATTCGTACAAGCGCATCACCACGGGCGGCGACTCCGTGCCGCAGTACGCCACGTGGGGCCTGCGCAACCGCGCAAGCATGATCCGCATCCCGGTCTACAAGCCCGGCAAGCAGCTTTCCACACGCATTGAGCTTCGCAGCCCCGACCCCATGGCCAACCCGTACCTGGTCAACGCCGTCACGCTGGCGGCCGGTCTCGACGGCATCGAGCGCAAACTGGAACTCCCGCCCGAGGCCACGGCCGAGACGCTCAAGCTCACCGACCGTCAGATGGTCGAGGCCGGCTACACGCCGCTGCCGCGCTCGCTCAAAGAGGCGCTCGACGTATTTGAGGACTCGCAGTTTATGAAGGATGCCCTCGGTGAGCACATCCACAGCTTCTTCCTTAAAAAGAAGCGTGACGAGTGGCATAAGTTCGAATCCACGATCACCGAGTGGGAGATCAAGCACTACCTGGCGAACTCCTAATCGCGCTGGCTTGTCCCAGTAC
>CAJJTG010000057.1 GCA_905194675.1 uncultured Collinsella sp. | reverse complement strand
TGCAGCAGGGGCTCTCAATGTTTTTATGTCCTGCTCATATCGTCTCTGCCGGCAGTTGGGGACACTCCTTGGGCGCGGTTGGTGCATTGACGTTGCATCGGGTGGTCGGGAAAATGCGGCCCGGTTTTTGGCCGAATAGCGGGTCGCGGTTTCCGGATGGGGTGGGTTGCGGAAAGTGCGACCCGGAATATTGCTCTGAAACGGGATGCGGTTTCCCTGATGCGCCTCAAACGGAAAGCGCATCCCATTCCGGAGCTTCAAAACGGGATGCGCTTTCCGCACGGAAGAATTGTCGCAGCTGCGTTAAGCAGTGTCGCTCGTTACTCGCCCAGAATCAGCGCCGCGAGCTCGTCCTGGGTGTCCACCACGTAGTCGGCGCCGGCGGCCTCAAGCTCTGCGCGGCCGCGGAAGCCCCAGCTGACGCCCGCGCTCTTAAGGCCGGCGTTGTGGCCGGTCAGAACATCGACATTCGAATCGCCCACATAGAGCGTGGTTGCCGGATCGGCGCCCAGCTCTTTCATCACATGCAACGTGACGGGTGCCTCGGGCTTGGGCGGAAATGCGTCCACGCGGCCCTGTACCAACGCAAAGCGATCGCGGCCAAAGTATTTCTCGATAAGCGGGGCTGCCGAAATATGATCCTTGTTGGTGAGCACGGCAAGCTGAACGCCCGCTGCGCGCAGACGGTCGAGCATCTCAATCGTGCCGGCGTAGGGTGAGGTATGGTCCTCCTTGTGCTCGCCGTAATAGGCCCTAAACTCGGCAAGCGTCTGCTCAAACATACGGCCGTCGCCCGCGTATTCGGCGGGCATAAAGCGCTCAACCAGCTTAAGCATGCCGTTTCCCACCTTGTAGCGGTACTCGTCCACGGCAAACGTGGGCCAGCCGTGCATCTCGCAGGTGTGGTTGCCGGCGGCCGCCAGGTCCTCGATCGTGTTGAGGATGGTGCCGTCCAGGTCAAAGATCACATGGGAAAAAGCTGCTGCCATGAAAGCTCCCGTCATTGGGTTCCAAAACGCACCCCATAATACTGGGCTTGCGCGTCGGGCACGTTTGGAATCAAAACATCTTCAGGGATAGTGAGCCACGTCGCACCAGCCAGCGCTCGCCCGCTAGCAGATCCTCGGCAGCTGCTCTCCCACGATCATGTCGAGGATGCGGGTTGAGCCCTTTATCCGATATCGTGCGTAAACGCAGCCAGAAACTCTTCGAACGTGTCGGTCTGCATGAGCCTCATCGTGGTCTCTACCGAGGAGAACACTTCGATAATCAGGTCGAGCACATCTCTAAAGAGCCCCATATCTTCCTGTGCGATGCCTATGAGCAGCACAAACCGCACGTCGTGGCGTCCCCAGGGAATCGGGGTGTCATTGTGGGCCACAGCGATAAACGAGCGCTTGGGATATACCGAGATCGCGTGGGGTATGGCGAGGCTGTCAGTAAACGCCGTCGACGAGACGCTCTCACGCAGATGCACGTCAGCGATAAACTCAGGCGTTGCGAGCCCCTGAACAGCCAAAAGCTTCCCCATTTGGTCGATGCAGCTTGTGGCGTCGACTACGTCTATGTTGCGTATAAACAGCCCCGGCTGCAGCAGACGCCCCAAAAGGCCCTGGGCATAGAGGCGCCGCCGCCGCTCCTGGATGGCGCAAAGCCGGTCGCGGATCTTTCGCACGTTTTGCTTAGTGAGGATGGGTCCGATCAAGACTTTGGTGGTGCCTCCACAAACCGGCACGTCGATTGTGGTGATTACCGCATCGCTTTCGGGCGGATTGGCCAGGTAACTATCGCAGCTCATCACGGCGACAACGCTTATGTCATCGCCAAACTCGGTCTTGAGGTCGTCGACGAGCCTTCGTGCAAAGTCGTGGTACTCCTCGATAATCACTGTGCAGGTGACGGCGCCGTCGGGTGCGGAGAACTTCTCAAAGTAAGCGCCGATATGAAAGGCGATAAACGCGATTTCGTTTTCGCCCACCTCAATATCCATGGCGGTGGAGAAGCGGTGGGCGATATAGACCGCCATGTCGTAGACCGGTGCGTACTCGCTTTTGATCTGCGCGGCGAGCGGGTTGGGGTAGCTTACGCGGTAGACGGCGCGCTGGTAGGCGTTAAACATATGCAGGACGAGTTGTAGGCGCATGGGCTCGTCGATAAAGCGTGGCAGGTCGTAGCGCTTTCCGCACTCGTCGAGGATCCCCAGAACCATGTCTACAAATTCGCGGTCAATGATGCTTGAGAGCTTCTCGCGGCTGAGCTCGTCAAAATCGCAACGCTCGACGGAAAGCGCCAAAAGCAGCAGAATCTGCTGAAAATCGTCGCGTGGGATGGCACAACCAAACTCCTTCTCAAAGTAGGCGGCAATGCGCTGGGCGCAGCGTACGATCTGTTCGCGCTGCCCGAGTTGTGTCACTAGGCCGTCTGCGTCGATGGGGCCGTCCACCTCGCTGAGCTCGTTGTTCGAGGTGAGCCTGATGATGATCACTAACAGGTGCACGAGCAGGTTGGAGAGCGCGTAGCCGTTGATAAATAGATCCGAGCGCTGGCAGATCGCGACCAAGCTCGAGAGGGTTGCCTGCACGTCAAAGTCGGGAAACATGTTTTCGAGCGTTTTGGTTGAGGTGAAATAGCCATAGGAGTTGTGGGTGGCTATGTGGCCGAGAAGCTTGCGCTTGTCGGCCTCTCGCCCCGTGAGTTTCATGCGGTAGTCGTGTGTCTCGACATTGAGGTCGAACTGCCGAACGAGCGCGCGCACCTGCGGCATCACGGAGCTCTGAAACGTGCTCTCGCTGATAAAGAGCTCATCGGCGATATCAAAGACGGAGAGTCCATCGCATGCGTTGACAAGGCGGGAGATAGTAAAGTCGCGCCTGGAGTCCGCGTTCGCGGGGAGGGTATTGACACCTTCGCAAGGACTAGCGGAAGCGCTGGCGGCAGCCGGCGCCGCCGTGGCAAGGCGATAGCCCTCTTTAGACGATTCGATATGTCGCGTACCGGTCTCGTTGACCTCTGCAACATAGTTGCGGATGCTTCGCTCACTCGCGCCCAAAAGGCCGGCAAGCATCGAGGAAGACACCCATGAGCTGCTGTTTTCGAGCACGTCGATCATGCGGTTGATGCGGTTCTGCTTGGCGCTCGCCATGGCTTTCCTCCAAGAGATGAACGGCAGACAGGGTGTACCGCCCCATGGTATCTCAGGTTAAGAAAGGGTGTCTTTTCTAATTTGCCGCCCAAGCGGAAAATCGCCCGGCTTGCCGTGCGGGCGGAAAATCTGCTGCCTTGCCGCTATGCGGCAAAAAGTCGGTTGGCGGCAAGAGCCCTCCGCCGCGTATAGTGCAGTCACGGTCAAGGGCGGCCGGGTCGACACGGGCGCCCAAGAACACAGCGGGGATCGCAGCGGCATCGGAGCTGCCTCGAGCCCGCTTATTGGGAAAGGAGTACCCCATGGCAGATGAGAACGGCACCGTTCGCATTCTCCTCGCTTGCGGCATCGGTGCCTCGACCGGCTTTATGGCGGCAGGCATGCGCAAGGTCGCAAAGTCCAAGGGTCTTGACTGCACCATCAAGGCAGTCAGTAAGTCTGAGATTATGGACTACGCCGACAAGATCGACGTCCTCCTGCTCGGTCCGCACTTCGCCTCCGAGGTGCCCGAGATCCAGTCTCAAGTGGCATCTCACGGCGTGAAGGTCATGGCCATCGACCCCGACTATTACGCGGCGCTCGACGGCGAGAGCATCCTCGAGGATGCCTACGACCTGCTTGACGAAGACTAGGAGGGGACAACATGCTGCAAAAGTTCATGGAAGCGATCCAGGCGTGGATCACCGAGCATGTCGTCCCCGTGATGAACAAGCTTACCTCAACCTACTGGTTTGGCGTTATCTCCGACGCAGTTCTCTACATCGTCCCCTTCTCCATGGTCTCGGCCATCCCGAGCCTGTGGAACATTATCCGTCGCTTTGTCCCGGCCCTGCCCGACCTGTCGCCGCTCACTACGTTCTCGTTTGGCCTCGTGGGCATGTTCATGGCGTTTATCATCCCGCATAACGTTGCGGTCAAGGAAGATCGCAAAGACCGCAGCATGATTGCCGGTTTTACCGGTATAGGCGCTTTTATGCTGTGCATGAACCCCACCATCACCGATCAGGGCTATGTCTTCCAGATGGCCAAGTTTGGCGCGGGTGGCATGTTCACCGCGATGGTCGTGGGATTTGTCGTTGGCTTTATCTACAAGCGCATGGCGCGCATGACGTTCTTTTCCGAGGACAGCCTCGTGCCCGACTTCGTCAAGAACTGGTTCGATAACATCATTGCGGTGCTGCTGTCGCTTTTTGTGGCTTGGCTCTTTACCAACATGCTCCAGGTCGACGTTTTTAGCGCGGTCGCGATCATCCTTTCGCCCGTTACCGGCTTTGCCCAGACGCTGCCCGGCACCATCGCCATCCCGCTTGTCATGGACACCTTCTACTTCTTTGGCATCTCCGGCTGGGTGTTCTCGCCGATCCAGCAGTCCATCCAAAAGTCTGCTCTTGCCGAGAACATGGCCGCCTATGCCGCAGGCCTCGCTCCCACTAACATTAACGCGTACGGCATTACTCGCTACATCATGATCGGCGGCGAGGGCGCAACGCTTCCGTTGGCCTTCTACATGCTCTTTGCCAAGTCCAAGAAGAACAAGACGCTCGGCCGTGCAACGATTATCCCGTCGCTGTTCAACATTAACGAGCCGCTGGTCTTCTCCACGATCGTCGCCAACCCCTTTATGTTCATCCCCATGGTGCTGCAGTCTATCCTGCTGTCTGCCAACGCCTACCTCTGGATGAGCATGGGCTGGGCGAGCCTGCACGTCGAGAATTTCGATATGAACTTCCTGCCCAATGCGGTCTCGGCGTTCTTTATGTCGGGCGGAGACGTGCGCAATATCGCACTTGTCTGCGTCAACCTGCTGATCGCCGCGATTCTGTGGTTCCCGTTCTTTAAGGCTGCCGATAACTACCAGTGCAAGATCGAGGAAGAGCAGGCTGCCGAGAAGGCTGCAAAGAAAGCGGCCAAGAAGGCTGCCAAGGAAGCCGCCAAGGCCGCTGCCGCAGCTGCTGTCGAGTAAACCTCTACGGGCGACTCAGAGTTCGTCGCCTAGTTGCTACCAGATGTTTCAGTACCGGCCGTGGAGGCGGCCGGTACCCAAGAATAGGAGGCCATGATGGCTGATGAGACAATCAACGTTCCTGCGGTCGCGATGAACGTCATCATCAACGCTGGCGACGGCCGCGCCTGCATCGACAAGGCGATGGATGCCCTGGCGGAGTTCGATTTCGATGCGGCAGACGCGCATCTTGCCGAGGCTGATGCCAAGATCCTTGAGGCGCACAAAGCGCAGACCGAGATGATCCAGCGCCAGGCGGGCGGCGAGGAGGTCGAGTACTCCCTGCTGTTCGTGCACGCCCAGGATACGCTTATGACCATCAGCGCCGAGCTGCACATGGCCAAGAAGATGATGCCCGTAGTGCGCGCGCTGACCGCCCGCTAACGCGTCTCCCGATTGCGGGTCGCGCCCTGCGGCTCGCATCCCCAACCCAACCAAGAGAGATGAGGACATACCATGATCGACCTTTCTACCTATGACTTTGGTGAGACTTTTCCCGAGGGTTTTCTATGGGGCGGCGCTACCGCTGCCAACCAGATCGAGGGCGCATGGGACGAGGGCGGTCGCGGCCCTGCGGTCTCCGACTATGTGATTCTGCTCGACCGCGAGACCTGCGCCCGCGAGGGCATCGTCGAGGGCGGCCCGCTCAACTCCGTTACGCGACAGTCACTCGCAGCTCGCAAGGCAGACGAGATGGCCTATGATTTTCCCAAACGACGCGGCATCGACTTCTACCACACCTACAAGGAGGACATTGCGCTTTTGGGCGAGATGGGCTTCGGCGTCTTTCGCATGAGCATTTCCTGGAGCCGTATCTTCCCCAACGGCGACGACGCCCTGCCCAACGAGGAGGGTCTGGCCTTCTACGATAAAGTCTTTGACGAGTGCCATAAGCACGGGATCGAGCCCATGGTCACCCTCAACCACTTTGATATGCCGCTTCACCTGGCCGAGGAGTACAACGGCTTTGCGAGCCGTCACGTGGTCGACGCCTTTGAGCACTATGCTGAGACGCTTTTCCGCCGCTACAAGGGCAAGGTCAAGTATTGGATGACCTTCAACGAAATCAACCACGTCTACGCCAACCCCTGCACCTGCTGCGGCGTGATTTGGGACGAGAAAGAAGACGGCTCCAACCCCTATGCCGGCCGTTGGCCCGAGAAGTTCCAGGTCGCTCACAACCAGCTCGTGGCTTCCGCCAAGGCGGTTATCAAACTGCGCGAGATTGACCCCGAGGCTCACATCGGCAACATGCTCTGCCGTCTTGAGAACTACGCTGAGACCTCCAAGCCCGAGGATCAGCTCCAGGTGCTTTTTGAGGACCACTTCAACTGGTTCTTCACCGATATCCAGGCCAAGGGCGAGTACCCCTACTACGTGAAGCGTTTCTTACGCGACTACGGCGTCGATATCAAGATGGAGGACGGCGACCTCGAAACCCTCAAGGCCGGCGTGGTTGACTACATCTCCATCAGCTACTACATGACCTACATCATGCGCTACAAGGGCAAAATTTCCCCCGAGCCGAGCGGCAAGCTGGTTACTGAGATCAAGAACCAATACCTCGAGATGACCGAGTGGGGCTGGCCGATCGATCCCGTGGGATTCCGCATCACGCTCAACCACATCTACGATCGCTACCACCTACCGATCTTCATCGCCGAGAATGGTAACGGCATGACCGAGAACCGCGATGAGAACGGCTTCTGCGACGACGACGCGCACATCGAGTATATGAAGGAGCACGTCGAGCAGATGCACCAGGCGATTCTCGACGGTGTCGACGTCTTTGGTTACGCCTGGTGGGGCCCTATCGACCTGATCAGCTCCGGCACCTCCGAGATGACCAAGCGCTACGGCCAGATCTCGGTCGACCAGGACGACCACGGCAACGGCACCGGCAAACGCGGTAAGAAGAAGAGCTTCTTCTACTATAAGAAACTTATCGCTAGCAATGGTGCCGATACCGCAACCGACAACATCGTGGTGGAGTAAGGAGCAGAGATGGTTTCCAAGACGACGGTCGTCAAGAATCCGAGCGGTATCCACGCGCGTCCTGCGTCGCTGTTTGTGCAGGAGGCAAGCAAGTACGAGAGCTCGATCACCGTTGGCAAGGTGGGCGGAGACGCCAAGGACGCCAAGTCTATCTTGATGGTCATGAGCCTGGGGATGATCTGCGGTTGCGAGATTGTGATTGCGGCCGACGGCGCCGACGAGGCGGCCGCCGTCGATGCCCTCGTGGCGCTTGTCGAGAGTGGCTGCGGGGAGTAGGCGGGCAAAAGCCGCGCCGATGCGCTTTGGGCCACCCAAGGTGGGCTGGCTCCAGAAAGATTGGCCCGCCGGTGCGCGCCGGCGGGCCCTTTGCTTAGGGAGGTTAACGATGACGGCAAGAAACGTTGGCGCTAGGGGCGCGGGGCGCGTTGGGGCGCGTTCGGCGCTTACGACCCTGGGGGTCATGTCACTGATTTATGCGGTGGGCGTTCTACTTATGGATGCGACTGTGGGCGAGCTTACGGGCTCTGCGGCGTCCTCTGCATCGATCGCGTCGATGCTCGTTACCTTGCTGCTCATCGTGGCGTTGATCTTCCTTGAGGTGCGAGCGTATCGGGCGGTGGTGGCCTCGGTGCCCTTTGAGCCTGATATGGGTGACAAGGTGCTGCTAGGTCTTTCGCTCTGGTTTGGCGGCGGCATGCCACTCGGCGTCGCCAATCTGGTTCGCGCCGCGGCGTTAGGAGGTGCCGGCGACGTGCGCCAGATTCTCATGCAGCTGGGCGTGAGCGTCGCGCTCATGCTGCTGACGTATCCAAAGTTCAGAGCGTAGACAACAGCAAAGCTTGAAAATGCAAAGCCCCGCGACCGATTTCAGCCCGGTCGCGGGGCTATTTGATATTTGGGGGAAATGCATTCGTCGATTTACATGCTCTCTGCCGCACGTGTGCCCCGCTCATTTCCAGGGTGAACATTTGGCTCGCTCAATCTTGGGGTGGCAGCGGATCGGGCAGGGCGGGACGACGGCCTGGTGGCGGAGCGAAGCCGCGCCGGCCGGCGCTCGCCCGCTAGCAAATCCTCGGCAGCTGCTCTCCTACGAGCATGTCGAGGATACGGGTCGAGCCCCAGCCGGTGCGCACGCGCACGGCGGGACGGGCGCCCTCGGCAAGCGGCAGCACGCGACCGATAATCGCGGCGTTTTCGCCGTAGCGCGCGGCGCGCATGGCCGTCAGTGCGGCATCGGCCTGCTCGGCCGGCACCACGGCAACCATCTTGCCCTCGTTTGCTACCTGCAGCACATCGTAGCCGAGCATCGCACATGCCGCCTGCACGTCGGGGCGCACGGGCACAGCATCCTCGTCGATCTCCATGGCAACGCCGCTGGCCTGGGCAAACTCGTTGAGCGTGGATGCCAGACCGCCGCGCGTGGGGTCGCGGAAGCAGCGGGTGTCGGGGGCGGCGGCGAGCACGTCGGCAATCAGATGATTGAGCGGTGCGGCGTCGCTTTCGATGGTGCTCGAAAACGCCAGGCCCTCGCGCTGGCTCATGATGGCGATGCCGTGGTCGCCTAGCGTACCCGATACCAGGATGGCGTCGCCGGGCCGGCAGTTGGCACCGCTGAGCGTCACGCCTGCGGGCACCTCGCCCACGCCGGCGGTATTGATGTAGACGCCGTCGGCACCTCCACGCTCGACCACCTTGGTGTCGCCGGTGATTATGGACACGCCCGCCTCGCGTGCTGTTTCGGCCATGGTCTGCACAATCTGGCGCAGCTTGTCCATGGGATAGCCCTCTTCGAGGATAAAGCCGCACGAGAGGTAGCGCACGTTAGCGCCCGAGGTCGCGACGTCGTTGACGGTTCCGCATACGGCGAGGCGGCCGATATTGCCGCCGGGGAAGAACTGCGGCGTTACCACAAAGCTGTCGGTCGACATGGCGATTCGCCCGCTTGCGGGCAGCGCGGCGACACCAGCATCGTTGCCCGCAAGCAGCTCGGGCGACCCAAAGGCATCCAGAAAGACCTCATCGATAATGCGCTTCATCATCTGGCCGCCGGAGCCGTGGCCCAGCAGGACAGTGCTATCGGTGGCAGTACGGGACATATCGAAAACTCCAATCGTGGGTGGAATTATATGGGTGAGGCGCAGCGTCGACCGGTCCGCCGTTCGTTAGAACGGCGGAACCTAATAGTCGCGGTATCTAAAGTACGCCGCGCAGCTGCCTTCGGAGCTCACCATGCAGGGGCCGACGGGGTGTTCGGGCGTGCAGGTGCGGCCAAACAACGGGCAGTCGCTCGGCGTGATGGCACCGCGCAGCACGTCGCCGCAGCGGCATCCGCGTGGCTCGACCGCCGGTTCAATGGGCACGTCAAAGCGGGCGCCGGCATCAAAACGCGCGAATTCTGGTCGGATGGAAAGACCCGAGTTGGCAATCGGTCCCAGCCCGCGCCACGTGGTGTCGCACGGTTCAAATACCTGCTCGACCAGCTGGCGCGCCACGGGATTGCCGTCTGCATTGACGCCACGGCGGTAGGCGTTGTCGATTGCGGGCCTGTGCTCGACAATCATCTGGACCAGCATGCAGATGCCCTGCAAGATATCGACCGGCTCAAACCCGGTGACTACGCCGGGGGTCTCGAACTCATCGACCAAAAACCCAAAGGGTGCCAGGCCTGTGATGGTAGCGACGTGACCAGGCAGGATAAAGCCGTCGATGGTCGTCTCGGGGTCGTTGGAGATCGCACGCAGAGCCGGCGGCGTGGTCTTGTGAGCACAGTAGACCGAGAAGTTCTGGAGCCCGCGCGCGTCGGCCTCCAGGATAGCGGCGGCAATGGTGGGCGTTGTGGTCTCAAAGCCGACACCCATAAAGATGACCGGGCGTTCGGGATTTTGCTCGGCAATGTCGAGTG
>CAJJTG010000056.1 GCA_905194675.1 uncultured Collinsella sp. | reverse complement strand
GCTTTGTCACCTGGAACAAGCAGACCTTTGAGCGTCTGATCGAGACGCAGCCCGAAACGCTCAAGCCGCGCCTGCGCATCACACACTCCATGGTGATTAGCGTGGTCGAGCAGAGCGGCGATGCCCGAGCCCGCGTACACGACCTCATCGAGACGAGTCTGCAGACCCCTGAGGAAAAGGCAAAGCTCGAGGTTCGTGCCGACGAGATCTTCGCCACGCTCATCGATTCCGGCGTTGTCGTTCGCACCGAAGTGCCGCCCGCACCCGACGCTCCGGCTGACGCCGCGCCGGACATCGACTACGCGCTGACGGTCGACCTGCCCGAGGACTTTGCGCTCGACCAGCCGCTCTCGCCGTTTTTGCTTGCCGCGCTGGAGTTGCTCGATCCCGAGAGCGAGACCTATACCATGGACCTCATCTCGATGGTCGAGGCTACGCTCGAGGACCCCAAGCAGGTATTGCGCGCACAGGAGCGCGCCGCGCGCGACCGCGCCATGGCCGAAATGAAGGCCGACGGCATTGAGTATGAGGAGCGTCTGGAGCGTATTCAGGACGTCACGCACGAAAAACCGCTCGAGGATTTGCTCGACGCCGCCTTTGACAAGTACTGCCAGGAAGTACCCTGGGCCAACGACTACCAGCTCTCGCCCAAGAGCGTCCTGCGCGACATGCTGGAGAGCGCGAGCGACTTTAAGGGCTACATTCAAAAGCTCGGCATCGCCCGCTCCGAAGGCATTCTGCTGCGCTACCTGGCAGAGGCCTACCGTTCTCTCGACCGTACCGTGCCCATCGAAAAGCGCGACGAGCGCCTTCGCGACATCATTTCGTGGCTCGGCTTTGTGGTGCGCTCGGTCGACTCGAGCCTGGTGGACGAGTGGGAGAACGCCGGCAACCCGGCGGCCCTCGACGCCGCACCGCCGCAGGGCATCGACGAAGTCGTGGCTGACCGCCGCGGCTGCACGCTGCTGGTGCGCAACGCGCTCTTCCGCCGCGTGACCCTTGCCGCCCGCGAGCACGTTCGCGACCTGGGCGAGCTCGACGAGGACTGGGGCATGAGCGAGGTCCGCTGGCAAAAGGCGCTCGACGCCTATCACGAGCAACACGAGGAAATTCTCACCGATGGAGATGCCCGCAGCTCCGCGATGTTTTCCATCGACGAGAGCGACGAGAAGACGCAGCACGTGTGGCATGTGCACCAGATTTTTGCCGACGAGGATGGCGACCACGACTTTGGCATCATGGGCGATGTCGACCTGGACGCCACGCAAGACGGCGGCGAGGTCATCTTCAAGAACTACCGTGTCGGCTTTATCGAGGACCTGCTCGAGGACTAGCCGGGCGCAATGGAACGAAACGAAGCGGGGCCGCTGGCAACATCGCCAGCGGCCCCGCTTTTTGCGCGATACGTTATACCTTACTCGGCATCCTCGACCTCATACGAATCCGCCTCGGCGGGCTCATCGTTTGTCTCTGGCGCAGCCCCGCGCGCCTCGTCAAAGGCGGCCTTCATGGTCTTGTTGCCCCACGTGAGCTTGCGAATGGTAAGATCGTCGGCTTTCTTGTTGGCCAGGCGCAGATTGTTCTCGGAGGACAGCAACGCCTCCTTGGTTTTTTGCAGATGGCTAATCGTCTTGTCAATCTCATCGATCGCCGTCTGGAACTTGCGGCTCGCGATCTCGTAGTTACGACCGAAATCATTCTTGAACTTTTCCATCTTGGCTTCGAAGTTCGTGACATCGATATTCTGCTGTTTGTACTCCGCTAGCTCCTGCTTATAGCGCAGCGAACCCATGGCGGCGTTACGCAGCAGCGTAATCATGGGAATGAAGAACTGCGGGCGGATCACGTACATCTTCTCATAGCGGTAACTCACGTCGACGATGCCCGCGTTATAGAGCTCACTCTCAGGCTCCAGCAGGGTGCAGAGCACCGCATACTCGCAGCCTTTCTGGCGACGATCGTGATCGAGTTTCTTAAAGAAGTCCTCGTTTTTGTGTTTGGTCGCAGTCTCGTCGTTCTCGTTTTTCATCTCGAACATAATTGAGATGACCTCGTTGCCGCTCGCGTCGCACTCGCGGAAGATAAAGTCGCCCTTGGTGCCCTCGGACGCATCGTTATCTTTCTCGAAATACGCATTGGGAAACGCCGTCATGCGCAGACGGTTAAACTCGGTCTCGCAATGCTGCTCGAGCGACTCGCCCACCATCTTGGTAGACAGGCGAACCTTCATGTCCTTAAGGCGCTCGATCTCTTCATCCTTGTAACGAATCAGGTCATCGCTCGCGCGCTTGGCCTGCGCAAGCTCGAGCTCGTGTGCTGCTCTGGCCTGTTCCTCGCGCGAATCGCGCACCGCCAGCTCGCTCGTGAGCTTTGCGCGGGCCTCATCGCGCTCTCGCTCCGCCGCGGCGACCGCCTCCGATAGGTTCATTTTTGCCATCAGTTCCTGCTCGCGCAGCTGGGCGCGCAGGCCCTCGGCCTCCTGCTCAGACTGAGCCTTTGCGGCGGAAAGCTTCTCCTGCACCTTCGCGCGGTAGTCTGTGAGTGTGCGTTCGGCCTCGCTGCGAGCGGCATCGAGCTCACGCTGAGACTCGGCCGCGGCAGCGGCAAGCGCCATCTCCTGGGCCTTGTCCGCCGCGGCAAGCTTGGCCTGCAACTCGGCAATCTGGGCATCTCGTGCAGCTACATCGTTTTGAGCAGCATTGCGCGCCGCCGACTCGGCAAGCTTGGCTTCGTCATCCTTGCGCCCCAGCTGCGCACGCAAGTTGTCGATTTCGCGCTGGAGCTCGGCGTTCTCCTTTTGAGCGTCGGCACGGGCCTCAACCGCCGCGCGCTGGCTTGCGCTCTCGCGCTCCGCGGCAGCGCCCTCGAGTTTGGCGTGCAGCTCGGCAAGCTCCGCATCGCGCTTGGCGAGTTCTTGCGCCAGCTGCTGGGCTGCAGCGTTCTTCTGCTCGACAAGCTGAGCGTCGCGCTGAGACTCCGCCTTTTGCAAAGCAGCCGTCGAGCGCGAGCGCTCAAGCTCCAGCGCCTGCTCGCCCTCGCGCTGAACAGCCTTCACGCGCTCGTCCAGGTCGCGCGAGAACTCGGCGTCGCGCACCTGCTTGACGATATCCGCATAACCGGACGCATCGACCTTAAAAACTTCACCGCAATGCGGGCACTTGATCTCGTTCATGGCAGCTCCTCGATGGACGCAAATTTCAACCGCCTACACTCTACCGCGCCGCACGGACAAAAAAGACGCCGCCGCCATAATGGCAACGGCGCCAGAACCACCACAAAGGCGACTGTCCCCTTTGTGGTGACTTGGGTCCTTACAGGTCGCGGTAGTCGATCAGGCGAAGATCAGGTTGAGACTCAAGCCAAGTGCGAAGCTCGGGGTCGATCAGCGCATCGACTTCCTTGGTGCGGTCGGTCGTGAGCGAGCTGTTCTCCAGGATAAAACGATCGAGATAGCCCGGATGGCACACAAAGACGACCGTCTCGCCGTCCACCATCTCGCGAACCGTCTGCATGATTGCCTCTTTGGGCTCGTAGCCCGGCTCCATCGAGCGCATCACCATGCGCAGATCAGTATCTCCGCAATGCACCACAGCCGCGGGGTCGAAGCTCGCCTTTTGCTCCTTAAGGCCCAGCTCCTGAGCAACCGCCGAGATCGCTCGGTTAAGGTTTTTGCTCATGACGGCATGGGCCTCAAAGTAATCGGGCTCGCGGCCCACGATCTCGACAAAGCGGTCATGCTGCGCGCGGATCTCGATGCAGGCCTCGTCGAAGTCTATCAACTCCTCGCCGCGCTTAAAATGATCGCGGAAGGTACGGCTGCTATGGAACTCGCCGTTCTCGTTGAGCATGCTCGGAATGAGCGCCGGGTCGGCACACGGCTTGCCCAGGCACACGTTGGTGTGCTGACCCACCGCAATGCCGACATCCGCCACGAGCGACCAGCCACGCTCGGCCTCGGGCATATTGGGCATAAGTCCCGCCGAGCGCACCAGGCCCTCATTGATACTGCGGGCAATCCCCAGGTTAACGGCATACGAATAACCGATATCGTCGGCACGAATGAGCAATTGCTTCATATTGACCCCCATCTACGGAAAGGGACACTTGAAGCGCAGCCAAGTGCCCCAGATAATTGTCCTACCGAACGGATGCTTTAGGCTTTGGCGGCAGCAGCGTCTTCGTCGAGCTGCTCCTTGGTAAAGCCAAAGAAGTAGGCGATGGCAGCGGCGGCAACAAATGCAGTGCCCGATGCAACGCAGCCCCATACGAGATTAGCAGTTCCGCCTGCAACATAACCTGTAATACCTAGGATATTAGTTGCGCCCAAAACATACGTGGTCACATTAGTGAGAGCCGCGATCAGGCCGCCGATAGCGCCGCCCGCGACCATGGCACCCAGGCAGCGAGTATACTTAAAGCCGCAGCCATACAGCGCGGGCTCCGTCACGCCACCGACAATGCCGGAGAGCGAGAAACCAAGCATAGCGCCCTTTTCGTCGACCTCCTTAAGGCGCAGGAAGGCACCGAAGGCCATGCCCCACGTGGCGAACTGAGCGATAGCACCCGCGACCATAACGCAGGAGTCAGACCCTGAGGTGAGCACCTGCACAATGCCGAGGGCAATCAGAACCTGGTGCATACCGGTCATAACCAGGAACTCCCAAAGCGCGGCAATGGCGACGAGGGAGAGGATCGTGACGATGCCGCCAGCGTTTCCGAGGCCGAACATAAAGTTGCCGACCAGGTCGCCCAGAATGGAACCAATCGGAGCTAGGGCGCACAGGGAAACGGGGGTCATCACAGCCATGGTGCACACGGGCACAAACACCGTGGAGAGCATGTCGGGGATGATCTTCTTCATGAACTTCTCGACGACCATCAGCACCGGCATAGACAGCAGCATGGGGAGCACGGTCGCAGAATAGTTGTTCAGCTGAGCCGGGAGCACGCCGTAAACCATCGTGGTCGTAGCACCAGAATCCGCAGCGGCGTTGACCAACGTCATGAACTCGGGGGCAATGAGCACGCCGCCGAGCATCATGCCGAGCGGCTGGCTGCAGCCGAGCTGCTTTGCGGCAGCCCAACCCAGATAGACAGGGAGGAAATAATAGCCGGCGTTGTAAATCCAGTTGTAGAAGAAGTTGTAGATGTCAGAATCTGCAGACCAGATACCGAGCATGCCGTCGCCGCAAAGTACGGCAAGTGTGCGGAACATGGCGGCGCCCATGATAATGGGGATCGTCATGCACATTGTCTTGGACAGGTAGTTAAGGGCCTTCTTGCCCGCAGTCTTGACCGTCAGTGGCTCCTTGGTGCCGTCATCGAGGTTCTCGTCAATGGAGCCTTCGCCCTTGACGCCCAGCGCAATGGCGGCGTCATAGACCTTCGGCACGTTCTGGCCAATGATGACCTGATACTGGCCGCCAGACCACTGTGCGCCCAACACACCCTTGATCTTCTTAACTTCATTATCATTGGGAATGGACTGATCTTTGAGGTTCAGACGCAAGCGGGTCATGCAGTGCGTCGCGTTCGTCACATTGGAGGCGCCGCCGACGGCAGCGAGCACGTCCTCGGCAATCTTCTTGTTATCGACAGTCATGTCGAATCCCTTCTCTTCCAACTAAAGGCCGTGGGACTTCACGGCACCAAGACGCACGATTCCGCTCGCGCCTGCGCAGCGCGCGATACCAGTTGGCAAGAGATTGATTTGCATGTGATTCCCGGGTGGATCGACATGAAAAAAGCCCCGCGCACAACCGACAGAGACCCAATTATGGTCTCGGCAGAATCGGTAGTGCCTCTCGGAGCTGCGCCGTGAGTAACACCCAACACACGGCGAGTATATGCGGCAGATGCGTTCGTTGCGGCTCAGATTACCGACGAACGGTAGCAAACGACCCGCGAACGGTCGCCATGACGGAAAGGAAATACCAGAGAGCCTATTTATCCGAGTGGACAGAAGCCACGCGATTCACATGCATGATCAGATAGACGAGCTCCTCTTGGGCCAATGGCTCGCCAAAGGTCTCTTGAATCAGATCGTCGACACGGTGAGCGCAACGCGATGCCGCCGGATACTGCTCCACGAGCACGTCGTAAAGACCGGAGTTCTCGGTATCGATCGGCTCTTTCTTTGCCACGCGGTCGAGCAGATAGCGCACATGAGTGGCAAAGCGGGCAAAGGCGAACGACGAGCGATCGACCGTCACACCCAACTCTTCTTGAATAATCGCGACCGTCATATCGAGCAGTCGCTCCTCGTGCTGCTCGGCAAGCACGCGCCGCTCGCTCGGCTTAACCGATGCGTTGACAATCGACATGGCAATGCCCGCGGCCTCGCTTCGGGGCATGCGCACATGAAAGCTCTTCTGGATGCCGCGAACAGCCAGCTCGCCCAAGCGGTATTCGATGGGATGCAGCTGCTCCAGATCGCGCTCAAGCGGCAACGACACCACCATGTGTTCGCGGGCGCGCTTAATGGCAAACTGAATATGGTCTGCCAATGTAATGGGAAGGTTAGGACTCAATTCGTACGAAAGCTGTCCGGTCGCGATATCGGCCAGCTGAGCAGAAAACTCCAGCACCTCGGGGTCGACCTCATCGATAAACGCCAGGTACTTTGAATCGATGCCGTAAAAGGTACGCGTGATGACATCCAGGTCGACCTCATGCGGCATATCGCCAAAGCCGATACCGCGGCCCAGCGCGATAAGCTGACGCCCCGCGCCATCTTCGCAGATGGCAGCGTTGTGGTTAATGCGCTGGATAGCCCTCATGGAATCATCGCTCCTACTAAAACGCGCCGTGCAGACCATCCGCGCGGCGCGTTCATTCTACCTGCACTTACAGCTAGAGTCCAAAGAAGCCCAGGATCTGGTCGCGGCTAACGGGCTTGTAGTTGTTGGCATCGAGGCCAACGTCGTAGCGAAGGACTGGGCGCTCGCGATCGCGATTGCGCGCGTTGGTGCGGTCTCCCCTGCTGTGAATGTGCCCGTGCAGCATGATGGCGCCGCGCGCCTTGCCATTCCAGCTGAGCATGGGGTAATGGCTCATTACCAGGCGATGGCCCTTAGCGTAACCGGGGGCGACCTCCAGATAATCGCGCACCTCATCCCAAATGTGCGGCGCGTCTGGATCTTCCCAGTCGTCGTCATGGTTACCGCGGATGAGCGTTACGTTCTGACATTCGATGCGCTCGCGCAGGCGCACCGCCTCCACCAGGGGCAAACGATAGGTAAAGTCTCCCAAGATATAGAGGCGGTCGTCCACAGCCACGCACTCATTGATGGCATCGATGACCTTGCGGTTCATCTCCTCGACCGAATCAAACGGTCGATCCATGTCGTGCAAGATATTCGTATCGCCCAGGTGCAGGTCGGCGGTAAACCACATCATCGTCTCTGTCCTCATTTCGCAACGCGTATAAGACCTGTTTAGTATACAGACGCGGCGATGAGACAGTCACCCAAAGAGCCCGCCGAACAGACCTCGGCGACGCTTGTCCTTTTTATTCGAACCTTTACCCCGGGCGTTCTTATCCTTTTGCTTCTTACGGTCCTGCTCCAACTCATCGTCATCGAGTAGCATATCCCACTCAAACGGATCGTCTGTCAGATCGAACAGGTCATCGTC
This sequence comes from uncultured Collinsella sp., assembly GCA_905194675.1. GTDB lineage: Bacteria > Actinomycetota > Coriobacteriia > Coriobacteriales > Coriobacteriaceae > Collinsella. Next base: position 2,899 of record CAJJTG010000056.1, on the reverse strand, counting down.
ATCAAACACGTGCGCCTCCATTACCGATTAGCGAGCATCCACAACGTAGTTGAGAAGTCTACGGGCCCGTGCGGACACAAATTCATCCTGTCTGCGTCTTTCAATCGTTTGCCGCAACGCTTGCGCAACGGAACGCTTGCAGATAAGATAGGAACACGGATGGCACCCGTGGCAGCGGGTCTTGCCAACTCCGATACACGTTTTCATCGTGAGAAGTGGCCGTCTTCGCTTACGCGGGGGCGGCCACTTTGTTTATCCCTATGTCATCTGATTCTAATGCACAAACATGCGCACGAACTTGTGCTTCCAGCTTGCGTAAGGAGCGTAGCGGAATGGCACGTCCAGCCACGTTGCCTTGTTCACGATGCTCTTCTTGTGGCTAAACGTTTCGAAGCTCTCGCGTCCATGGTACTGCCCCATACCGCTCGCTCCCATGCCGCCAAAGCCCATATGGCTCGTAGCCAGGTGCATGATGGTGTCATTAACGCAGCCGCCGCCAAAGGGTACGTAGCGCACAAAGCGCTGCTGAACCGCGCGATCCTGACTAAAGACATACAGGGCCAGCGGCGTCGGGTGATTCGTGATGAACGCCTCGGCCTCATCCAAGCTCTCAAACGTCAGCACCGGCAAGATTGGGCCGAAAATCTCCTCCTGCATTACGGCGTCCTCAGGCGCCACGCCGTCCAAAATCGTCGGCTCAATCTTGAGCGACGACTCGCGCGCGGTACCTCCCAGCACAACCTTGTCGGGGTCGATCAGCCCGCGCACGCGCGCGAAATGCTTAGCGTTGACAATATGACCGTAATTCTCATTGTCGAGCGGATGCTCGCCAAACATGCGGCGGGCCTCCTCCTTGATGAGGTCCAGCAGCTCGTCGTGCACGCGCGCATCGACCAGCAGGTAGTCGGGCGCCACGCAGGTCTGCCCCACGTTGAGCCATTTACCAAAGGCGATACGCCGTGCCGCGACCTTCAAGTTTGCCGTCGCATCCACGATGCAGGGACTCTTTCCGCCCAGTTCAAGCGTCACAGGCGTAAGGTTTTTACTTGCGCGCTCCATGACGAGCTTGCCGACCGGAACGCTACCGGTAAAGAAGATCTTGTCCCAGCACTCATCGAGCAGTGCTTCGTTCTCGGCGCGCCCGCCCTCGACAACTGCCACCAGGCGCGAATCAAACGCTTCTTCGCAGATTTGCTTGAGCACTGCGCTCGATGCCGGAGCATAGGCACTCGGCTTGATGACCACGGTGTTGCCCGCGGCAAGAGCGCCAGCGAGCGGCTCGAGCGTCAGCAAAAACGGGTAGTTCCACGGAGCCATGATGAGTGTGACGCCATAGGGCACGGACTGCGTCTTGCACACACTAATAGCATTGGCGAGGTCGCACGGGCGCAAGTGGGCACGGCTCCATCGGGCCACATGCGCAATCTGATGTCGAATCTCGGAAAGCGAGGTGCCGATCTCGCACATATACGCCTCGTCATGTGACTTACCCAAATCGGTCTTGAGCGCATGGGCAATATCGGCCTCGTGGGCCCGCACCGCATCGCGTAAACTCACGAGCGCACGACGTCGAGCATCGACACCAAACGTGGCGTGCGTCTTAAAGTAGGCGCGCTGATCGCCGACGATGCGCGCAATTTCCTCGGTGTTCATGGGCCCTCCTAGTTCTCGTCTTCAAACATACCACCCGCAACGACCTCGTACATATGCTCGAGCTCCAAACGGTCCATTAAAAGCGGAACGGGGTACAGGGGATTGGCCTCGGCATCGGCATGCGCCGCCATCTCAGGAATGTCGGAGTGGCGAATGCCCGTCACATATTTGGGTATGCCCAAGGCGGCGTTCATGCGGTCGACCCAATCGATAAAGGCCTCGGCCGCCAGGCTGTCCTGCGCGTTAGCCGGCGCGATACCGGCCATGCGGGCGAGATCGGCGAGTTTAGGAGCAGCAGCTTCGCCATAGGCACGAAGCATATGCGGCAGGATGATAGCGTTGGCCAAGCCGTGCGGAATCCCGTAACGCCCGCCCAAGCTGTGTGCGATGGCATGCACATATCCAACATAGGAGCGCGTAAAGGCAACACCCGCCTTATACGCCGCCGAAAGCATATTGCGGCGCGCACGCATGTTCTCCCCGTGCTCATAGGCCTCGAGCAAATTGTCGTGGATGAGCTGCACCGCCTGGCGCGCCATCTTGCGCGTGTAGGGCGTGGTGCTACGGCCGATAAAGGCCTCGACAGCATGCGTCAGGGCATCCATACCCGTCTGCCCCGTAATGGAGGCGGGCAGGCCACGTGTAAACTCGGGGTCGTGCACCGCAAAGCGCGGGATCAGCACAAAGTCGTTAATGGGATACTTGTAGTGCGTCTCGTCGTCGGTAATTACCGCTGCAAGCGTGACCTCGCTTCCCGTGCCCGCCGTGGTGGGAACGGCGATGAGCAGCGGCAGGCGACGATGGATACGCAACAGGCCGCGCATCTTGTTGATGGGCTTCTTTGGCTGCGCGATGCGCGCGCCCACGCCCTTGGCGCAGTCCATGGCCGAACCGCCGCCAAAGCCGATAATGGCCTGGCAGGCGCTCTCTCGATACAGAGATGCCGCTTCCTCCACGTTTGAGACCGTGGGGTTCGCACGCGTTTCGGCATAGACCGCAGCGCTAATTCCCTTGGACGCGAGCGCTGTCTCGAGCGGTGCCGTGAGCCCCAGACGGGCAATGCCGGGATCTGTCACGATAAGAACATGGTGTATTGAACGCTTTTGAAGCACTGCGGGCACTTCCTCAGCGTGCTCTAAAATGCGTGGCTCGGTATAGGGCAGCACCGGCAATGCGATGCGAAAAACCGTTTGATACGTTCGGCACCAGGCGCGGCGGGCTAGATGCATAAAGGAAGCTCCTTCAT
>CAJJTG010000055.1 GCA_905194675.1 uncultured Collinsella sp. | reverse complement strand
TTTGCGCGATGCTCGTGACGGCACCGGCGGTGGCGATTGTCTCGAGCCAGAACGTGCTGTTGGCAGTGGGCGTGGGGCTTGTACTGCTTGTGGGCATTGCGATCTCGCTGCTGGGACAGTCTGGGCATCAGGTCTATGACGTTGAAGTGCGCGGCGACCTGGCGTTTGCTGCTAGCGACCTTGGCACGGATCCCGTATCCGCCCAGAGCGAGCCCGCCCCCGCAGAGGTGCCGGAGTCCACACTCGACGAGCGTCTCGATACCTTCGCCGTCGCCTTTGAGCTTACGCAGCGCGAGCGCGATATTTTGGAGGCCTTGGTCGCATCGCGCGAGAGTGTTCAAGACATCGCCGCAACGCTCTTCCTTTCGCGCTCCACGCTTTACCGTCATATCGCCTCGATCAACAAAAAGACCGGCGCCTCCTCACGTGTGGCCCTCATCAACTTTTTCTGGTCCTGGGCGCCCAAGGACTAGCCCATTTGGGACGGGGCTTTTTTAGCTGTTTTGGGCAGCCACTGCCAGCGCGAACCACCACAAAGGGGACAGGCACCTTTGTGGTGGTTTTGACGGGAGCGCCTGTGGAGTTACAGCAGTTCGCCGTGGCGGGCGATGTAGCGGCGCTTGGCCAGCTGGGTGAGTGCGATGTAGGCGGCGACGATGCTGACGAGCAGCGCGAAGAAGCTCGTCGGCAGCGGCATGAGGCCCAGTGCATCGGCGATGGGGCTTGCCGGCAGCCAGGTGACGAGCGCCAGGCCCAGTACGGTGAGAACGCACAGCGCCGGCGCGGCGTGGTCGCGCAGGCTCGGCAGGCGCGGGGAGCGCAGCATGTGGATCACGAGCGTCTGTGACCACATGGACTCGACAAACCAGGCGCTCTGGAAGAGCGCCGTAAAGGCCGTCATGCTTGTGACGTCGCCCGCGGCGGCAAGCTCGGACCAGCTTGCGCCCACGGCGGCGGGGCACACCACAAAGAAGAGCGCAGCAAAGGTTGCGATGTCAAACAGCGAGCTCACGGGGCCCAGCTCGAGCATAAAGCCCTTGATGGACGCAGCGTCCCAGGCGCGCGGGCAGGCGGTCCAGGCATCGTCGACGGTGTCCCATGGCAGCGCGATGCACACGATCTCGTAGACCAGCGACAGCAGCACCAGCTGCAGGGCGCTCATGGGCAAAAACGGCAAGAACAGGCTCGCGACGGTCACGGACAGCACGTTGCCAAAGTTGGAGCTCACTGTGGTCTTGAGGTACTTAAGCAAGTTGCCGTAGGTGCGGCGGCCTTCGATGATGCCGCGCTCGAGCACGCCCAGGTCCTTCTGAAGCAAGATGATATCGGCGGATTCCTTGGCAATGTCGACGGCCGAATCGACCGAGATGCCGCAATCGCTCGCACGCATGGCGGCGGCGTCGTTGATGCCGTCGCCCATAAAGCCCACGGTGTGGCCGAGCAGCTCGCGCATGACGCGCACCAGGCGCGCCTTCTGCAGCGGCGAGAGCTTGGCGAAGAGGTGGGTGTTCTCGGCGCGCTCGGCAAGCTCGGCATCGTCGAGCGCATCGATCTCGGAGCCGAGCAAGACGTTGCTCGCGTCGATGCCGATCTGTTCACAGACGGTGGCGGCGACGCGGTCGTTGTCGCCGGTCAGGACCTTGACCGCCACACCCTTGGCCTCGAGGATGGCGACGGCGCCCGCGGCACTTGCTTTGGGCGGATCGAGGAAGGCCAAAAAACCCATCAGCACCATGTCGCACTCGTCGGCGATGCCAAACTCGCCCACGCAGCGCGGATTGGTCTTCTGCGCCACGGCAATCACGCGCAGGCCCTCGGCGTTGAGTCCGGCGACCTGCTTACGAATCTGGGCGAGCTTATCTTCGGTGAGAGGCTGGGCGATGCCATCGACCTCGACAAAGGAACAGATCTCGAGCATTTCCTCGGCAGCTCCCTTGGTGACCATCTGGGTTTTGCCCTGGGCGTCGGCGACAACTACGCTCAGGCGACGGCGCGAGAAATCGAAGGGCACCTCGTCGACCTTGGTATAGCGGTCGCGCAGGCTCTGGCCCAGCATGGAATCGGGCGCTGTGGCCGAGGGCGTCACGTCGGCACGGTCGATGACGGCCAGGTCGATAAGGTTTTTGAGGCCGGTCTGGAAGAAGCTGTTCAAAAACGCATGGCGCAGCACGCGTGCGTCCTCGTTGCCATCAGTGTTGAGGTAGCGCTCGAGCACGATGCGGTCTTCGGTGAGGGTGCCGGTCTTGTCGCAGCACAGGACGTCCATCGCGCCCAGGTTTTGGATTGCTGGCAGCTCCTTGACGATAACCTGGCGACGGGCGAGGTCCTTGGCGCCCTGCGACAGGCTCGTGGTCACGATGACGGGAAGCATCTGCGGCGTGATGCCCACGGCCACGCTCGTGGCGAACAACAGCGCATCAATGACGTTGCCCTTGGTGGCGGCGTTGATGGCAAAGACGGCCGGCGCCATAACGAGCATGAGGCGTACGAGCAACATGGAGACGCTCGAGACGCCGCGGTCAAACGCGCTCTTCTCGCCGCGCCCGTTGAGCATCTTGGCGATGCCGCCCAGGTAAGTGTCCGAGCCGGTGGCTACGACAAGTGCCATAGCGGTGCCGTTTTGCACGGAGGTGCCGGTAAAGACGATGTTTTTGCAGGCAGAGAGCGGCAGTGCGGAGTCGTCGGCGCCCTCGACGACGGTGATGGCAGCGGTCTTCTCGACAGCCTCACTCTCGCCGGTGAGTGCGGACTCGATCACAAACAGGTCGCGCGCGGTGATGATGCGGGCATCGGCCGGCACCATGTCGCCGGCAGAGAGGCGGATCACATCACCGGGGACGAGCTCGTCGAAGGGGATCTCGACGCGCTCACCGTCGCGCAGAGCGGTGCAAGTGTTGGAGACCAGGTCCTTGAGGGCCTCGGTCGCATTGCCGCTGCGGGCTTCTTGGATAAACTTCATACCGCCCGATACCAGCAACATGATGCCGATGACGATGACCGTGGAGGGGTCGCGCTGCGGTTCGGGCACGGCGAGCACGTCGATGTAGAGCGAGACCAGCGCGAGCGCGGCGAGGATGCCGGCGAAGGGGTCGACAAAGGCGTCGGCGATACGGCGGGCGAGTGTCTTGGTCGGCGCCTCGATGGTGTTGGGGCCGGAGGCGTCCAGGCGCTCGGTTGCCTGCTCGGCGGTGAGGCCGTTTGCCGTGGCGTTAAGCAGTACGAGAGTGTCCTCAGCACAATGGGTGGCGGCGAATATGGTGTTCTTGGACAGGCCGGCGTGGGCGGCAGGGCGCGCCTTGCGGCGGCGCTTGGAGATAGCTTCGAGTACCGTAGCGGTTTTGAGCATCAGCATAGGGTCCTCCTTGTTGAAGGGAGTTAGCGTACGTGTCGTATTTGCTTCAAAAAACCTAGATGTCGCTCACGTCAAGCTCGCGAACCGCCACAAAGGGGACAGGCACCTTTGTGGTGGTTTTGACGATCGGCTGTTGGCGCTTATGCGTGTGCGGAATCCTCGCGGCGTGCCGAGGGCGACATGCAGGTTTTTCGACTATGACTGCCTTCCATGGCACACCTCCTTAAGGCCGGGCGCGGCGCGCTTTGGGTATCTCGTACCCGTTTTAATCCGCCCGTATTTTTGATGAGGGGGTTTGCCGTGTCAACCCCTTTGTTTGGAAAACCATTGCCCCTGACAAAGCCTTTACAGAATGCTGAGGCCCCAAAGCGCGCCCGCAACGCGCCTTGCCTGCGCTAAACTGGAAGGCACGTACGCGATTACGAGAGGAGCCCGCATGGAGGCTTACAAGCAAGAGTTCATCAAGTTCATGGTCGAGTCCGACGTTCTTAAGTTCGGCAGCTTTACGCTCAAGAGCGGCCGTCAGTCCCCGTTCTTTATGAACGCCGGCGCCTACGTGACGGGCTATCAGCTCAAGAAGCTGGGCGAGTATTACGCCCAGGCCATCCACGATAACTTTGGCGACGACTTTGATGTGCTGTTTGGGCCGGCCTACAAGGGTATTCCGCTGGCCGTCGTGACCGCGATTGCCTACCACGAGCTGTACGGCAAGGAGGTCAAGTACTGCTGCGACCGCAAGGAGGCCAAGGACCACGGCGCCGATAAGGGCAACCTGCTGGGCTATGAGCCCCAGGACGGCGACCGCGTGGTCATGGTCGAGGACGTCACCACCAGCGGTAAGTCCATCGACGAGACCTATCCCAAGGTCAAGGCTGCTGCCGATGTCGAGATCAAGGGCCTGATCGTGTCCCTCAACCGCATGGAGGTCGGCAAGGGTGGCGTGACCACCGCGCAGAAGGAGATCGAGGCCAAGTACGGTTTCCCCGTCGCGAGCATCGTCTCCATGGCCGAGGTCGTCGAGACTCTCTACAACCACGAGATCGACGGCAAAGTCGTCATCGACGACGAGCTCAAGACCGCTATCGACGCCTACTACGAGCAGTACGGCGTTCGTTAGTTACGCGGTTTTACCAAACCGCGTAACCAGTTGACGCTGCGCGGGCCGCATTTGGACAATCTGACGTTCAACTTCAAGGGCGCGACCAGAAGGTCAGCGCCCTTTCGTTTCACGTCACCTTGTCTCAAATGCGACCCGCTCGCTGTCGTTGCCAAGACATCGGCACTCCCGTTGCTGGCAAGGGGCGGCACCTGGGGACGTTTCTTTTCTGCCGGCACCTGGGGACACTCCTGATGTGGTCGTTGGGGACGTTCTTAAATGACTACTCAGGATGAGTGTCCAAAAATCCGCGCTCGTTCGATTGGCGCATGTCTACGCAGCGTAGGTTGTCGAGCCTGGCCTTCAAATGGATACTGACTGTCGAACCGGTTCACTCCATTTCTTCAATTTGATTGGACAGCCCATGAACCAGACACGGCAAACCAATGCCTCCCATACTTTTTTGGCAGCGCATGCCATCAAGCAGCTGCGCGAAGAGCGCGGCCTCACCCAGCGCGCCCTGGCGGAAAGCCTTGGCGTGACCGATAAAGCCGTCAGCAAGTGGGAATCCGGCCGCGGCCTTCCCGACATTTCCCTCGTTGAGCCTTTGGCCCAGAGACTCGGCATAAGCGTGGCTGAGCTTTTGGCTGGTGACATTCGGGCCAACGCCAACCGTGCAGGCAATATGCTCAAAGGCGTCTTTTACGTTTGCCCTATCTGCGGAAACGTTGTGCACGCGCTCGGAGAAGGCAGCTTTAGCTGCTGTGGCTCCACGATGTTTCCCCAGGAGGCCGAAGAGCCGGACGCGGACCACGCCTTTTCCATCGAGCGCATCGAGGACGATTGGTACGTCACGCTCGATCATCCAATGACCAAGGATCACTACATTAGCTTTGTGGCATATGCGACTATGGACGGCATCTGCTTTAAGAAGCTCTATCCAGAGCAATCGGTGCAGCCGCGCTTCCATATTACCGGGCGCGGCAGGATATATCTTTACTGCAACCAACACGGACTCTTTACGTCGCTGACGCCTCGCAAATAACGGCTGTCTATCCGCCCTCCTCATGCGTTCCCGGGGGACCCAAAATGAGCGTGGATAATCTCCCGTTTTTGGGCCGCATGCAGGCTCAAAGTGGGAGATTATCCACGCTCGTTATCTGAGTGTCCAAAAATCCACGCTCGTCGCTACTTGAGTCCGGGCAGGCGGGTGTAGGGGAACGAGCGCTCTAAGAACTCGGAGCAGCGGGCGTAATCTTTGGCAAAGTAGCTGCTATAGAGCGAATCGAGTACGTATTGCACGGCGATATGGCTGGCGAACTGCGTGATGCGGTGCGTCATGCTCTCGTGGTCGCTTACCGTGAGATAGGCGGCAAAGCCGGGGTGAATGCGGGCACAGTACGGCGTGCCGATGACGATGACCGGGACATGTCGACTGCTAAGGATCGGCAAGATCTCCTTGAGGTTGGGGGCAAGGCCGCTGTAGGAGATGATGATTGCCACATGGTCGGGACCCGAGGCGAGTGCCGTGCGCACCTGCGCCTCGACGCTGTCGTGGCACGTCGCGCTTTTGCCGGCGGAAAGCAGGCGATCGCGGAACATTCCCGCTGGATACAGGTTATGCGAGCCCGTGTAGATGTCCACGGTGCCGGCGCGCATGATGAGCTTGGCGGCGTGGTCGAGCTGTGCAGGGTCGAGCAGCTCCTGCGTTTCGGCCAAGGTGGTCTGGTAGAGCCCCTCCATGCGCTCCATCACCTGCGCAGGGGTGGAGGTGGCATCGAAGGGAAAGTTGATGTCCACGTCGCGCCGGTTGCCCGCCTCGGTCGCCTGGCGGATGAGCTCGACCTTGAGGTCTTTGAAGCCCTCGAGGCCGAGCTTTTTGCAAAAGCGGTGAACGCTCGCGACCGAAACGTTGGCGCGCGCGGCAAATTCCTTAATGGAAAGCCCGCGCACATCCTCGCCCATGGCAAGGGCCGAGATGCCGAGCTGTTGCTCGGTAGGGGTAAGGCCCTGTGCCTCGGAAATCGTGCGTTTGATATCCATGCGAACTCCCACACTCAACAAGCCTGCCAAAAAGGGACAGGTTTATTTTGGCAGGTTTTGCCCGCAAAGGGTAACGGGACCGAGGATGCCGCTCGGGGCGATGGGTTCGGTGAGGGCGAAGATGTCGGGAATCGCATGATCGAGCGTGTTGATGACGTCGACGGTGAGTTCGTGCGTGCCGGCGGCAAGCGGGTCGATGGCAAAGCGATAGGGCGGACAGATGCGTGTGCCGAGTGGGTGTCCATCGAGCGTAAGTGTCGCGACTTCGTAGACATCTCCCAGGTCGATTGCGGCATCGGCAAGGTCGTTCGCCAGCTCGAACAATGTGCGATAGCGGAACGTCCCGCATGCATCGGGGAATCGCTCGGCAGTGAGATCGCATAAGTGCTCGAGTTCCTGCGGGGCGACAAAGGTTCCGCTGTCGGCAGGGGAGAGGGCGACGGTCCAAGGTCCGTTGATGTCGAGGGCGAGCGCATCGCTCGAGCCCATGTCCGCGCCGTCCCCGGACTCCAGCTCGCCGTCCGTCTCCAAGGCAACGAAGCAGCTCTCGAAGGGTGCGAGCTCAAGCGTTCCGTCAAACGCAACGGGATCGGTGCCATTCAACAGGTCGAGGCGCGTGCCGCAAAGTCGCTCGCCTTGCGCGAGTTTAACTGTGCAGTCGACGCACTCGCGCGGGTGCTCGTTGACCAGCATGACGTAGGTCTCGTCGGCGTGCTCGTAGCGAAGCGCGCGCAGCCAGGGCTGGGGCGTGTCGGTGACAACCGTCTGCAGCCCAACGCTCGCCAGCACGCCCGCCATATCGGCAAGCGGAGTCGCTGCAAGTTCACCCAGTTCAACCACGCCATCGGCGTCGTAAAGCGCGCTCGACACCTCGTCGACAGCGAGGACCATAACGCCCGCCGCCATCATGCGCCTTATGGCCCGCGTCGTCGCCGAGCCAATAAATGAAGCTCCTGGCATAACAAACGCCTGGTAACGACAATCGTTTACGGCAAGCATTCCATCAGCAACTGAAACCTCGTAACGGTCCTCATCCTCAAAAGCCTCGGCGGGCACAAAATCAAAGTCGATCTGCGCGCGCGTGAGCTCGGCAGCCACGCGCTCGATAGGCATGGCGCTGCCGGCCCACTCGGCATCGGCGTGGTACAGGATGGCGACGGGACGCGCGGCGCTGCCTCCCGAAAGCAGCGTTGCCGTACGGTTCATATAGCTCATGAGCTGGCCAAAGTGCGGCCATTGCGGATTGTTGCCGTGTGCGTAAAAGTGCGGCGGGCAGTCCCAATCGGGGAAGGGCGCCATGCTAAATGCGTGCGGCGTAAACCAGTTAATACCGCGGACGAGCATGTGGTCGGCGATCCATTTCATCTCGCGAAGGCCCTCGTGCCAGCCGAAGGCGCCAAAGACCTCGGCCATACAGCGCCCCTGCTTTTTTGGGTCGAGACGCGCGGCCGAAGAGCCCAGCTTGGCAAGCGCGTAGGTAAAGAACTCCATGTTCCACGCGCCGTGGAAGTAGCTGTAGCGCCCGTGGTCGATGCCGGGGGCAAGCTGGTTGATGACAACGTCGATGCCCGCCATATCTTGTCCGGCGACCGCGCGGAAGTAGTGCCCGGCGCCCTGGCCCAGGCGCGTGTGGCAGCTTTTGTCCTCAATCACATGTCCGATGTGCATGACGCCGCGCTCGCGGCACCAGTCGCCAATCTGCTCGTCAAAGCATGCGCGGTAGAGTTGCGTGGCAATGTCCATGTAGGCGTGACGGGCTCGGGCACCATCTGCCTCGCGTGTCCAAAGGCCGTGTAGCTTGGTGAGCCAGTCCTCGCCAAGTGCATTGCACAGGCGGCTGGCAAGCTCGTCCGACCAGGGCAGTGACATATCGCCGCGTCCAATAAAGCTGCTGGTAGAAGCATCGTCGAGAGCCGTGCCCTTCTCGTTCATAAAGCCCGGCTCATCGGTAAAGAACCCCAGTATGGTGCAGCCGAACTCGTCGCCCAGGTGCTCAAACGTGGGCTCGTAGACGGCATCGATGAGCACACGGCACGAATCGGCGTCGACCATGTTGATGTACTCATCGCGAAAGCCGGTCTTTTGGCTGGTGACGAAGAGCTCGACGGTGGTGATGCCGGCGGGCGCGTCAAAACGCAGGCGAGCGGGGGTGCCGTCGGCCTGCTCAACGGAGAGCTCAAGGTCGAGCGGTGCGCCGGCGGCGTCGAAAGTCGCCGCGCCCACAAAGCGCTCCGTGTGATCCATAAGATTGCCGAGCTTGATGACCGTGGACGGCTGGGGACCGACGACCGTAACCGTGCGATGTTTGAGCACGGTCTTCTTAAGCGCGGGGTCGACGTTCTCGCCCGCAAGCGCGCCGTTGGCGTAGCCCGTGGGGAAATGGGCGTCGTCGAGCAGCCAGATCTTCAACCCTAAGCGCTTGCACTCGCCGATGATAAAACGCAGGTCAGCCCACCAGCCGTTGCGACAAAACTCGGGATGCGTGCGCGATTCGAGGCAGACCTCGCGGATGTTCGCACCGGCGATCTGCTCCAGGTATTCGGTAATCGTCTCGTGCGCCTCGCCCTTGAGCCACAAGAACGGAAGCACATGGTTGTCGTATGCCGCCATATCCACTCCTCTAAAACCAACCTTTTAAATCGATTGAAGTCAGAGTACGCCGAGCGCGCCGTCCTGCTAATATCAAAACCACAGCAGAATATGACCGAATCAACGATTGTGATGCCATGGATCTTGCACGTTTAGACAGCCTTCTGCTCGAGCTGACCGACAGCGAGCGTGCTTACCACGCGGGCGCCCGCTATGACTGGAATGATGCGTTCAGCTGGGGTCATCAACAGAATATCAGTGAAAAACATATCCATAAAATCGGTGACCCGACGCGAGCCTTGCACCAAGAAGGCATGCCTGAGGGCCTATCAATCGTGCGCAACTCGCGCTTCAACCCTGTACCGGAGCATGTGCACGATTATGTCGAAATCAGCTATGTTTATCGCGGGCATGCGCCGCAGACCGTCAACGGCGAACAGCTTATGCTTGCCCAAAACGAGGTGCTCTTACTCGACGCCGCCTGTCCACATGCCGTAGGCGAGCTCGGCGAGCATGACATTATGCTGAGCATCGTCATCTCGCGGCCGATGTTGCACCGCAGCCTAGAGCAGAGCCTGTCGCCGTCAAGCACCGTCTCGCAGTTCCTCATTAATGCCCTCAATGACGAAACCGACCACCGCGGTCATGTGCATTTCCGCACGGGCAACAGCCGCCGCGTGCGCCGATATATGCAGGAGATGCTGTGCGAGCTTCTGGAGCCGACGGCTGCGAGTCCCCAGATCGTGTCGAAGCTGTTTGAGTTGCTGTTGATTGAGCTGATGCAAAGCTATGAGGCCGCACTGCTGCAAGCGGGCAAACCTACACTTCCCTCGGCGCAGGTCGCGGCCGCCGTGGGCTACATCGAGCGCCATGCCTGCGATTGTACGCTCGAGGACGTAGCTCGCCACCTCCATCTGAGTCCCAACTACGCAAGCGCGCTGCTCAAACGGCAGACGGGACGCACGTTTATGCAGCTCGTGCAGGAGAGTCGCCTAACACGCGCGGCAACACTGCTCGACGCCGGCTCCACTGCGGAAGCCGCGGCGCGCGAGGTCGGCTACGCCAACATGAGCTTCTTCTACAAAAAGTTTGCCGAGCGCTATGGCTGCACGCCGGCAGCGTATCGCCAGCGTTTGCCCAGATAAAACCGACCAAAATAAACCTGTCCCTTTTTGGCAGTCCCTTTTTGGCAGGTGTCAGGAAGTGTCAGGGGCGGGGTGGCGGCGGGGTGCCGCTGCGAAAAGAAGTGTCGGGTTTGGCACCCCTGCCCCTGCCTGTCGCGTGCGTGGGCGATACTCGGCTTATCGAACCGCGATGCAAAGGAGATGCTCATGGCAAACATCAAGTTCCCCGAGGGCTTCTATTGGGGTGGCGCCACCGCCGCCAACCAGTTTGAGGGTGCTTGGAACGTGGACGGCCGCGGCCCTTCCGTCGACGACCACTTCCTGGGCGGCAGCTACAAGGAGCCGCGTCAGATTACGATCGACATCGACCCCGACCGCTTCTACCCCAATCATGACGGTATCGACTTCTACCATCACTACGAGGAGGATATCGCGCTGTTCGCCGAGATGGGCTTCAACATGTTCCGCATGTCCATCTCTTGGAGCCGCATCTTCCCCAACGGCGACGACGCCGAGCCCAACGAGGCCGGCCTCGCCTTCTACGACCGCGTCTTCGACTGCCTGCGCGC
>CAJJTG010000054.1 GCA_905194675.1 uncultured Collinsella sp. | reverse complement strand
GACTTGCAGCGACGGACCTCGGGACGCTCTTACACCACGTCTGCGCGCGCCACCAATGTTGTGATGGTTTTTACTGCTTTGCGGCACGATCCAGATGCCGACGTCCAAACAGCAGCAACGCCGCGGGAACTGCCGTCACGACCATGCCCGCCCCTACGAGCGTCTGCTGCACGCCAAATGTCGCCGCCAGCCACGGGGCAATCGCCAGCGGGGCCACGCCGGCGAACATGTTGCCAAAGCCCATGACCGAGTTCACGCGACCGAGTTGCTCGAGCGGAGCCGTCGTTTGCACGATGGTGTTGTGGAGCGGGTTGACGATGCCCCAAGCTATGCCCAGTGCAATCTGGCCGACGAGGGCCACGCCCACGTACGGTGTCCCCACATAGAGCAGGCTTCCCAGGCCCACGGACATGAGCGCCACGAGCAGTGTTTTAAGGTTGACCAGGTGCGGCGGCATCCGAAGCGCAACCACGGCGCCCAGCACCGCGCCCACACCGCAGGCCGACGAAAGCCAGCCCATCCACTCAACGCCGACGTGCAGGACATCGCGATAGAAAAACGACTCGAGCGGATCGAAGGCCCCGTAGCCAAAGTTCGAAAGAAAAATGATACAAAACAGCAGGGCGAGGACGCTGTTGGTGAAGACTGTCTTGATGCTGGCTGCGAAGGTGGCGCGGGCGGACGTGCTGGGGTTGGAGCTTTGTCCCGCACGCTCCCCTTCCTCTGCCGAATCGGCATCCGCATCCCCGGCGACATGGCTGGTCTGCGGCCTAAAGCCCCAACCGACGACGAACGCCAGCACGGTAAAGAGCATCATAAGCACAAACACCGCGCGCGACGACGCAGCCGCCGCGACAAAGCCGCCCAACGTGGGTCCGACGATAATACTCACGTTTGAGAACATGGCGATGGCGGAATTGATGTCTTTGAGCTCGACAGGATCGTCGGTGAGGTAGGCCGGATAGGACGTGGCAATGGGCTGGGCGAATCCCATCGTAAAGCCCAGAAACACCGCGCCGAGCAGGACGACGCCGGTCGCGCTACCAAAGGCGATGATTGCCGTGCCAGTTGCAAGCGTGCCGACGATGCTCAGCAAGAAATGGTGGCGCGGACCCCATGCGTCGAGCGCAGCGCCGCCCGCAAAGGATCCCAGGATCACAAATACATTCATAAACAGGACGGCCAGCGATGTCGCGACGACCGAGGCATCGTCTGCATAGGTGAGTGTTCCGATAACGCCGATAAAATAACTGGTCTGAAACCCGGTGTAGATGAGAAAGCGCATCGCCACCAGGCGCTTGGCCTGCACGGACAGCGACGAGCGGACTTTTGGGAATACAAGCGTGGGCATGGGTGCTCCTTATCGCATACGAATAGCGGGCAGCGGCCATTCATCCGCTGTCCATTGGCTCAATCTATCCGTATGCCTGACTAGGGTCGCATCGAACCCCTTCCGTCTTTCCGCCCAGCATGAACTACTTGGTAGATTGTAAGGCATGTCCCAAAAATCTACCAAAGAAAAAAACCACCACAAAGGTGCCTGGCCCCTTTGTGGTGGAAATGACGTTTGCCCAGATAAAACCTGCCAAAACAAACCTGTCCCTATTTGGCATGTTATGGCAGCGCAGCGAGCCGGTTCCAAGTGCCCCAGGTCGCCCCGAAAGAGGAGCGACGCGTACTTTGGTACGCGAGCGACGGCTTGAGGGGCGAGATGGGGTGCTTGGGGCCGGCGCAGCGTCGACCCCTAAAGATGATCTTGGATGAGGTCGCAGATGGCCCGGGCGTCGTTGATGTTGATGGCTCGGGTCGCAAAGCCGGCGTCGAAGGCCTGACGCGCCAGGGCTTCGTTGCAGGCAAGGGCCAGCGTGTGACCGTCGACCAGGTCGAGCGAGCTCTTGCCGCGCAGACGGTCGACACCGGAGCGCGCGACCACGATGTTGTCGAAGCCCTCGGTCTTGTAGCCCTCGATGATCACCACGTCGACATCGTTGTAACGCGACAGCAGCTCGCGCGCGGGCATCTCGTCCTCCTCGCGCGTGTCGGCGTACTCCGCCCAGCGCGTGGCGCAGATGAGCCCCACGTGCTTGGATCCGGCTTGGTGATGGCGCCAGGTGTCCTTAGCGGGCACGTCGATATCAAAGCCGTGATGCCCGTGATGCTTGAGCGAACCCACGCGCAGGCCGCGGCGTGTGAGCTCGGCGATGACCTTCTCGACGAGTGTGGTCTTGCCCGAGTTTTGGTAGCCGATAAACGCGATCGCGGGAACGGCCGGTGCCGGAGCTGCGGGCGCAACGGCGACGGGTGTGCCCGCGGGTGCATTGCCCGCGGCTCCCACGGCCTCAACAGTAGCGGCCTGGCGTTCGGCACGATCCCACACGCCCGAGCGACCGCCCTCCTTGTGCAGCAGGCGCACGCCGACGATCTCCATGCCGCGATCGACGGCCTTGCACATGTCATAGATGGTCAGACACGCGGCACTCGCGCCGGTCAGGGCATCCATCTCGATACCCGTCTTGCCCGTCACGCCGGCCGTAACCAGTACGTGAAAGCCAACCTGTCCGTCCGCGCGCGCCGGCGCCCAGCCTTCGGGCACGTCCTCGGCCGGCGTCCCCGCCGGAGCGATGGGCGCAATGTCGCACTTGCTCTTGGTGATGAGCAACGGATGGCACATGGGAATGATGTCGCTCGTGCGCTTGATGGCCATGATGCCCGCCACGCGCGCGCAGGCAAGCACGTCGCCCTTTTTGGCGCGGTCCTGCAGCACCATGGCCTGCGTCTCGGGGTGCATGAGGATGGTGCCCTCGGCGATGGCAATGCGATGGGTCTCGGCCTTATCGGACACGTCGACCATGCGCACCTCGCCCTTGGCGTCCACGTGCGTCAGCTCGTCGCGACGGGCGTCGCGGGCGGTGTCGGTGGCAGCGCTGACAGTCGGCCGCGCGGACGCGTCGGCATCGCCAGCATTCGCCGCGGCTGAAGCTTTATGGGCAGACATCGCGGCCCTGCGAGCGGCCTTGGTGGCATCGGCGTACCTGCTCTTGGCCATATGATCATCCTCCGATTTGGGACATAAATCGTTGCGTGCCCTCAATTATCGCGTGTTCCTGCGGTTTGTGGGCGACGGCATCGCGCCAAATCGAAAGTACCTGCATATCATCACCACGGCGCAGGGCGTCGCGCACCGAATACTCGGCATCGCTGAACAGGCACGGGCGCACGTTGCCATCGGCCGTCAGGCGCAGACGGTTGCAATTCGCGCAAAAATGGTTGGACATGGCGCTAATAAAGCCGACCGTTCCCGCCGCGCCCGGAAAGTGCCAATAGCGCGCAGGGCCCGCGCCGGCAGGAGCGTCGTTGATGTCGAGCGGCTCGAGCTCGTCCAGTCCCGCCGCGGTGGCCCCGGCATTGATGCGTGCCCGCAGCTCGTCGCTCGGCACGGTATCGCTCGCGTCCCACAACTCGGGATTGAGCGCGGGCGCATGCGGGTCCACAGCGCAATGCGAGCTCGTGCGCTCGTCGCCGATGGGCATGTATTCGATAAAGCGCAGGTGGATGGGGCGGTCGAGCGTGAGCCGCGCAAGGGCCGCCACATCCTGGTTGAGCCGGCGCACCACAACGCAGTTGACCTTAACGGGCTCAAAGCCCCAAGCCAGCGCCGCGTCGATGCCAGCCATGGTCTGCTCGAGCCGGCCCAGGCGCGTAATCTTTCCAAACAGCGTAGGGTCGAGTGTGTCGAGCGAGATGTTGACGCGGTTAAGGCCGGCATCTTTGAGCTGTGGCGCCAGCTTGGGCAGCAGGGCACCGTTGGTGGTGAGCGAGATGTCCTCGATCTGCGGAATCGCGCGGATGTCGCGAATGAGCGGGATGATACGGCGGCTGACCAGCGGCTCGCCGCCCGTCAGGCGCACGCGGCGAATGCCCTCCCCCGCCACTAAGCGCACAAAGCGGGCGATCTCCTCGGCGCTGAGTAGCTCGTCGTGCGCGCGGGGCGCTACGCCATCGGCCGGCATGCAGTAAATGCAGCGGAAATTGCACTTGTCGGTAACGGCAATGCGCAGGTAGTTGATATCGCGACCAAAGCCGTCATGTTGCACGCGCCCGTCCACGCAGCCCTCCCCTCACGCGGCGTTTTATTCTTCGGAAAACATAATACCCCACGAGAGAATCATGCCGACACCCGTACGACAGGACAAGTCGCTTCGAGCAAAACGGACTTTCCAAGCCCATCCTCAGCATACAAACCATCACAACATTCGATGCTTTTCCCGATTTTGGCAAAAAACGTCGAATGTTGTGATGGTTTGCCTGCCCACGGCACCCCGTAGAAGGACCAAAACGCCCCTAGAGACCGCCGTCCCAGTGCCGAATCACGAATTCTCGCAGGTCGTTCTGACGTTTCTGGAACGCTTCGCTTCGGTCGCACTTAAGGCCTATCGCAAGCGCGATGGCGTTCATCGCCCGGTGCAATTGCAGCTGATGGGCAAACTGAGTCCCGGTGAGGACGATCATCCTAAAGCCCAGCGCGCTCAGCACGGTCATGCGCTCCGCATCCGACGCGCTGCGCTGTTTATCAAGATGGTCCGAGCCGTTATATTCAATCCCCGTACCGCTCGCAGGTGCATATACGTCGATCTCGAAATACCCGGCCTTTGCGAGATACTTGCACTCGTTGGGAACATCGACCCGATGGTTGAACTCGATCTTGGCGTATCCCAGCCCTCCCTGGGAACGTTTTGCTACGACCATGATTGCGGTAGCCGTCTCCATGGGCGACCGCGCGCCATCGTGCACGCGCTTGAGCACGGCGGCCGCGCGTATGGCCCCCTGACGAGATCGGTTCTCATTGCAATAAGCAATCAAGTCGGTAACGGTATACCTCTGCCCCATCTCGATATAATCGCCTGTCGACAGATGATTCAAATGGTACCGGGCACAGATCTCGTAGCCATATTCCAGCTGCTCGGGCTCGCTCATCCACGAACCCGCTTGGACAAAGCACATGACCTCATCAACCACTAGAAGGCCCTCTGCCACCTCAAGAAGATGGTCTGGAGGTACCGGCGCCCCAAACACGTGGCACCTAAATCCAGCCGGCGTCGAGCGCTCAAAATCGAAGTTGACGAGCGTGTCGATATGACCCAGCTCTTCTCGTGGAATACCAAGCGAAACCAGATAGTCGGTAACGATCCCAACTGCCGCTGAAGCCCTCAGCCCCTTGACATCGAGTCCCAATTTGGACAGGCCCGCAGTCGGCTCCGCCTCGTTAGCAAGCGAGTCCTCATCGTATAGGCTGCTTGCTCGCGAGAGCGGCTCGGACGGGCGCGCCACGTTGTGGTACAGCCAGGCAGTCTTATGGGACAGGACGATCGGCAGGTTCATGAGCCCTCCAATGGAGTCGGATAACCAACCTTATTCCCCTGCCCACGGGTCCGCACACCTTCGTGCGCAAGAAAGCGATTCCACCCGATCGAGTGGTAGAAAAACCATCACAACATTCGATGCTTTTCCCGATTTTGGCAAAAAACGGCGAATGTTGTGATGGTTTGAGGCGAGGTGAGAGGCACGGAGGGGTCAAAGCATCGTGCTCGAACGGGTTAATCCAACTCTTTTAAGCCATGCGCCAGCTGCCAGTACTCGCCGTGCTGAGCGAGCAGCTCTTCGTGCGTGCCGCGCTCGATGATGCGGCCGTGTTCGAGGACCATGATGGCATCGGCGTCGCGGACGGTGGACAGGCGGTGCGCGATCATAAACGTGGTGCGGCCACGCATGATGCGGTCCATGCCGCGCTCGATGAGCTTTTCGGTGCGCGTGTCGATAGAGCTCGTGGCCTCGTCCAGGATGAGCACCGGCGGGTCGGCGACGGCCACGCGCGCAATGGCGAGCAGCTGGCGCTGGCCCTGCGACAGGTTGGCGCCATCGGCCGTGACCGGCGTGTCGTACCCTCTAGGCAGGCGGCGAATAAACGAATCCGCGCAGGCGGCCTCGGCAGCGGCGCGCACTTCCTCGTCGGTCGCGTCGAGCTTGCCAAAGCGGATGTTCTGTGCAATGGTGCCGCTAAACAGGTGCGTGTCCTGCAGCACAATGCCGAGCGACCCGCGCAGGCTGGCCTTGGCAATGTGCTTGACGTCGATGCCGTCGTACGTGATCTCGCCGTCATCGACCTCGTAGAAGCGGTTGATGAGGTTGGTGATGGTCGTCTTACCTGCGCCTGTGGAGCCCACAAAGGCGATCTTTTGGCCCGGCTTGGCAAACAGGTTGAGGTCCGTGAGCACACGGGTGCCCGACACGTAGGAAAAGTCCACGGCATGGAAGCGCACGTCGCCAGCAAGCGGGACCAAGCCGCACGTGAGCTCGGTACCGTCGGTAGCCACCGCGCGGCCCGACTCATCAACGGCAGCCACATCATGCAGGTGCCCGTACGCGCCCACGCCCTGGCCCTCGGGAATCTTCCATGCCCACGCGGCGTCGCCCGTCTGCACCAGCTCCACGCAGCCCTCGTCCACCTCGGGCTCAAGATCCATGGCGGCAAACAGGCGCTCGGCACCGGCCAGCGCGTTGAGCAAAAAGTTGCCCAGCTGCGTGAACTGGTTGATGGGCATGGCGGCCTGACGCACAAAGACCAGGTAGCTTGCGAGCGCACCTACATCGGCGAGCCCCTTGATGCAGAGCATGCCGCCCGCCACGGCGACGATGGCGTAGTTGGCATAGCCAATCACCACGGTCATGGGAACCATGGAGTTGGCATAGCTCACGGCGGCGGTGCCGGTACGGCGAAGCTCGTCGTTGCGGCAGGCGAAGCCGGCAACATTCGCTGCCTCGCGGTTAAAGACCTTGATGACCTTTTGGCCCGAGACCATCTCTTCGATATATCCGTCCAAGTCGCCAAGCGATGCCTGCTGGGCGGCAAAGAAGCGCTTAGAGCGCGCGCCCGAGTAGCGCGCATACAGCACAATGGCCGCATCGCACACGAGCGTGATAATCGTGAGCTGCCAGTTGAGGATGATGAGCATGGCCGTGGTGCCCACAACCTGAATGGCGGCCTGAATCACGTTGGCAAAGCTGTTGTTGAGCGCCTCGGAGACGGTGTCGACGTCGTTGGTGAAAAAGCTCATGATGTCGCCCGAGCGTGTGCCGTCAAAATAGCTGAGCGGCAGCGTCTGGATGTGCGCGAACAGGTCGCGGCGAATATCGGACACCACGCGTTGGGCCGCGCGCACCATGATTTGTGAGTAGCCCAGGGCCGAGAGCACGCCCGCGGCGTAGATGATCGCCGTCAGGATGACCTGCTTGGCAAGCAGTTCCTCCCCGCCCGTGGCCAAACCGTTAACGATGGGGCGCACCATGTAGGTGCCGGCGAGGCTCGCGATGGCGGCGACGGAGGCGAGCACGCCCACCGCGAGCAACGAGAACTTGGCATGCCCCATGTAGGAGAGCAGGCGGAGCACAGTGCGCTTGAGGTCGGCCGGGCGTGCTTGGGCTGCGGTCTTAGGCATGGCGCTCACCCCCTTCCAAGGTC
Organism: uncultured Collinsella sp.; assembly: GCA_905194675.1. Lineage (GTDB taxonomy): Bacteria > Actinomycetota > Coriobacteriia > Coriobacteriales > Coriobacteriaceae > Collinsella. The sequence continues at coordinate 3,679 of CAJJTG010000054.1, read as the reverse complement.
GATCCGCTGGGGACGGAGGAAAACGGATCATTCGCGCAGCCATCGTCACTGCCTCCGGCGGCGTCCGCGTTCCCCGCAAACTCCATCTGCGAGGCGTAAATCTCCTGGTAGATGTTGTCGCCCGCCAGCAGTTCCTCGTGCGTACCCACGCCGTGGACACGACCGTCGTCCAACACCACAATGCGATCGGCATCCATGACGCTCGCGATGCGCTGGGCGATGATGAGCACGGTCGTATCGGGAATCCGAGCGATGTGCTCGCGAATCTTAGCGTCGGTCGCCATATCGACCGCGCTGGTGGAGTCATCAAAAATGAGCACGCGCGGATGCTTGAGCAGCGTGCGCGCGATGCACAGGCGTTGCTTCTGGCCACCCGAAACGCCGGCGCCGCCTTGGCCCAACTCGCCGTCCAGCCCGCCGATGCGATCAAGGAACTCGTCCACGCACGCCGCGCGGCAAGCCGCGAGGAGCTCATCGTCCGACGCCTGCGGATTGCCCCACTGCAGGTTCTCACGCACGGTGCCCGTGAACAGCACATTCTTTTGCAGCACAATGCCCACGGCGTCGCGTAGGGTCGCGAGGTCGTAGTCGCGCACGTCGTGTCCGCCCACAAGCACGGCGCCCTCGGTGGCGTCGTACAGGCGCGCAATCAGCTGCACAAGCGAGCTCTTGCCCGAGCCCGTGCCGCCGAGGATGCCCACCGTCGAGCCGCTCTCGATGCGAAGGTCAATATGCTCGAGCACATCCTCGGCTGCGTCCGCGCGGTATTTAAAGGAAACGTCGCGAAACTCGATACTGCCGTCCGCTGGCGCCGCAGTCGCGAGGTCTCCCGCAGGGTTGGCGATAAAGGGCTCCTCATCGAGCACCTCTGCGATACGGCCCACACTCGTGAGAGCGCGCGTGAGCAGCAAAAACACGTTGGAAATCATCATGAGCGAGTTCATGATCAACAGCACATAACTCATAAAGCCCGTGAGCGAGCCCACGCCCAAGCGACCTTCGATGATCATGCGGCCGCCAATCCACAGAATCGAGAGCGCAGCCACGTACATCGAGAGTTGGAACACCGGCAGGTTGAGCACAGCGGTGCCGAAGGTCTTGGTCGCCGTGCCGGCGAGCTCGGTATTGACGGTGTCGAACTTGTCGCACTCGTGCTCGGCGCGCACGTAAGCCTTCACGGCGCGCACGGCGGTAAGGTCCTCTTGCACCACGCCGTTAAGGTGGTCCATCGAGGTCTGGAGTTGGCGGTAGAGCGGGCTCACGCGCACGGTAATGATACCGAGCACGATGGCGAGCATCGGCAGAATGACGGCAAAGACCGCCGCGAGCTCGCGCGAGAGCGCAAAAGCGTAGACGAGGCCCATGACCAGATTTACCGGCCCGCGCACCATGGGGCGGAAGCCGTTACCTACGGCGTTTTGAATCACGGTGATGTCGGTGGTCATGCGAGTGACGAGCGAGCTGGCGTCGTAGTTGTCCAGATTGCCAAAGGCGAGCGTCTGGATCTTGCGATACTCGGCCTCGCGCAGGTTAGCGCCCAGCCCCGAGGCGACGCGAGCAGACGTGCGCGCATAGCCCAAGCCAAGTGCCAGCGAAAATGCGGCACATACCAACATATACGTGCCCTGCAACAGCATGTAGTCGATGTCGCCCGCGGGCACGCCTACATCGATGATATTTGCCATGATGACCGGGATAAACAGCTCGAGCGCCGTCTCGGCCGTCACAAAGAGCACGCCGAGCATGGCATCGCGGCGGTATGCCCCCAGATAGGAAAACAGAATCTTGAGATTGCGCACGCAGGTTCATCCCCCATCAAACGTTGTTCGCAAACCCACGTATTATGGCGCGCCGTGCGGCGGTGTCAAGTGTTCCGAAATCGATTTCTGCAAGGCTAGTGCAGGCACCAAGCTCGCAGGACGCGCCCCTGTATTCAATTAGAAATGAACGCGAGCGTGACTTTTTCGCCCCACTGCCAACATAAACCTTGACTCTATAATCGTTGTAGGGTTTTCACTACACTGGTACGTAAACAAACCCAGCCAGAAAGCCCCGCCCATGGAACACGACCTCACACGCGGCAATGTCCTCAAGACCATCGCGGTCTTTGCCCTGCCCTATATGCTCTCGTACTTTTTGCAGATGCTCTACGGCATGGCCGATCTGTACATGATGGGGCAGTTTAGCGGCGCTGCCGGCATCACCGCCGTGGGCAATGGCGCGCAGACGCTCTATATCATTACCGTGGCGCTTGTGGGCCTGGCCATGGGAACGACGGTCATCGTCGGCCACGCCGTGGGTTCGCGCCGCTTTGACCGCGCCGAGGCTGCCATCGGCAACACCATCACGCTCTTTATGGGCGTCTCGGTGGTGCTGGCCGCTGTCCTGCTCGCACTGTGCCCGCAGATCGTGGCACTCATTGGCACGCCAGTCGAAGCGGTCGAAGGCACTGCCGCCTACCTGCGCATCTGCTTTGTCGGCATTCCGTTTATCGCCGCATACAACATCCTCTCGGCCATCTTTCGCGGCCTGGGCGATTCGCGCTCGCCCATGTACGTGATCGGCGTGGCATGCATCATCAACATCGCACTCGATTTTCTGTTTATCGGCCACATGGGACTCGGTCCCGTAGGCGCGGCACTCGGCACGGTAACCGCCCAGACGGCAAGCGTTGCCCTTGCGCTCGTGTGGCTCAAGAGCCGCCGCACGAACATTCACGTTAAGCGCAGCGACCTGCGTCCCCAGCCCGAGGTGCTCGGCAGCATTCTTAAGATCGGCGTGCCCGTGGCCGTACAGGACGGCTGCATCCAGGTGGCGTTTATGTTTATCACCGTCATCGCCAACCACCGAGGGCTCGTCGACGCCGCCGCCGTGGGCCTGGTCGAGAAGATGATCAGCTTTTTATTCATTGTGCCGAGTTCCATGGGCGCCACCGTCAGCGCACTCACGGCGCAAAACGCCGGCGCGGGCAAGGGCGACCGCGCGCGTCAGGTGCTCAAGGACGCCATGACGATCTCGGTAGTGTACGGCTGCCTGATCACGGTGCTGATGTGGCTGGTGGCGCCGGCGTTTATCGGCTTTTTTGCCAAGGACGCTGCAGTAGTCGCCGCCGGCACCGGCTATATGCGCAGCTACATTTTCGACGCGATTTTTGCCGGCATCCACATTTGCTTTAGCGGCTTTTTCGCTGCATACGGCAAGAGCTACATCGGCTTTGCGCACAACGTGCTGGCGGTGGCGCTCATTCGCGTGCCGGGCGCGTGGCTGCTGTCGAACGCCTATTCCGATACGTTGTTTCCCATGGGCATCGCTTCGCCGTGCGGGTCCATTCTGTCGGCGGTCATTTGCGTGATTGCATTTACCGTACTCAACCGCCGCGGGGCTTTTGACAAGTTGGTGGCGTAGCGGGGCAACGCGAGATTGCCCTGATCGATGACATCATCAGCGACGACCCGGCAACCTACGTGACGCAGATCACGGTGCCGGTTGCCCCAGCAAAGTAAGAACCGCCCGGAAGGCATCGTGCTTCCGGGCGGTTCTTCAATTTGGTTATCGACGCCTTAAGCCTCCGGCACCTGACCAGTCGCCAGGATCTGCTCGAGGGCGTCCTCGTCCAGCACGGGTACGCCCAGCTGCTCGGCTTTGGTGAGCTTGGAGCCCGCTTTGGGGCCGGCAACCA
>CAJJTG010000053.1 GCA_905194675.1 uncultured Collinsella sp. | reverse complement strand
GACTTGCAGCGACGGACCTCGGGACGCTCTTACACCACGTCTGCGCGCGCCACCCCCGATGATTTATCTTTGCCCCAGCCGTTCGATATCTTTCGGGGGAGCGGCAGCGGAAAAACTTGCTTAGCTACTAATCAAGATGCACATCAATCTTGCTTATCTGCTAATCAAGATTTGGGACGGGGTAGCTAAAAGCCCCCGTCTCAAAAAGACTGCTCTGGGTTGTGGGCGGCTAGTCCTGGGCTTTGATGCTCGGCAGGAGAATCTGGGCGAGGTAGTCGGTCTCTAGTTTGGTCGCAGCGTCGGCCTTGCCGTCTTTGCCGACCAGTACGTTCTTGATCTGGCTATAGGTGTAGCGGTTGCCGGTCGTGAGCTCGACAAGCTCAATGGCCGTGTCCATGGGGTAGGTCGACACGGGATTCTGCGTCCGTCCGTTGATGGTCTGGGGCACCACGTACGGATAGGCGGGGCCGCTGGCGTAGACGGTATAACCGTTGCCTAGGTTGGCCGCACCCAAAACCGTATCGCCTTCATCGGGCGTAAAGCTCTCGCCCTCGCGCACCGCGACGAGCGTCACAATCGGCGTATCGCTGTCGCCGGCAAGATAGATGCATAGCGTGCTGCCATTTTGCCAAGTCTCGACCTTGCCGTACCACTCGACGGGGATATCGAGCTGGTAGAGGTCGGTTGCCTTGTGACGGGCGTCGGCATCACGGGCCGCCTGTGCCTTTTGCGCGCTCACGGCATTGACGGCGGCGTCGCGCCGCGCGGTTGCCGCCTGCTGGAGCACCTTGGCGGTGGCGGAGGAGCTCGCGCCTCCCTCCTCGGCATATTTGGCGGCGGCATCGATCTGGTCGTCGGTTACCGTGTCGGCCGAAGGCACCTTGAGCTTAAAGGTGACCTGGGCACTTAAATTCTGTCCATCGCTCTTAACGGTGACCTGCGTCTTGGTGGTCGGGACGGTATAGATGGTGCCGTCGGCCGCGATGGGGGAGGCAGCGATGGAGAGCGTGTAGTCACCGGGTAGTAGTTTGATGCCACGGCCGTGCTCGTCAACATAGAGTGTTTCGCTTACGGAGGATCCGTCAGAATCCTGGCCACTCACCTGTACGGGAATCTTGGAGCCGGTGGAACAGTCGAGCCCCGCGGCATGTACGCCAATCTGCACCGACATCATCGTGTGGGCATTGGCGGCGACAGCGGCAGCCTGCTCTTGCTGATATCCGTTCCAGGCAGCATAGCCTGCACCACCGGCGACGAGCGCGACGGCCACGACGCCGGCGACCATCAGATTGCGGCGCTTGGGCGACATCTTGCGATGGCGAACCTCGGCCTCGCGTGCCGAGGGGACGGACGGAAGGGGAATATCGCCCATGGCGATGGTCTCGTCCACGGCTGGTGCGGAACCCAGGCCAGGAAGCTCGCGGGTCAGCGAATCCTCGGCCGGCAAGCTGCCGAGCAAGACGGTTTCCTCGCCCGTGTCGGATTCGAGCTGATTGCCGGCCTCGCTTTCGGTGTCTTCGTGACCTGCCTCATCTTTGGCAGGCTCAACGTCGTCTGCATCCTGATCATCGGACTGCGCCTCGATTTCCGGCTCATCCTGCACATCAACGCTCGAATCGTCAAACGTAATCTCGGCCAGCGCGATCTGGTCTAGACTCTCCAGGGCCTCGGCACACGCTTCTGCATCTTGGACCGCATCCTCTTGGCCCATCGTCTCATCTTTCATATATCCCCCAAGCTCAATATCGGGACAACAATGTACCCAAAAACGGGGCTCCATAGAGCCGCCGCATGATTTGAAATCCGATTTTATATATGCGCGTGTTTTTGAATAGATGAATAGAGGCGCAACGACAAAAAGCCCCCGGAAAGCGAGCGAAACGCTTTTCGGGGGCTCTGCGAGACATTGGATTGAAAGGCCTGGTGAGCGGGCCTATGCCCAAGTGCCAACAGCGGCCAACATGTTACTCGGCGTGTGCGTAATCAACCTTGGCACGGCGAGCGGTGGCCTTCTCCCAATCGCTGGTGCCCTCAAAGACATCCTGCTTGTAGGGATTGCGGCCGAGCTTCTTGGCGCGGTAGGCGATGTAGATGATCGCGGCGACGTTGGCGACCAGTGCGGCGATCGAGACCGCGGTAGCGGCGCCGGGGTCGAGCGTGGAGTGGGTCACAAAGATGGACTCCTCCTGGAAGTACGGGAACACCTGGGCAAACATGCACCAAATGGCCAGCGTAAAGGCGCGGTTCTGGATCCAGCCGCCCTTGTTCCAGATAAAGGCGGCGACGGTGGGCGCCAGCAGCAGCGCAAAGCCGCAGAACCAGGAGTGGGTGGGCAGGCAGTTGTAGGTGTAGCAGAAGTTCCAGATGTCGTAGGCGATGATGTAGACCCAGGTCATGTCGGGCCACAGCATGTCGGTCTTGTCCTCGGAGGCGTAGACGCTCCACCAACCGGTCATGCAGAAGATGTTGATGATACCGGCGATGCCGTTGAACACGTTGTTCCAGCCGGCCAGCTGCGTGGCGCCCTCGGAGGTGACCCAGGTGGACTCGCCCAGGACAAAGAAGTGATAGGCGCTCTCGAAGTCGGACACGACGGCGATCATGATGTTGATGGCGACGATCACAAACGGCCACGCGCGGAACCAATGCGCCTTGCCGATCTTTCCCCACTGGTACTTAATGGCAATGAAGCCCCAGCAACCGGCCAGTGCCGCGTATACCTTGGCGTAGTGGAACCAGCTGTTCTGGTACACATGGGTGGGGTTGGTGAGCGCCCACTCGGCACCCTGCGAAACACCGACGGCGATGGCGACACAGTAGATGGTCATGGCCAGCGGAGCCACGCCAAAGATGATTGCCGCGCCCAGCTTGGTGCGGCGGCCGACCTCGTTGAGCACGATCAGGCCAATAAAGACCATGGCCCAGCCGGCCCAGTGGATAAGGGTATCGCTACCCCAAACATCGAACAGCATGCTGCTCTCCTTTCACACGCCCGCGGCCCCTCTTCTGATCGCGGGCAGTTTGGCCAAATGTCGTCAGTTCTGGGGCTTGCGCTCCGGATACTTGGCGGTATAGCCCTCGATGTGGAGTGTCGAGGCGATGATTTCCTTGACCGTCTCGTCGGGCACATCGGGGTGCGTGCGGATATACATCAAAAGACCCATGATGAGGGTGTAGAACGTCTCGTAGACATGGTCGATGCGTAGCTCATGATGGGCGACAAAATCCACCACGGTGGTATCGCAGATATACTGCGCCACGCGCTGGACCACGTTGTGCAAAAAGCCGCCGTAGAGCGCGCCGCTGCTCGAGGTGAGCGTGCTCGGCAGCTCGTGGCCGCTGGCGACCAGGCGTTTAAAGAGCGGGGCGACGGTGTCGAGCGCGCCCTCGATATCACCGACGGTGCGGCCGGCATTCCACTGCTCGAGCTCGGAGATAAAACCGTCGATTGCCTCGTCCATGACGGCGGTGACGGCGGCGTCCATGTCGGCGAAGTAGTGGTAGAACAGCGAGCGCGTGCAGCCGGCTCGCTTGGTCACGGCCGATACCGATAGGTGGGACACGCCCAGCTCGGAGCTTACGGTGCGCACGGCATCGAGGATCTCGCGACGGCGTTCGTCGCCCGTCAGGCGCTTTGCCGCGCTATCGGATGCGGGGACGGCATCGACCACAGAGATATCCGCTGTGTTGTTGCCCATGTTTTGCCGCCTTTCATCCTCTTTTGCCTGACCGTTCGCCTAACAGTCTTGAATATTGTTGACGGTTCGTCAATACTATTTTTGACACAATGTCAACAATGGCGGGTGAACGGCATGGGGGCATGCCCGGCCTGCAAAAAAGAGGGGCGCTGCGGTCTCGCCGGGCTGCGGCAAGAGAAGGGATAACCATGATTCTCAACGGACCGGGGATTAGCTATACCGAGCCCGATATCGGCGCGGAGTTCGTGCCGCCGATACCGGAGCATCCGCGCGAGGCCATCGTCAAACTGTGTGAGCACTGCACCAACCGCCTGTTGCACCGCGACGAGCTGCTGGGCTACGAGTACTGGTCGTTTGCGGAGGCCGCAACCGACGAGCAGGCCGAAGTGCTCTGCAAGATGAAGATGCGCCGTCCCTATACGCTGCCCGAGATGGTCAAGCTCACCGGCATGCCCGAGGCCCAGATCGAAAAAATGCTCGATGACATGAGCTACACGGGTCTGCTCGAGTACAACTGGGAAAACCCCGAGCGCGCCAAGCAGTGGGTGCTGCCCATGCTGGTGCCGGGTTCTGCCGAGTTCCTCAACATGCGCATGGGCCAGCTCGAGGAGCACCCGGTCTATGCTAAGTTCTTTGAGCAGGCGTCCAAGGGACCGCTGTCCAAGGCCACGCCGATGGTGCCGCCTGGCGGTGCCGGCATCGGCATGCATGTCATTCCGGTCGAGAAGGCCATCGATGCCGCGAGCACCTCGGTGCCGATCGAGCATATCGAGCATTGGCTCGACAAATACGAGGGTAAGTATGCCGCCAGCACTTGCAGCTGCCGCGCGAGCCGTCGCGTGATGGGAGAGGGCTGCGCCGACGACCCGGCCGATTGGTGCATCGCCGTGGGCGATATGGCCGACTACGTGGTCGAGACCGACCGCGGCCATTATGTGACGCGCGAGGAGGTTTACGACATCCTGCGCCAGGCCGAGGACAACGGCTTTGTGCACCAGATCACCAACATCGACGGTGAGAACAAAATCTTCGCCATCTGCAACTGCAACGTCAACGTGTGCTACGCCCTGCGCACCTCGCAGCTGTTCAACACACCCAACCTGTCGCGCTCGGCCTATGTCGCCAAGGTCGAGAAGGACAAGTGCGTGGCCTGCGGTCGCTGCGTTGAGGTGTGTCCGGCTGGTGCAGCCAAGCTCGGCCAGAAGCTCTGCAGCAAAAAGGCCGGCGGACAGGTGCCCGAGTATCCGCGCCAGGAGCTGCCCGATGCCACCAAGTGGGACCACACCAAGTGGTCGCCCAACTACCGCAACGACAACCGCATCGAGACGCATGAGTCCGGCACCGCTCCCTGCAAGACGGCCTGCCCCGCGCACGTTGCCGTTCAGGGCTATTTGAAGCTCGCGGCGCAGGGTCGCTATGACGAGGCGCTCGCGCTCATCAAGCGCGAGAACCCGCTGCCCGCTATCTGCGGCCGTGTGTGCAACCGCCGCTGTGAGGATGCCTGCACCCGCGGTCGTGTGGACGCCGCCGTGGCTATCGACGAGGTCAAGAAGTTCATCGCCCAGCGCGATCTGGATGCCGCGACCCGCTATGTCCCACCTGTGGTGACCCCGACGCGTGCCGGCGGCTTCGACCAGAAGATCGCTATCATCGGTGCCGGTCCGGCCGGCCTGTCCTGCGCTTTCTACCTGGCCGAGAAGGGCTACAAGCCCGTCGTGTTCGAGAAAAACGAGCGCCCGGGCGGCATGCTCACCTATGGCATTCCTAGCTTTAAGCTGCAGAAGGACGTTATCGAGGCCGAGGTCGAGGTCATTCGCCTGATGGGTGCCGAGTTCCGCTATGGCGTGGAGGTCGGTCGCGACGTGACGCTCGACGAGTTGCGCGCGCAGGGCTTTAAGGCCTTCTACGTGGCTATAGGCTGCCAGGGCGGCCGCCTTGCCGGTATTCCGGGCGAGGACGCCGAGGACGTGACCGTGGCCGTCGACTTTTTGCGCGAGGTCAACAGCGGCAAGATCGATGCGCTGCCCGGCCGCACCATCGTGGTGGGCGGCGGCAACGTGGCCATCGACGTTGCCCGCAACGCCTGCCGTCTGGGTTCCGAGCACGTTGAGATGTTCTGCCTGGAGAGCGAGGCGCAGATGCCCGCCAGCGAGGAAGAGCGTCGCGAGGCCATCGAGGACGGCGCACACATCAGTTGCGGTTGGGGCCCCAAGGAGGTCCATCTGGACGAGGCCGGCCGTGTGTGCGGCATCACCTTTAAGCGCTGCACGCGCGTCTACGATGACGAGGGCCGTTTTGCGCCCGAGTACGACGAGAACGACCTGCGCCGCGTCGATGCCGACCGCGTGGTCATGTCCATTGGCCAGTCCATCGTGTGGGGCGACCTGCTGGCTGGCTCCAAGGTGGAGCTTGGCCGTGGTCAGGGCGCCCTTGCCGATCCCCAGACCTACCAGACCGCCGAACCCGACATCTTTGTGGGCGGCGACGTCTATACCGGTCCGAGCTTTGCCATCGATGCCATCGCCGCCGGTCACGAGGCCGCCGTGTCCATCCATCGCTTTGTGCAGCCGGGCTCCACGCTCACCATCGGCCGCAACCAGCGCCGCTACGCCGCGCTCGACCGCGACGATGTCGTGATCGAGAGCTATGACAACGCGAGCCGTGAGGTTGCCCACGTGGACCACGAGCGCGAGAAGGCCGCGCCCTTCAGCGAGTACGTCGAGACCTTTACCGAAGAGCAGGTGCGCGCCGAGACCGCCCGTTGCCTTGGCTGCGGTGCCTCAATCGTCGACCCCAACAAGTGCATCGGCTGCGGCCTGTGCACCACCAAGTGCGCGTTCGATGCCATCCATCTGGATCGCGATCGCCCCGAGTGCTCCACGATGGTCAAATACGAGCAAAAGCTCCCGAGCCTTGGCAAGTATGCTTTAAAGCGTGCAATCAAAATCAAGTTCGGTCGTAAATAGGTAACCATGGCGGGTAAGGGGACGGCGCAGACTAGATTTCGCTGTCCCCTTGCTTTGAGTTTGCATCGCATCAACCGTTGTTGAAAGGTTTCTACCTTGCATGAATTGGGAATCGTTTATCACATTATTCGCGATGTTGAGAACGTGGCGCGCGCCAATGGCGTGCGTCGCGTTTCGAGCGTCACGCTGCTGCTGGGCGAGGTCTCGGGCGTCGTTCCCGACTTGCTGCTCGACGCTTGGCGCTGGGCGGCAGATAAAAAGTCCATCACGCAGGGCGCGGAGCTTATCGTGGAGCCCGTCGAGGCCGTGACGCATTGCGAGGCGTGCGGCCGCGACTATGCGACAGTCGAGCACGGCAAGACCTGCCCCCATTGCGGCAGTGGCGATACCTATTTGCTCCAGGGCCAAGAGGTCATGATCAAGCAGATCGAGACCCCCGACGAGGATCCGGCAGACGCTGCCCCCGGCGGCCCTTCTGACGCCCCCGACGCCGTCGACGCCGCTAACCCTCTCCACATCGTCTAGCCCCTAGTCGTTGGGGACGTTCTTGTTTGACTAGTCGTTTAAGAACGTCCCCAACGACTACTTGCGCTAGAGCATAAGTTATACAATTAGTCAAGTTATGTCTGTTTAAACAAAATAGCGGCACGCAGGCGCATTGGGATTAACCTAAAAGCGGCGTTAATGAACAGAGTGCCTGTATATATCTGTGAAAGTAATTGGGAAATCACGTTTTAGTAGGCAATGAGCTGTAAATCAGCAACGTAATCAATTTGTAACAAACTTAGACGTTTAAACAAATAATGCAACCGTTTGCGAATTTAGCTATAAATCCACAAGGCGAACAGGTATACTCCTTTATTGTCGTGTAGGAAATACGTAGACAAAAAGGAGGTTATGTGATGGTAAGTATTGTTCTTGCTAGCCATGGTGACTTGGCGGCTGGAATCAAGCAGACGGGCTCGATGGTCTTTGGCGATCAGCCGTCTGTAGCCGTGGTCTCGCTCGAGCCGAGCATGGGCCCCGACGACTTCCGAGCCAAGGTCGAGGAAGCAGTCGCTTCCTTCGAGGACCAGGAGCAGGTGCTCTTCCTCGTTGATCTGTGGGGCGGCACGCCGTTCAACCAGATCAGCGGGCTCATCGAGGGCCACGATTCCTGGGCTATCGTCACCGGTGTCAACCTGCCTATGCTCATCGAGGCATATTCGCAGCGCTTTGACGCAAAGAACACTGCACATGCGATCGCAAAACATCTCGTGACTGAGGCTAAGGCTGGCGTGCGCGTCAAGCCCGAGTCTCTGGAGCCCGAGGAGAAGAAGCCGGCTGCGGCCGCCGCTGCTCCTGCAGGCGCCATCCCTCCGGGAACGGTCATCGGCGACGGGCACATCAAGATCGCCCACGTCCGTATCGACACCCGTCTGCTTCATGGTCAGGTGGCCACCACGTGGACCAAGCAGATCAACCCCAACCGCATCATCGTGGTTTCCGACGGCGTTGCTCACGACGAGCTCCGCAAGACCATGATCGAGCAGGCTGCCCCTCCGGGAGTCCATGCCAACGTCGTGCCCATCAAGAAGATGGCCGAGGTCGTCAAGGACACGCGCTTTGGTGACACCAAGGCCATGCTGCTCTTCGAGAACCCGCAGGATCTGCTCAAGGCCATCGAGGCCGGCGTCGACATCAAGGAAGCCAACATCGGTTCCATGGCCCACTCCAAGGGCAAGGTCGTCGTCACTAACGCTGTCGCTATGGGCGATGACGACGTCAAGACCATCGAGGCTCTCAAGGCCAAGGGCGTCAAGTTCGAGGTCCGCAAGGTTCCTTCGGATTCCTCCGAGGATCTCGACGCCATGTTGAAGAAAGCTAAGGCCGAACTGGCCGCTCAAGCATAGTAAAGGAGGGTCCGATACATGTCTGCAATCACTATTCTGCTTGTTGCGATTGTCGCGTTGCTTGCCGGTATGGAAGGCATTCTGGATGAGTTCCAGTTCCATCAGCCGCTCGTGGCATGCACGCTTATCGGTCTCGTAACCGGTCACCTTCAGGAGGGCATCCTCCTGGGCGGTTCGCTCCAGATGATGGCCCTTGGCTGGGCTAACGTCGGCGCCGCCGTCGCGCCTGACGCCGCTCTGGCCTCGGTCGCTTCTTCGATCATCATGGTGCTCGCCCTCAACGGTGGCGCCACCGATTCGGCCAAGGCCGTTACCGCCGCCATCGCCGTCGCCGTCCCGCTGTCGGTCGCTGGTCTGTTCCTGACCATGATCTGCCGTACCCTGGCTACCGCTATGGTTCACGGCATGGACGCCTGCGCCGAGAAGGGCGACTTCGCCGGCATCGAGCGTTGGCAGTACGCCGGCATCCTCATGCAGGGTGTTCGTATCGCCATCCCGGCAGTACTTCTGTGCATCATCCCGGCCGAGGCTGTTACCAACGCGCTTAACGCTATGCCCGATTGGCTGTCCGGCGGCATGGCTGTCGGCGGCGGCATGGTCGCTTCCGTCGGTTACGCCATGGTCATCAACATGATGGCCACCAAGGAGACCTGGCCGTTCTTCATCCTCGGCTTTGTCCTTGCTGCCATCCCTCAGCTCACGCTGATCGCCCTTGGCCTCATCGGCATCTCCCTTGCCCTCATCTACCTTGGCCTTAAGGATCTGGCCAAGCAGGGTGGCGGCATGGGCGGTGGCTCCGGTGACCCGCTCGGCGACATTCTGAACGATTACGAGTAGGAGGGGAGTGATACATATGGCAGAGAACAAGATTCAGCTCACCAAGGCTGACCGTAAGAAGGTTTGCTTCCGTCATCAGTTCCTTCAGGGCTCGTGGAACTACGAGCGTATGCAGAACGGCGGCTGGTGCTTCGCAATGATCCCTGCGATCAAGAAGCTCTACACCAGCAAGGATGACCAGATTGCCGCTCTTAAGCGCCACCTGGAGTTCTATAACACCCACCCCTATGTTTCCGCCCCCGTCATTGGCGTTACCCTCGCCCTTGAGGAGGAGCGCGCCAACGGTGCTCCGATTGACGACGTCGCCATTCAGGGCGTCAAGGTCGGTATGATGGGCCCGCTCGCCGGCGTCGGCGACCCCGCCTTCTGGTTCACCCTTCGCCCGATTCTGGGCGCACTGGGCGCTTCCCTGGCCCTGTCCGGCAGCATTGCCGGTCCGCTGCTGTTCTTCTTCGCGTGGAACATCATCCGTTACGCCTTCCTGTGGTACACGCAGGAGTTTGGCTACAAGGTCGGCTCCTCCATCGCCAAGGACCTCTCCGGCGGTCTGATGGGCAAGGTCACCGAGGGTGCTTCCATCCTGGGTATGTTCATCATCGGCGCCCTGGTCGAGCGCTGGGTGTCCATCTCCTTCACCCCGGTCGTCTCCAAGGTCACGCAGTCCGCTGGCGCCTATATCGACTGGGCCAACCTGCCCGCCGGTTCTGAGGGCATCAAGCAGGCATTGACGATGTACAGCTCTGTCGGTGCCAACGCACTCGACCCGGTGAAGGTCACCACGCTTCAGGCCAACCTCGATCAGCTCATCCCCGGCCTTGCCGCCGTGTGCCTGACCCTTCTGGTCTGCAAGCTCCTCAAGAAGAAGGTCAGCCCGATCGTCATCATCCTGGCTCTCTTCGCCGTCGGCATCATCGGTCGCGTCTGCGGCTTCATGTAAGCACGCTTCGGCTTAAGACCGAGAGTTGCTAGGCAAGGGCTTTTGAGCCATTGAAACGGACCGCACCCGGTGGGTACACTGGATGCGGTCCGATTGTTTTTATTGGAGGGCGAGGCGCGTATGGCGCAATCTCAGAACAGCACGGTCGATCTGGCAACGCCGGCAACCTGCCTGATGGGGCTTACCAGTCACGGTAACGTGATGGTGGGCAATAAGGCGTTTGAGTACTATAACGAGCGTAATCCCGAGGATTATATCCAAATCCCGTGGGACGAGGTCGACTATATTGCCGCCGAGGTTTTGCGCGGCACCAAGAAGATTACGCGTTTTGCCATCTTTACCAAAGAGAATGGCCACTTTACGTTTTCGACGCGCAATGACAAGGAAACGCTTCGCGCGGTGCGTAAGTACATTGACGAGGACAAGCTCGTTCGTTCGCCCGACTTTATCGATGTGACGGCCAAGGGCGCCAAGAGCATCCCCTCCGTCATCAAAAGCCTCTTCCATAAAGGCGACTAGCTCCCCATAAGTTGTGGTGAAATAGCTCTGATATACGGCTTTAGATGCTTTAGGCAGGAACTATTCCATCGCAACTTCGGAGTCTAGTCATGCGACGTATAGCGATGCAGTAAATCTGCTACACTAGTACAACATGCCTCCGTAGCTCAGGGGATAGAGCACCGCTCTCCTAAAGCGGGTGTCGACGGTTCGAATCCGCCCGGGGGCACCAGAAGTAAATGCAGGTCAGACGGTATAAATCGTCTGACCTGCTTTCTTATATAAGGGCATCGTTAACGTCAGTTGGGTAGAATTTGGGTAGAAAGTTTTTTTGTGAAGGGCTATGCCCAAAGTCCGGTTTCCAACCCTTCCCACAGCCTACGGGCTTATAAGAAGCCCTTCGGCCATGGAAAGCGTTGAAAACCTAGGATGACGTTGCTGTGAGATGGGCGAGTTTCCAACAGCCCCCGGCGTCTTCGGGTTTCGCCTGGGACCCTGCGACACCGTGGACCGTCGAAAACTCGCCCTTCCGCTTGGAAGAGGGCTTTTACCCCTTAAAATTGTCCGAAAGTGACAACGACGCAGGAGGTCCGGTATGCCTGCCAGCAAGAAAGAGGCAAAAGAGTTCGTCAAGCGGTGGCAGAAGCGCCTTGCCGCCATCCCCGCGGGCTCCAACAACGAGCAGCAGGACACGCAAAAGTTCTGGGTCGACCTGCTCATCAACGTCCTGGGCATCCCGTCCAACACCATAGACAGCTTCGTTGACTTCGAGCGGAAGGTGAGAGGCTGTCGCATCGACGTGTTCGTCTCTGACCACAACTTTCTCTGCGAGCAGAAGTCGTGGGGCATCGACCTCGATAAGCCCGAACCCAGGAACGGCGGCATGGAGACGCCGCTCCAGCAGGCCATGTGGTACGCGCGGCACCTGCCGTACTCCGAGCGCCCCCGCTGGGTGA
>CAJJTG010000052.1 GCA_905194675.1 uncultured Collinsella sp. | reverse complement strand
GAACATTTGGTGGGCGTTAGAAGATTTGAACTTCTGACCTCTTCCGTGTCAGGGAAGCGCTCTCCCCCTGAGCTAAACGCCCGATCAAGGGTGCGCGAGTGCGCACGGAATAATATAACGGAGCTCCCACCCAGTGGCAAGAACTATTTTTTAAAAAGCGGCGATTTGCGACCCTATCCGCCCCGATGCAGCGCGAACAGCACGTGGAAAGTTGCGTTTGTACCCCCGATGAACTGCACATTCGCGTAAAATAACTCCATTATGGGCAAATGGTGTCCAGGCTGTTTACAACACGGCATCTGGGGGAGGGGCATGTCGGACGCGCGTTCGCTGCAAAAACAGTTCAATCGCATGCTCGCCACGTTGCTGGTGGCCCTTGCTGTTGCCGGAGCTGTAACGTATGCCTGGTACATCTACAACGCCAACCGTCATATCGCCGACGTCAAGATGGCCGCGGGCACGGGCGTTACCTTCCTTATCTCTAACGAGTACGACGGCGAATACAAAACCAATGCCGGCCTGAGCTTTTCGGGCCTGCTCGATCCCGTCTCGACCGACAACGTGCTCAACGGCTTCCAAAAGGTAACGGGCTTTACCGGCGGAACCACGCAGGACTCGCTGTTTGCCAGCATGTTTGGCACGGCCGAACATTCCGACTACTACAAAACCTCCCTGTACCTGGCCACCAACTCGGCCGCAACCGACGTGTACCTGTCGGGTATCGACTTTACCGAGCAGGATCCGGCAAACCCCATCTCCACCGCCCTGCGCGTGGGGCTGGTCGCCTATGCTCCAGGGCAGGGCGATGCCGTTACGGGCCAGTACGTCTTTGAGGTCTCGGGCGAGCACAATCCCCAGGCGCGCTACAACACGCTTGATGGCAAGGACGCCGGCGAAAACGAGCAGAACCACCTGGTGCTCGACAGCAGCCGCTCCGACGGTGCCACGGTCCATTTTGACCAGCTGACCAGCGCAAACTTCTGCGACTACAACGAAGACACCGGCATTGTGAGTCTCAAGGAGGCCACGACCAAGATTTGCAGCCTACCCGCTGCCGCCAAGGGCGCCAGCCGCAGCACGCCCGTGCGCGTGGACGTGTACGTGTGGCTGGAGGGCTGCGACCCCGACTGTACCAACAACCTGGCCGCCACCAGCCTGCAATCGCTGGCGCTGCGCTTTGCCGGTAAGCGTTCGTAGGGGGGCTGGGCATGAGTGCATCGAACATCAAAGACATCCTAGGCTCGCGCCGTCGCATGGTTGCCGCGGCCGTATGGATGTTGGTGCTGGTAGCCGCCCTGAGTGCGGCTACCTATGCCTGGTTTAGCAACTCGCGCTACACCAACGTGACGCCCGTGGCGCACACGGTAAGCGACGAGAGCTCCGACCTGCAGATTGGCCTTTCGGCCAACGGGCCCTGGGACACAACGGCCACACTTGCCGCCGCCGACAAGACGCTCTATCCCATCTCGACGTCAGACCTTTCCCGCTTTTGGCGCGGCACGTTCCAAAACGCCGCGGGTATCACGATCGACTACGCCGACTGCACCGCGCAGCTGGATGACTACGCCCTTTCGGGCACGCTGTACCTTAAGGGCAGCGACAGTGCGCTCAACGTGTACCTGTACCAGGGCCAGATGGGCATGACGAGCGACCCGCAGCTGCTGGCCGCACTGCGCCTGGGCTTGGTGATCACGACTGCGTCGGGCACGCAAACGCATATCTTTACCTGTGACGACTTGGGCAATACCGCAGGCGCCACCAACAGGCGCACCACGGCGCAGGACGGCGCGGTCGTAGCGGGTGCCGCCTCGGGCTGGAGCTACACCGCCGACCCGGCCCGCGCTATTAGCTCTTACAGCATGGAAGGCACCGGTGACACGCCCACGCCGCGCGCGGGCGCCACGCCCATCTGCACGCTGGCCGCCAACGAGGTGGCAAGCGTTCGCTACGTTGTATACATGGAAGGCTGCGACGCCAATTGCATCGACGAGGCCCAGGCCCGCGATGTGGTGCTGCAGCTTGCCTTTGCTGCGGCCAAGGCGTAAGGGGGCGAGCGAAGTGAAAGATCAGAAGCGCATGCCAGCAGATAGCTGCGAGGCCAAAACCCAGAGCGAGAGCCCCGCGGTTCCCTCCAGCGTAGCCGCCGAGTGCCAGGTCCTCGAGGGCGCCGCCGCCCGCCGCCACGCTCGCCACGCGCGTGCCTACATCGCGCTCGTTATGGTGGCGCTCGCCGTCACCTTGGGCGCCGCGACCTACGCCTGGTTTACCAACAACATGAAGGTCAACACCAATTCGGTGAGCGTGCACAGCGACACCTCCAAGCTGGTGCTGGAGCTGGGCGACGCCGATCGCGGCAGCTGGTCGCAGCAGGGCGATGTTTCCCTGACTTCCAATGCGACTGGCGCCGTGACGCTCTATCCGGTCTCGACCTTCGATCTCAACGGCTTTGCTGCCTGCGCGCAAAACAACTCCGCCGGCGATGCCACGGTGTTTGAGCAGGCAAAAGACAACGGTTCCGCGTTCTACCACGGCTGGATCAATCTGCGCCCCACCATTACCGGAACGGGCGCCAGCAAAGTAAAGGGTAAGGTCAGCTTGTATCTGGCCGAATCGCTGGTCCCGCAGGGCGCCGATGCCGAGCTGCTGCGCGCGGCCCGCGTGGGCATAAAGATCTCGAGCGGCAACCAGGTGCTTGCCACCAACATCTTTGAACTCGACGGCTCCGATAGTGGTCACCGCGCCGAGCACCCGGCGACTGCCCCTGCAGGCCTGGCGGGCTACACCGAGGGCATGCTCCTGGGCTGGCAAAGCGGTCAGCTCACCTGCGGCGCCAACGTGACGCAGGACCCGGCCACCTTTACGCTGGACACGAGCGAGACGGCCGCGCGTCCGCAAAACACGCTTGCCGCGCTGGGGCTTGACCAGACCTATCGTTTGGATATCTATTACTACATCGAGGGCACCGATCCCGATAGCGCCGACTATCTCTATCAAGATCCGGGCACCTTGCACCTGGCGCTCTTTGCGACCTTGGACGGTGAGTAACAATGGCACACGTCGCGCCCGACAACCGCCGCCCGACCACCGGCGCTCCGGTTGCCGCGCCCACCGATATCGACCTGCGCCGCAAGCTCACTACCACCGTGGTGCTGGTGCTGTTTGCGCTGGTGGCGATAGCCATGGCAACGTTCGCCTGGTTCTCCATCGCCGATAGCGCCAAGACCCGCATGCTCATGATCGACGCCAACGCCGACGGTTCGCTGCGCTTTGACCTGGACGAGCACGCCACCTTCGAAGAGTACGTGCACAGCCTGGGCTTCGACCAGATCTCGGCGCGCATCGCCAGTGAAAAGGGCGTGGACATCGACGCGTCCAGGCTCAAGCCCGTCACCACGAGCGACTACCAGACCTTCACCTTCGAGGACGGCTCCACCGCCGATCCCGCCACCGGCGCCTACCTGGAGTTTACGCTGCACTTTATGAGCAGTACGGACCTACGCGTTCGCCTGACCGGGCAGGATGGCGACGGCGGCGTGTCCGGCACGCGGTTTAGCTCCGATACACAGGGCATGGCCAGTGCCATGCGTATGAGCTTTACCGCCGATGGTCGAACGTGGGTCTACAGCCCTAACGGGGGCGGCGGTTCATCTGGCTCGGCCACCGTCTTTGGGCTCGACTCGGGCGAGGCGACCGCGGCCAGCGACATGTTCGACCTGATGACAGAAACGGACAAGCCGGTAACCGTTCGCATATGGCTCGAGGGAACGGACCCAAATTGCACTAATATGCTAAAGGGAGCTAACTATTCGGTTTCGATGCGCTTCGAGGGCATCGAGGAACAGTAGATATGCACGGCGGCCACCGGGCCGCGCACGACCTAGACAGACACGGTAGTAAGGGACATTATGCAATCTGTTAAAAAAGTCGCATCCATCGCGCTGAGCGTTGTCATGTGGATCATCATCCTGGTGGCGGCCCTGTATGCGTTTACCACGCTCGCCACGCGCGAGGACGGCAGCGTCTCTGACATCGCCGGCTTCACCCCGCTCGCCGTGCAGTCCGACTCCATGGCTCCCACGTTTAACAAGGGCGACCTCATCTTCATCAAAAAGTGCGACACCTCCAAGCTCGAGGTGGGCGACATCGTGACGTTCCATACCATCATCGACAACGAGTACGCGCTCAACACGCACCGCATCGCCGCCATCGACGAGGTCAACGGCATGCGCAGCTTTACCACCAAGGGAGATAACAACGACGTGGCCGATACGCACATCATCAGCGACGGCGACATCGTGGGCAAGTACGTGTTTGCGTTGCCGCAGATGGGCAAGGTCATGGACTTCCTGTCCAGCTCCATGGGCTTCCTCATTGTGATCGTGCTGCCCATGCTGCTGTTCTTTATCTACCAGGTGTATCACCTCATCGTGGTGGGCATGAACCTCAAGCGCGCTATGGCCGAGGAGGACCGCCTGGCCGCCGCGGCTGCCATCGTGGACGCCGAGGGCAAGGGTGACACTACCGTCACGGCCGATAACGCCGCCGAGCAGCTTGCCCAGGCCGAGGCCAAGCTCGAGGAAGCCCGTCGTCTGAAGGCCGAGGCCGAGGCGGCGATGAACGCGACCAAGCAGGAGGGTACCGACGGTGAGTGAGTTTCTGGGATTTGCCTGGGAGCTGCTGGCAAAGGTTGTCTACAACGTCGTTGCCGTTGTGAGCTCCATCCTTAACCTGCTGGTGTTTGGCTGGGTTGAGTACTTCAACATCTTTATGACCTACTTCACCACGTTTGACCTGGTGGGCAAGATCGGCGCGGTCATCCTGTTTGCCATGCTCATCGCGGTCCCCGTGCTGATCGTGGTCATTCTGGTGCACCGCTACCGCATCAACCGCCGCCTGCATCGCGACGACACGTCCAACAAGGCGCTCTATCGCGAGATCGGCCGCCTGAACAAGCAGGTGCTCGACCTCATGGACGAGAAGAACAAGCTGCTGGCGCTCAAGGTCAATGCCATGGGCGGCACCAAGCAGATTCCGTACGTGGGCGCCTCGGCCCTGGCCGACGACCACCTGCCCACGGTGGGCAACGTGGTGGGCGCCGCCGCGGGCGCGCCTGCGGGCGAGGGCGCCACGGCTGCCGTGGTGTCGGGCAACGCGTCGCTCGCGCTCGATGGCGCGGGCGTCAAGGACGCCGCAGCCGCCATGGCCAAGGCCACCGTTGAGGCCAAGACCCTTGCCGAGGAAAAAGAGATCGCCCAGGCCAACCGCTTCCCCAAGCTGTCCCTTGTGGACCTTAAGTACCGCGACTGGGAATCGCCGGCCTACGACGATGCCATCTCGCTGGAGGACTTTGTCGACAGCTTCCGCGCGTTCGCCTGCAGCCAGATGAAGCTCTACTACACGCCTGAGGTCATCCGCCGCTTTGTGGCCGGCATGGCCGCCTCCAAGCTGCTGATCCTGGAGGGCATCTCGGGTACCGGTAAGACGTCGCTGCCCTACAGCTTTAGCCGCTATCTGGATAACCCCGCGACCATCGTGTCGGTGCAGCCGAGTTTTCGCGATCGCACCGAGGTACTGGGCTACTTTAACGAGTTTTCCAAGCGCTTTAACGAGACCGAGTTCCTCCGCGCCGTGTACGAGGCGGGCCTTCGCCAAGACCCGTCCATGATCGTGCTCGATGAGATGAACCTCGCCCGCGTGGAGTACTACTTTGCCGAGATCCTGTCGGTGCTCGAGATGCCCAGCCACGACGAGTGGGTGCTCGATCTGGTGCCTACCCAGTGGGCCGCCGACCCCAAGGGCCTGCACGACGGCAAGCTCACCATTCCCGACAGCCTGTGGTTTATCGGCACGGCCAACAACGACGACTCCACCTTTACCATCACGGACAAGGTGTACGACCGCGCGATTCCCATCGAGCTCAACGAGCGCGCCGATGCGTTTGAGTGCGAGCCGCACGAGCGCGTGCACGTGACGGCCGAGCATCTGCAGTATCTGTTCCAGAAGGCCAAGGTCGAGTACGTGATCGACGAGGAACTGCTCCAGAAGATGCACAAGCTGGACCAATACCTGCAGACCCGCTTTAAGCTGGCGTTTGGCAACCGTATCATCAAGCAGATGTACGACTTTATCCCCGTGTACGTGGCGTGCGGCGGCACCGAGCTGGGCGGCATGGACTACATCATCGCCCGCAAGGTGCTCAAGAAATTTGAGTCCATGAACGTGAGCTTTGTGCGCGACGAGATGAAGGGCCTGATCGAGTACATTGAGAAGACCTTTGGCGAGGGCGGTCTGCCCGATTCCGTCATGTACCTGCAGCGGATCCAGAATTTCTACTAATGTCGTAAGCGCGGGGCGACGTGATGTCGCCCCGCCCCTTTCCGATCGATCCAATCTATGGAGTAACCCATGTCCGAGACCATTCAGGACCTCTATACCAGCTTCTCCGAGCAGATGGAGCCCATCCAGGAGGACAGCCGCTACTTCCGCTATCTGTTTGAGATGGCGCAGGCCTCGGGCACCACGATCGAACAGCAGCGCGAGGAGCTCGTCAAGGTGGTGGACGAGGAATGGATCAGCATGATCGAGGACTCGCTCGACGCCATCAACACCATCATCGAAAAGCCGCGCCGCTTTATCACCACCGAGGAAGAGGTGGTGCCGGTCTCGCTCGCTAAAAAGATCAGCGCCGACAGCGTCCGTCATCTGAGCCAGAACACGCAGTTTTTGGCGCCGAGTGAGGACGGTGGCGTTCACCCTACGCGCATCCTCAACGTCAATACCGTCGAGACGTACGACCTGTACGAGAACCGCTTTATCTACCATCTGATTCAGCGCTTGCTGACGTTTGTGGATAAGCGTACCGACGTGATCTTTTGGTCGACGGGCAACGAGATCCGCAACCGCTTTAAGATGCACAGTAAGATCGACGACGCGTACGAGCAGATCGAGTACAGCGTGGAGATGACGGTCAAAAACCGTCAGAGCTTTGCCGAGAACGACGCCGACAACATGGACGTCTTTATGCGCATCGACCGCGTGCGCCGCCTGGTCATGGCGCTGCGCGGCGCGTCGTTCTGCCAGATCATGAACGGCTGCAGTGCGGTTCGCAGCCCCATTCAGCGCACCAACCTCATCATGAAAGACCCCAACTACCGCAAGTGCTACCAGCTGTGGCAGTTTATGGAGCGCTACGACAAGGTGGGTTACAACATCGACGTGCAGCAGCAGGCGCTGGCGTTCGACGACGAGTACATGGTGCAGATGTACACCAACCTCATCAACAACTACACCGTCTTTAAGAGCCTGACCGACGACGAGCGCAACCTGCAGGAGCTTGAGAGCGTGCAACACGCGCCGGTGGCGCCCAAGTTTATTAAAGAGATCAAGGAGGTGCAGGTCGATAGCCCCGACCTGCCCGATGTTGAGGTTCGTCGTGTGTTTGTGGAGGAGGTCACGCAGGCCCAGCTCGATGCCGAGCAGGCGCTGGCCGAGGCCCGCGAGCAGATTGAGGAGCTCCAGGGGCAGCTGAAGTCCTGGAAAGTGCAGGCGCACGCGCTGACCGATAAGCGCGACGATCTGGTAGATGAACTGGACGAGGCCAAGACACGCGAGCTGGCGTTGACGCAGCGCGCACAGATTGCCGAGGCCGATGTCGAGGAACTGCGCGCCTCGCTGGAGGATGTCGAGGCCGGTAAAAAGGCTGCCGAGGATGCCGCTGCAGAAGCACGTGAGACCGCGGCGGCTCAGCTTGAGCGGATGCGCGCCGAGGCCGATGCCGAGGTCTCAGTCGCCCGCGCCGACGCAGATGCTAGGGTCGCGGCTGCCGAGCAGACTGCTGCCGAGCAAGTCGCGCGGGTCAAGAGTGAGTCTGCCGCAGCCTTGGCTGCCAAGACGGCTGCCGACGCTGCCGAGCTGCAGGCCGCCAAGGACGCCGCCGCAGCCGAGCTTGCCGGCGTGCGCGAGGCGTCTGCCAAGGAGCTCGCCGAGGTGCATGCCAAGCTGGATGCCGCCAAGTTGCAGATTGAGGAAGTGCGGCTGGCGGCCGAGCGCGATGCCCGTGCCGCGCAGGAGACTGCCGACGTCGCCGCGGCCGAGGCGGAGCAGAAGCTCGCCGACACCGTTGCCGCGGCCGAGGAGAAGGTTGCTGCCGCCCAGCAGGCCGCCGATGCTGCGATCGACGCCGCCCGTGCTGCCGCCGATTCTGCCGTTGAGCAGGCTACGGTGGATGCCAGCGAGAAGGTCGCCGCTGCCGCTGCCGAGCGCGATGCCGCCGCGCGTGCCGCCGAGGAGGCTCGTGCCGACGCCGACGCGCGTATCGCTGCAGCTGAGCTCGAGGCGGGGGAGCGTATTGAGCAGGAGCTCGCCGCCGCAAAGGCCGCGCACGAGCGCGAGCTCGAGGCCGCCCGCGCGGAGATGCAGCAGCGCTTGGCCTCGTTGGCGCACGAGCTGGAACAGGCCGAGCGCGATCGCGCCCGCGCCGAGCGCCGTGCCGAGGGCAACAGCCTGTCGCGCTATCTGCTGGCTCGCTTGCGCGGAGAGGCCGCCGAGGGCGATGTCGCCACGACCGTTGAGGGAGATGAGACCGACGTTTCGGCATCTGACGCCACTGACGTCGAGCCTTCCGCAAAGGACGCCGACAAGTGATGAAGCACGTGCTCCGCGTGATCAACGTGCTGGCGACCGTGGTGATCCTGGTCGCCTTTGTGGTGCTGCTGCGCACGGTGTTCACGCCCGCCGGCGAGATCCCCACCATCATGGGCTATGGCTTTATGCGCACGCTGACCGGCTCTATGGAGCCGGCGATTCCCGTGCACTCGTTTATCGTCGTCGATACCGACAACAGTCAGGCCTACCAGGTGGGTGACATCATCACCTTCCATTCGTCCGATGACGCGCTGGAGGGTTCACTCAACACGCACCGCATCGTTGCCGTGGAGGCCGCGGCCGACGGCACGCCGGTCTACCGCACCAAGGGCGATGCCAATCCGGTCGAGGACGCCGCGCCCGTGCCCGCCGCCGACGTGGTGGGCCGCGTGGTCTTTGTCTCGGCGGGGCTGGGCGTGGTGGTCTCGTTGCTCACCAATCCGCTGCTGTTCTTTCCGCTTATCGTGGTGCCGCTGATCGTGCTGCTGGTGCTCGAGATTCGCCATATGGTCAAGACAACGCAAGAGGTGGCACGCGCCGAGGACGAGGCCGCCCTGCGCGCAGCCGTGGAGCAGATTCGCGAAAAGCGCCGTCGCGAGCAGGAGGAGCAGGGCGACGCCGGTGACGAGGGCGATGCCGACGGTGGCCATACCGATGAAAGTGCGGAAGCCGATCCCGGCGCCCCAGGCGATTCCAACCGCTCGGCATAGCTCTTCGGTGCCTTTCGTCCCTGCAATTTGGATGCTCGTAGATGTTCCGAATCGCCCGCATTTCCGTATCAATATTCGTGCTACAGTTTGAGCGCTTTGTTGCCAATTGATTTCTGGGGAGTGGGATGGAACAGAAGCGCTCGGCGCAGTGTGCACGTGAAAGGGCTTCGGTACCGATGACGGCGGCGTCTGATTTTATCGTGCCCGAGGGGACTGACGAGCTGAGCCGCAGCACCCGCCGCGCATGGCGCGACCGCCTCAACGACGCCCAGGCGCGCAAGATGGCCCTGGGTACGCTCGCCGCGTTTGCCGGCGGTACGTTTTGGGGTTTTTCTGGCACCAGCGCCAGCTACCTCTTTGACGTGTGCCATATCGAGACGTTTTGGCTGATGAGCGTGCGCCAAGTTATCGCTGGCCTGCTCTTTATGTTCGTTGTGCTCAGAAAAGACCGCGACCGCTTGATCGAGCTGTGGACTACCCCCGCCGATCGCAAGCAGCTTATTCTGTTTACGATCTTTGGCCTGCTGTTCAACCAGCTTTGCTATCTGTCAGCCGTGCGCCTGACCAACGCGGGCACCGCGACTGTCTTCCAGTGCCTGCAGCTGGTGGTCGTCATGGGGTATGCCTGCGTCACCGCGCATCGACTGCCGCGCACGCGCGAGGCTCTTGGCATTTTGCTCGCATTGGGCGGAACGTTTTTGATCGCCACGGGCGGCGACCCCAGTACGCTCAACATCTCGCCGATGGGCCTGCTCTCGGGCCTTTTGTGCGCAGTGGGCGGTGCCTGCATAGCAATCATCCCTGCCGGAATCCTCAACAAATACGGTAGCCCGGTCGTCACGGGCTCGGCCATGCTTTCGGCGGGAATCGTGATGAGTATCTTTACCCGGCCGTGGGCGCATATGCCGGCGCTCGGCCCCTCGGGTGTCGGCGCGCTCGCGATATTTATTGTGGTGGGGTCGTTCTTCGCCTATATGTTCTACATGCAGGGCGTTAAGGAGATTGGCTCGGTGCGCGCGAGCCTCCTTGGAACCATGGAGCCGGTTTCGGCCACCATCACCAGCGCCCTTATGCTGGGAACGGTGTTTTTGCCCACCGACCTGGCGGGCTTTGCCATGATTATCGCGATGGTGTTTTTGACGGTGTAGCTGGCGCCAAGACGGAAAAGGCGTTGTGCCACATTTTCGCCAATTGATGTCCGTGTCTGGAGTTTAGCTGTCGATGCTCAAAATGCCATAAACTAGTAACGTTATGGACTTTTTCATTGCGACTCAATTGCGAGGATTTCTTTATGGCTGGTAATCACTTTAAGGGCGGCGATAGCGGCCGTCCTGCAGTTCCGCCGCGTCCGAACGGGGCTGGTAAGGCCGGCACGCCGGGCGGCGCTGGGCAGGGCGGTTCCGGTAAGCGCGTGTCCCCGGGCGAGACGGCGATGTTTACCGCTCTGTACGAGCAGTCTCAAAAGGCAAAAAAGACCGGCCGTGCAAGAGGGAATGTCTTTGCGGGCGGTGCAACCTCCACGTCGCAGCCGAGCGGGGCCCCTTCGATACCTGCGAACAACGCAGGTGCTGCCAACGCCGCGAATACCGCCGGCAACGTTAATGCCGGCAAGGCCGCCAACAATACTCCCTCTGCCGGTGGCGCGGGGCTTACGGGTAACCTTGGCACGATTTACACCGGCGCCTCCGAGACTGGCACGTTCGCCCGCCTGGATGATAGCGGTGCCGAGTTTGCGGGCTCGGGTTCCAAGGAAGATTATTACGATTTTGGCTTGAAGTATGGTAGCGACGCTTCGTCGAGTTCGACCTCTGACGGTCTGGTCCGTCATCGCCATCGCAAGGGCGAACGCAAAAAGCGTCACACCGGCGCCATTATTGCCGCTGTAGTCGCGGTGCTTCTCGTTGCGCTTGGCGCAAGCGGCTTTATGCTGCTTAACTCGGCAAAGACCGTAAAGAGTGAAGCGAAGGAGGCCGTCGAGATTGTCGGTGGCCTTAAGGACAAGGTCACGTCGGGCGATTTTTCGACGCTGCCTGACGACGCGAAGAAGATTGATGAGCTTTGCGACAGCATGAAGGCGGAGACCTCGAGCCCGCTGTGGACGGCGGCTTCGTTTATCCCGGTGTATGGCAGCGACATCAATGCGGCCCGCACCATGATTGATGCCCTGTCCGATGTCTCGAGCAACGCGCTGGTTCCCATGGCCGATAACCTTTCGCAGGCCACGCCCGGCAAGCTGTTTCAGGACGGCATGATTAACGTGTCCGCGCTGCAGGCGGTCGCCGATTCGCTTTCCAGCAGCTCGAAGGTGTTCAAGAGCGCCAACGAGAAGATCCAGGGCATTGGCGATACTCATATTTCCCAGGTGACCGAGCTTGTCGATAAGGCCAAGGACGGCTTTGCCACCCTCAACGGCGCGGTTGACGCGGCGGAGAA
>CAJJTG010000051.1 GCA_905194675.1 uncultured Collinsella sp. | reverse complement strand
GGACTTGCAGCGACGGACCTCGGGACGCTCTTACACCACGTCTGCGCGCGCCACCCATCTGGGCTCGATTTGCGTGCAATGAGTCGCCAAAGAACCCTCTCTGGGGACCATAGCGCAGCTTTATCAGCATAGAAAAATACGTATCTGAACTAACTGTCCAGCCGCCGTTGGAGAAAGGTGCTTTAGCTCTCCCGACCCCTCCACCAAGCTTTCCAACTTTCCACTTAACTTAACACCTAAGGTGGAAAGCTGGGTAGAAAGCTGGAAAGTTAAGTGGAAAGCTGGAAAGTACGCGGAAGACTGACATGCTAGCCCAGAGGCTAGAGGGGTTAATTATTATGCAAACCATACCGAGCCAAACAAAAAGATATCAATCTGGTTGGTAAAACACCCTCAATGAGCTGCGGGCTAACTAGCTGCGTAAATTAAACGTAAAGAAATGTCGCAAATAAATGGCAAATGCCCAGATGCCGCCGTTGCTATTTTCGATTAACTGCTACGCGGGAACAGCAAAATGCTACTATCTAAAATGCACGTAAGAAGGCAGATTAACGGTTAAGGCTAAGAAGTGGCAGGTATGTCGGAAGCAACTAGGACTCGCACGCATGCGCCCGAGGTTAGGCAGCGCGCCGTCGAGATCCTCCAAGAGGGGGTCGGTCACCGCGCCCTCGCCGCAAAGCTTGGCATTCCCCAGGCCACGGCTCGTCAGTGGGCCCGCGCATATGCCGTGGGCGGTGCCGACGCCGTGCTCAATGCAGGCGCTCGTCATCACACCTATTCGTACGACGTAAAGCTCGCCGTGGTTAAGGACCGTCTGGAAAACGGTCTGACGGTTCGCGAGGCCATGATCAAGCACGGGATTCCCAGCGAGTCTTCGGTTAAGGCCTGGTGCCGCCAGTATCGCGAGAGCGGTAAATCTGCGCTGGTCGATAAGCCGCGCGGACGCAAGCCGCGCGCTAAAAAGGCGGAATAGCGAACGGGATGGTGCGCCCACAGGGGCGCATTTTTCTTGCCGCCCCTCTACTCCAATGCGGACAAGCTCCTTGCCCCGCACGTCCAAAGTCCCACAGTTGACCGAAAACCCGCCGCTGCTACTCCTTAATTGAGCTATAACGTTAAACAATTGCAGCGTTTTGGCATGGGGGAGTGATGGTATGACGCTACTGTATTTCCTTACCCTGTTTCCGCTGGTACCGGCGCTGGGCATGCTGCTCGCGCGCGGTGACCGCGCCCGCGATGCGGTGGGGCTCATAGGCTCTGGCATCATTATGGCGGTGACGGTTGTAGTCGCCGTCATGTTTTTTGGCACGGGCCCGCAGAGCTTCGAGGTTGCCCCCGGCACCTCGCATGTGCTCTCGATCATCAGCTCCGTCATCGACGTCGTTCTGTGCGCCGTCATCCTGTACAACGCGCACAAATATAGGAACGCGCTTACCACGGTGCTCGGCGTGGTGCAGCTGGTGGGCTCGGTCGTCTTTGCGGCCATGACGCTGCCTGCGGCCGAAGCCGTCACGGCGACGCCACTCTACCTAGACTACATGAGCGTGATCATGGTCCTTGCCGTCGGCATTGTCGGCAGCCTAATCTGCGTGTATGCCCTGGGCTACATGAAGGACTTCCAGGCCCACGACGAGCACGAGGCAGCGCTGCGCGGGCAGACCGCGCCCGACCGTCGCCCGCAGTTCCTGGCGCTTATGTTCCTGTTCCTCTCGGCCATGTTCGTCATCGTGACAAGCGACAACCTTGAGTGGCTGTTCTGTGGCTGGGAAATCACCACCGTGTGCTCGTTCCTCATGATTGGCTACACGCGCACGCCCGAGGCCATCAAGAACGCCTTCACCCAGATCATCCTCAACATGCTGGGCGGTATCGCGTTTTTGGTGGGCCTTATGTTCTTGCACGTTAACGGCATGTCGCTGACCATTTCGGGCATGATCGAGCTTTCCGGCGCCGGAACCGCGCAATCCGCGCTGCTGGTGATGCCGGTCGTTCTGCTGTCGCTCGCCGCACTCACCAAGGCCGCACAGATGCCGTTCCACACTTGGCTGTTGGGTGCCATGGTTGCCCCCACGCCCACGAGCGCCCTGCTGCACTCGTCCACCATGGTCAAAGCCGGCGTGTTCCTGATGGTCAAGCTCAGCCCGCTCTATGCCATCTATCCCGTGACCGGCTTTATGGTCACGAGCGTGGGCGCCATCACGTTTTTGCTCGCTGCCCTCATGGCCATCTCGCAGAGCAACGCCAAACGCGTGCTTGCGTACTCCACCATTTCCAACTTGGGCCTTATCAGCGCCTGCCTGGGTGTCGGCGCGCCCGAGGCCGTATGGGCCGCGATCTTCCTGATCCTGTTCCATACGGTGGCAAAGTCGCTGCTGTTCCTGTGCGTGGGCACCGCCGAGCATCATATCGGCAGCCGCAATATCGAGGACATGGACGGCATGTTCAGCCGCATGCCGCACCTGACGCGCCTGATGATGCTGGGCATTATGGGCATGTTCGTGGCACCGTTTGGCATGCTCGTGTCCAAGTGGGGCGCCCTGGTGGCGTTTGCCCAGACCGGCAACGTGCTCATGATCATGGTGCTTGCCTTTGGCTCGGCCGCGACGTTCTTCTTCTGGGGCAAGTGGCTTGCCAAGCTTTCGGGCGTCGACCCCACGGCTCAAAACGTTGAGGTCAATGTCCATAAGACCGAATGGATGGCCCTCAACACCATCGCCGCGCTGCTGATTCTGTGCTGCGTGGCGTTCCCGGTTATCTCGAGCGGTCTGGTGTCGCCTTACTTGGCCATGGTGTTTGGCCGCGTGCCGTACGTTATTGGCAAGGATGCCATGTATCTGATGGTGGTTATCGTGGCTTTTATCGCCGTGGTGCTGCTGACTTCATTCCGCGTGAGCAACAAACCGCACGTAAACGTATATCTTTCGGGTGTGGGAACCGACAATTACCGCCATTTCCGTGGCTCGATGGGACACGAGGTGAAGGCCGAAAAGCGCAATTGGTACTCGGAGGACGCCCTTGGCGAGAAGCGTATTGGCCCCGCGGGTAGCGTCGTGTGTTGCAGCATTATCTTGTTTGCGCTGCTGTGTTGCGCGTGGATTGGGCCCGAGCGGCTTGCCATGAGCGCGCCCTCGGTGCTGCGCGGCAAGTATTTCGAAGGCTCGGGCGTCGTGGGCATTTTTATTGGCACCGTGGCGTTTGCTTTGCTGGCGCCGCTTGTGGGCGGCCTGATCGACGGCCTTGACCGTAAGCTTTCGGCTCGCATGCAGGGCCGCGTGGGTCCGCGTCTGCTGCAGCCCTTCTACGACGTTGCCAAACTGCTGCGCAAGGCCCCTGCCAGCGTAAACACCATGGACGATACCTATATGGCATGTGCGCTCATCTTTACCGTGGTAGGCGGCGGCATCTTTGTGTCGGGTTCCAACACGCTGCTGTGCGCTTTTATGGTGACGCTCGCCGCGATCTTTGTGGTGCTGGCGTCCGCCTCGACGCAAAGCCCGTTTGCGCAGGTCGGCGCCGATCGCGAGCTGCTGCAGGTTATGAGCTACGAGCCCGCCGTTCTGCTGATGAGCGTGGGCCTGTACCTTGCCACCGACAGCTTCGATTCCATTGCCGTGACGGGGCAGTCAGCCCCCATCATCGTGTACAGCGCGCCCATTTTCCTTGCGCTGCTCGCGGTGCTTACCATCAAGCTACGCAAGTCGCCGTTCGACCTTTCGTACTCGCATCACGCGCATCAGGAGATTGTCCAGGGCGTCGCCACCGAGATGAGCGGCAGCACGCTGGCCAAGATGACCCTTATGCACTGGTGCGAGACCGTGCTGTTTTTGATGTGGGTGGGCATGTTCTTTGTCTGGGACAACCCGGTGAGCTGGGCCGTAGCCCTGGTCGTGATGGCCGCGACGTATTTTGTCGAGGTACTGATCGATAACACCTTCGCCCGTAGCACCTGGCGCAGCTGCTTTAAGCTCGGCTGGGGCGTGGCGCTGGTGTTTGGCCTGCTCAACCTTATGCCCATCCTCGTCGACGTGTTTATTTAGGAGGCGGCATCCATGGATCATAAAATGTCGCGCTCACCGTGGGTTATTCATTACGACGGCTCGAGCTGCAACGGATGCGATATCGAGGTGCTGGCCTCGCTTACCCCACTGTTCGATGCGGAGCGCTTTGGCGTGGTCAACACCGGCAACCCCAAACATGCGGACATCTTTTTGGTGACGGGCTCGGTCAATGCCCAGAACCTGCCCGTCGTGCGTCAGATTTACAACCAGATGCTCGAGCCCAAGTGCGTGGTGGCGTGCGGCATCTGCGCGTGCTCGGGCGGCGTGTTCCGCGATGCCTACAACGTGATTGGCGGCGTGGACCGCGCGATTCCCGTGGACGTGTACGCGCCCGGGTGCGCCATTCGCCCCGAGACGGTGATCGATGCCATCGTGGAGGCGTGCGGCATCTTGGACCAGAAGGAGGCCGTGATGCGCGCCGGCGGCGATCCGCTCACCGTGGGCGGCGCCGCCACCTGGGACGGTGGCGTTGAGCTGGGCGAGGACGGGTTTGTGGCCGCGGCTGAGGCCGGCGACGCGCCCGCCGCTGGCGACGCACCTGCTGGGACGCCCGCCGCGTCCGTCGCTGCAAAGGAGGCCGAGTAATGCAAGAGGCAATCTATACCATCGTTGGGATCGACGAGCTCCTGTCGCATGTCCAGGCGCTTAAGGGCGTCGGTGCGCGCTTTGTGCAAATGCACGCCGAGCGTAACGTCGACGACGGCTCGTATCGCTTGGTCTATACGTTTATCAACGTTCGTGCTGCTCAGGAGCATATTGCGCAGGGCGGCAGCTATGCGATCGAGAACCTGGTGGTCGAAGGCATCGACCAGTACCAGGAGATTCCGTCCATCAGCTCGTATTATCCGGCGGTATTCCCGTTTGAAAACGAAGCGCACGATCTGTTTGGTCTTGCCATCACCGATATGCAGATCGACTTTAAGGGCTTTTTCTACCAGGTCTCGACCGCTGAACCCATGAGCGTTATCACGCCCGAGGTGAAGGCCGCGCGCGAGAAGGCCATGAAGGTCCGCGCGGCTGCCGAGGCCAAGGCGCGCAAGGCCGCTGCCGAGAAGGCCGCCGCGGCTGCGGCTGCTGCAGGGGAGGGCGTTGCGGGCGCCGGCGATGCCGCGGGCGCCGCTGCTCAGCCCGCTGCGGCTGCCGGCTCCGATGCTCAGCACGATGGGGCTGCTGCGAAGGCGGCGCTCAAGGCCGCCGAGATGGAGGCAAAGCTCGCCGCCATGGATCCTGAGAAAGCGGCCAAGGTCCGCGCGGCGCTTGCCGCCAAGGCCGCCCGCGACAAGCAGAAAAAGGAGGCGTAAGGCCCATGGCACATCGCTCCGTTATTCCGTTTGGACCGCAGCACCCGGTGCTGCCCGAGCCGCTTCATCTGGACTTGGTGATCGAGGACGACCGCGTTATCGAGGCAATTCCACAGATCGGCTTTGTGCACCGCGGGCTCGAGAAGCTCACCGAAAAGCGCGACATGCATCAGTTTGGCTACATCGCCGAGCGCATCTGCGGCATTTGCGCCGTGGGCCACAGCTGCGGCTATGCCAGCGCCTGCGAACGCATGCTTGACATCGAGGTGCCCGGCCGCGTGCAGTATATTCGCACCATTCTGCACGAGCTTTCGCGCGTTCACTCGCATTTGCTGTGGCTGGGCCTGCTTGCCGACGCCTTTGGCTTTGAGGCGCTGTTCTATCGTTCGTGGACCCTGCGCGAGCAGATTCTCAAGATCTTTGAGAGCACTTGCGGCGGGCGCGTGATCCTTTCGATTAACGAGATCGGCGGCCTTAAGCATGATATCGAGGACTCCGAGCTGGCAGGCATTGTCCAGACGCTCGATGCCATGCGTCCTGACTACGAGGCTCTGGTGCATACGTTTTTGGACGATGACAGCTGCGGCGAGCGCCTGCATGGCGTGGGCGTGATTAGCAAGAAAGACGCGCTGGAGCTTTCGATGGTCGGTCCGTTTGGGCGCGCCTCGGGCGTGGACTACGACGTGCGCATGTTTGGCGACGGTGCCTATGCGGACCTGGCTGCGTTTGAGCCGGTTGTCGCTACCGATGGCGACTGCTATGCCCGCTGCCAAGTGCGTTGCGCCGAGGTCACGCAGGCCATGGACATCATCAAGGAGCTTGTGGGCAAGATTCCGCACGACGGGATCGGCGGGCGCACCAAGCTTACGCCGGCCGACGGCGCACGCGGCGAGGTTGTGATTGAGCAACCGCGCGGCGAGGCGTATTACTATGTGCGCGGCAACGGCACCAAGAATCTGGACCGTTTTCGCGTGCGCACGCCGACGTCGCAAAATCTGGCGGGTCTGACGCATGCGCTGCAGGGCGTGCTCATTGCCAACGTGCCCATGATTATCCTGACCATCGACCCCTGCATTAGCTGCACGGAAAGGTAGGCGCGGCATGAGTTTGCTGACATTTGCCAAGATGGCCTTGGGTTCTATGGTCAAGCAGCCGGTCACGGTGTGCTATCCGCAGGAGAAGCTGACGGCGCCCGAGCGCTTGCGCGGGCATATCGTCAATGACATGGACGTGTGCATCTGCTGCGGCATGTGCGCGCGGCGTTGCCCGGCGGGCGCGCTCGCGGTCGATCGCAAGGGCGGAACGTGGTCGATCGACCCGTATGCTTGCGTGGTGTGCGGCGAGTGCATCGAAAGCTGCCCTAAACACTGCCTGAGCATGGACACCGCCCGCACTCCAGTTGCGGCGGACAAGACTCCCACGGTAGAAACTAAGCCGGAATAACGCGTAGACGGGCCGGCGGGGCAAAATTGCCCCGCCGGCCCCGCGCTTGAACGCGCGGCTGGGCCGCCGCTAACAAAACCATGCCGGATTACGGGGCTGGATGGCGAACCTCCGACCATATAGAAAATCGCAAAAACAAAACCGCAGGTAGATAGCCTGCCGTTTTTCAAAAAATGAAGGTATGGATGAGGGCCCCGACTTTAGCTCCGTAATCCGGCATAGTTTTGAAATGGCACCATATCCGTGACAGCTCTTGATCTCCCATGGACGGAGGAAAGCGGATCATTTTTGCCTTGCGAAGGCTGCCGCGTGATCCGTCTGCCACGAAATGGGCCCATCTACTATGTTTAGGCGGCAGCCCTCGACCACGGCAAGTAATGTGAAATGAAAACCGCAGGTAGAACGCCTGCGATTTTTCATGAAACGCGGCTATGGTCAGGGGTATCGGGTCAAACGTAGTAGATGGGCCCATTTCGTGGCGGGCGCCGTCAGCCGATCTCCGCGGGCGGAAGAAAGCAGATCATTTTGGTCTCGCAAGGCTTGCGGAGGCACTCGCGCAGGGCCGCCCGAACAAAACTATGCCGGTTTACTACGATGAACTCGACATTCCCGACCATGACTGCATTTTTCTAAATATCGCAAGCGTTCTACCTGCGGTTTTGGAAGCGTGCAATTTGCCGTGGTCGAAGGTGGGCGATTCATCGTAGTAAACCGGCATAGTTTTGAAATGGCATTAAATCGATAGCAGCCATTTTGCTATGCCGGGGTGGTCGGTTGTTGGGCAATTACCCTCGCAGGTAGGCGATGGCGATCTGCGTGCGGTTGCGTAGGCCCATTTTGGCAAGGATCGAGCTGATGTGGTTGCGTACGGTGCCTTCGCCCATGTAAGCGGCGGCGGCAATCTCCTTGTTATCGAGGCCGCGGGCGATGAGCTCGGCGACTTCGAACTCACGGTCGGTCAGGCTGGCAAAGGCGGCGGGTCGGCGAGGCGTGCTGGCATCGGCGCCTGTCCCGTCAAAATCGATGTCCTCGATCGCCTTGCCCTCGAGCACGCGTTTGCCGTCCATGACCTGCGCCAGTGCCGGTGGAATGGCGGCGACATCGGTTTTGATCAGGTAGCCGCGGGCACCCAGTTTGAGCGCCGACACAATGTACTCGTCATCCGAGAATGTTGTCAGAAACACCACGCGCGCCGCAGGGTCGCGCTCGAGGATCTCGCGTGCCGCCGAAAGGCCGTCGCGCCCCGGCATCTGGATGTCGAGTAGCGCGATATCGGGCGCGTGCTCGGCGTAGAGCGCGACCGCGTCGTCGCCATTGGCGCCGGTACCCACCACCTCGATCTGCGGCTGTGCGCCCAGGATAATCTTGAGCGAATCGACCACCAAACGGTCGTCGTCGACAACTATGAGCCTCATCGGGCCTCATCTCCTTGCTGTTTGGGAACGGTGGCAAACACACGCCAGCCGCCGGCGCCGGCGCGCGGGCCGGCGGTGAAGGTGCCGCCAAGCGCCTCGACGCGCTCGCGCATGGAGCCGAGCCCCATGCCCTCGGCGATGCCGCGACCGCCCGTCTGGGTCCCGCCCGTGCCATCGTCGGTAACGATGAGCTGGTAAAACGATGGATGCTCCAAGCATCGCACAACAACGTTTTGCGCGCGGGCGTGGCGCATGGTGTTGGAGAGCGCCTCGCGCAGGACCGCCGCAAAGCAGTTGGTGATGTTGGCGGGCGCATGCTCGGCCAAAACCTCAAGCTCAATCTGCGGGCCGCCATCTGAGCACGCGCCTTCCACGATGCACTCGAGCTGTACGGAGAGGTCGGCGGCAGTGTCATTGAGCGCGTGGACGCTGGCGCGCACAAGTTGGAGCGCCTCGTCAACGGTGTGCTTGACGTCGGCGAAATCGGCGGCAACCCTGGGCTCGTCGGCGTGCACGACGCGCAGGGCCTCGGTCTGCAGCGAGGCACGTGTAAGTTGGTGGCCAACGCTATCGTGGATCTCGCGCGCGATGCGGGCGCGTTCGGCGAGTGTCGCGAGCTCGACTTCGTAGTCCTGGCGGTCGGCAAGGTCACGGTTGCGCGCTTCGAGCGCGAGGGCTCGTTCCTGCAGCTCGTCGCGGATGCGGCGCATGCGCTGCTGCTCGCGCTCCAACTGGGCGGTACGCAGTGACAGTAGGGTGGCGGCGACTGAAAGGATGGCGGTCAGCAGGAGCGTTCGAGCGGCAAGCGCGTCGGCGCGAAGGTCCGCGACGAGTGCAAAGACAAAGGCGACGCCAATGCCCAGCGCGACCCAAACGCGTTCACGGCGCACGCGCCGCGCGATGTCATAGAGGGCGAGGGGCGCAAACGGCACAAACGGCGGCACGAAGACAGCCGCGATGATGTAAGCGTAGCTCGCGGCCTCGCTTGTGCGGCTCGTGCGTTCCTTCTGTGCGAGCTCGGCCAGCGAGGTGGCAATAACGCCAAGGCAAAACGCCGCGACCAGGCGAGCGTCCACAGCAAGGCCCGTGGCGGCCGCAATGCAGCACGCCAGCACGATCGATTTGTCGAAAAGCCTGTTCATACGGGTATTGTACGCGAAGCCGCGCGCGGGGGAGGCGCCGCCCGGGGCAACCGTGACATTCCTCCCACGCGGCGGGGCGGTCGCGTCAGCAGGCTACGCGACCGCCCCGCACTCGTGACAAAGCTCACTGGTGCGCGCCGTCAGCTCCTGCGATGATGCAATCGTACCGGGCCGCAAGCAACAGAAGGGCCGCCTCATGACAGACATCGTCCACGTCGAAAACCTCGTTAAGCGCTACGACGACCTTATTGCGCTCGACCACTTTAACCTGAGTATCGCCCCCGGCGAGATCTTTGGCCTGCTGGGCCCCAACGGCTCGGGCAAGACCACGTCCATCAACTGCATCCTGCAGCTGCTCGCCTACGACAAAGGCACCATCGAGCTGTTCGGCGAGCGCATGACGCCCGCCCGCTACGACCTCAAGCGCCGCATCGGTGTGGTGCCTCAGCAGGTGGCGGTGTTCGACGAGCTCACCGTGCGCGAGAACATCGACTATTTCTGCAGTCTCTACGTCAACGACCGCAAGCGCCGCCGCGCGCTGGTGGACGAGGCGATCGACTTTGTCGGCCTGGGCGACTTTACCAAGTTCCGCCCCGGCAAGCTCTCGGGCGGCCTGGCGCGTCGTCTCAACATTGCCTGCGGCATCGCGCACAAGCCCGAGCTCATCTTTTTTGACGAACCCACGGTGGCGGTCGACCCGCAAAGCCGCAACGCCATCCTGGAGGGCATCTGCCGCCTGCGCGACGAGGGCGCCACGGTGGTGTATACCAGCCATTACATGGAGGAAGTCGAGCAGATCTGCAGCCGCATCATGATCATGGACGGTGGGCGCGTGCTGGCGCAGGGCACTAACGACGAGCTCAAGCGCATGATTCAGATGGGCGAGAAGATTGTAATCGAGGTCGGCGAGGTTCCGAGTGCGGCGCTCGGTGCCGTCGCAAGCCTGCCGCACGTTCTGGACCTTTCGGCAACGGCGGGACAACTCACGTTTTCGTGCGAAGCGAGCCCGCACAACCTGACGGACATTCTCGATGCGCTGCGCTCGCATGACGTGCCGCTCGGCCGCATCTATTCCGAACCGCCGACCCTCAACGACGTATTCCTCGAGATCACCGGCCGCGAGCTGCGCGACTAGGGGGCGGCCATGTTCAACACCATCATCACCACGGTCAAGACGCTGCTGCGCCGGCCGAGCACGTGGGTCTGGGGCGCTCTCTTTCCTATCGCGCTTTCCACGATGTTCATGTTTATGTTTGCGAACCTCAGCTCCGACGGCACGGTCGACCCGGTGCCGGTTGCCGTCGTGGCGGACGAGGCCTGGGATGCCTCGACCTTTAAGGATGTGGCAGCTTCGCTTGCCAAGGCAGGCGACGATCAGCTGCTCGATGTGAGCGAGTACGAAGACTTGGCTGCCGCGCGCAAAGCGCTCAAGGCCGGCGAGGTCGCGGGCATCTATACGGTTGATGCCGCGGGCACGCCCAGGCTCACGCTGCTATCGAGTTACGACAGCTCGCGCGCCTCGTCGGTGCTTACCGACCGCAGCATCCTTGAAACGGTGGCAAGCTCGTATACGCAAAATGCCGAGCTCATGTCCCAGATTGCCCAGGACAACCCGGCGGCGCTCGCCGATCCGGCGGCGGTTGCGCGCGCCCTGTCGCTCGAGGGCGGAACCCGCCGCGTGAGCCTGACTCGTGCCACGCCCGATGGCACGGTCATCTACTATTACGCGCTTTTTGGCCTGGTCGCGATGATGTCTGCCGAGTTTGCCGCCTTGAGCGTCGTCGATTTGCAGCCCAATCTGTCCGGCCTCGGCGCGCGCCGCTGCGTGGGCGGTCTTTCCAAGACGGCGTCGCTGGCCGGCATTTTTGTCGGCTCGTGGCTGGTTTCCTTTGCATCGATGGCGGTTGCGATCGGCTACGTGCGCCTGGTCGTGGGCGTCGACTTTGGCGGGCGCGAGGGGTTGTGCCTGCTGGGCGGGGCTGCATCCGCGCTTGCCGCCACGGGCCTGGGGCTTTTTGTGGGCACGCTTCCCGTTAAGGGCGGCAAGGCATCCAAGTCGGGCATCCTCACGGGCTTTGCCACCACGTGCGCCCTGTTCGCCGGCCTCTACGGCGAGCCGGCGATGGCGCTTGCCGACGACGTCGCCCGCGCTTGTCCGGTCGAGTGCTGGCTCAACCCCGTCAAGCTCATCTGCGACATGTTCAATCGCCTGTATTTCTTTGAGGACCTGGGGCCCTTCGCTGTTCGCGCCGGCGCGCTCGTCCTGATGGCCCTGGTGTTTGTCGCCGCCGCTACGCTGATCTTTGGAAGGAGCCGCTATGAGCACCTTTAAGACCGCGCTTCGCATGGCGCTGGCGCACCCGTTCTACCTGCTCATCTATACGGTGTTCATCTCGCTCATGGGCGTATTCATCGCGGCTTCGGTGAGCTGGAACTCGTCGCAGCTTACCGAGTACAAGCCCTACGACACCAACGTGATCGTGGTCGACCGCGACAATAGCGACCTTTCGCGGGCGCTTACCAAGCACCTGGGCTCACGCTTTGACCTGGTCACGGGCGTCGGCGACGACGCGTACGACCTTGCGGACGCGCTCGCCAAGAGTAACAGCGCCAAGGGCAGCGCCGACTGCGTGTTCTTTATCCCGGAGGGGTTCGAGGACGATCTTGTTGCAGCCGCCCGTGCGGGGGAGGCCCTGCCCAGGCTCGACGTGACCTACGGTTCCGGCACCATGGCGGCGGCGCTCTCGTCTGCCGAGGCCTCGCGCTGGATCTCGCTCGCGGGTGCTGCGGCGGCGCTTGAACCCGCTGCCTCCAACGGTGACGTCGCAAGGGCCGCCGAGCACGCGGCCGCAAAGCGCGCGGAGGTCCAGATCGAGCAGGTCAAGGTCG
>CAJJTG010000050.1 GCA_905194675.1 uncultured Collinsella sp. | reverse complement strand
GTCTTAAACTCGTTTTGATGACCTTCCATCACACCCGCGAAGTTCTTATCCTCGAGCTCCAGATGCAACGTCTTGTGGTCAAACGGCAGTTCACATTCAAACAATGACGAGCGCCCTCTTCCTTTCAACTGACACACTAGATAAACCGTTGGAAGGATACGCCGCTCACCGAAAAACACCACCGTCTACCGACTCATTAACACAACGTTCATATTTGACCCACAACAAAACGACCGCGATCCCAAACAGGACCGCGGCCGCCACAGTCGTAAATCGAGAAGCGCCACATGCATCTCAATCCCAATCGATAAGACGCGAGGCGCGAAGCGCCAAACGCGCCGCCGGGACAAGCCCCATCCAAAACGCGCGAAGCGCGCCATTATTCCCCCAGCCAGTAATCCACCGAAGACCGGATATCGTAGGTCCCGCCATCAGCTTACTTTTAGGCACACTCCGCAGGACGCAAGAAGCCCTCGCCGCACGAAGTGCGCAGCGAGGGCTTCTTGCATGTCCGAGGACGTGCCTAAAAGTAAGCTGATGGCGGGCCCGGACGACTACAGGGCTATCGATTACCCCGTGTTCTGCAAACCTGCCGAGACGCCGGTAACAGTCGAAAGAATCAGGCTCATGTACTCGGCCTTCTTCTCCTCGGCCATCTCGTCCTGGTTCATACGCACCTCGCGAAGGGCGCGGACCTGGGCGATGGACAGGGCGTCGACGTAGGGGTTACGCACACGAACGGCGCAGCCGAGCACGCGGCGACGCTGCAGCGGCCACTCGTCACCGACGATGGCAAGGACCCACTTACGGGTGAGCTGCATCTCGGTGAAGACCTTCTCGGACAGATCCTGGCGATCGCCCAGGTGCAGGTACATCTTGGCGATGCGCTGATCGGTCTTAGCGATCGACATCTCGATGTTGTCGATGAACGTGCGGAAGAACGGCCACTCCTGGTAGGCAGCCTTGAGCTGGTCAAGGTCGCCCAACTGCTCGCAGGCGGTGCCCAGGCCGTACCAAGCGGCCAGATTGATGCGTGCCTGGCTCCAGCTAAAGATCCACGGAATGGTACGCAGGTCGTCGAGCGACTTGGCGCCCAGACCGCGCTTGGCGGGACGCGAGCCGATTGGCAGCAGACCGACCTCGGTCAACGGCGTCACGGTCGAGAACCACGGTGTAAAGTCCTCGGTGTTCAGCAGGTCCAGATAGCGCTCATGGCTTACTGCGTTGAGCTTCTCCGCCATATCCCAGAACTTCTGCGTGGTCTCGGTGTTGGTCTTCTCGACGCTCGGGGCCGACTGCAAAAGCGTTGCGGCGGCAACGGACTCAACATGGCGCTGAGCCAGCGTGCGGTTGCCGTAACGGGCAAAGATGACCTCGCCCTGCTCGGTGAGCTTAAAGAAGCAGTTGACCGAACCCTTGGGCTGCGCCAGCACGGCCTTGTTGGCCGGACCGCCGCCACGGCCCACGGCACCGCCGCGACCGTGCATGAGCACCAGGTCGATATCGTTCTTCTCGGCCCACTTGGCAATGCGCTCCTGCGCGGAGTGCAGCGCGAGCATGGCCGTGGTAGGACCGGCATCCTTGGAGGAGTCGGAATAGCCCAGCATGACCTCCATGCGGCGGTTGGTCTGGGCAAGGCGCTTTTGCACCACGGGCAGCGCAAGCATCTGGTCGAGCACGTCGACGCAGCCCTCGAGGTCCTCGAGCTGCTCGAACAGCGGGATCACGTCGAGCTCGGGGACATCCTCCTCGTGTGCAAAGGACAGGTGGGCAAGCTCAAAGACGTCGGCCACATGCTGGGCGCTCTTGGTGAACGAGATGATGTAGCGGTGCGCCATCTTCTTGCCGTAACGCTTTTGGATGGAACCGATAGCGCGGAAGGTGTCGATGACCTCGCGCGTCATGGGCTGCAGATCGCCATGGATACCGTTCTCGTGGATATCCTTGAGGGCGCGGGCGTGCACCACGGAGTGCTGACGGAACTCCATCTCGACCATATGGAAGCCGAAGGACTCGACCTGCCAGATGATGGTCTGGACCGGGCCGTAGGCAGCACGGACGGCACCGCAGGCGGCCAGCGAGCGCTGGACGACGCGCAGGTCCTCCAGGAACTCATCGGCGCTGTGGTACATGGTGTCGGTGATGCGACGGACGGTGGCGTTGAGTCGGTCTGCCATGACGAGCATGACGGCGCGATGCGGCTCGTGCTCGGAGATCAGCTCGGCGCGTGCCGTGTACTGGGTGCTCATCTCGACCTGATGGTTCCACAGGTTGATGAGCTCGGCAGACGGCTTGCTGTAGGTGGCCTCGAGCGTGAGGTTGCGGCCGATGCGGCGGCACTTGTCCTCGAGCTTGAGCACCATATGGGTGAAATACTTGGCGGCGACCTCACGGCTCACCTTGGCGGTGACGTTGGGGTTACCGTCGCGGTCGGAACCGATCCAGCTGCCGGGATGGAAGAACGCCGGGCACAGCGGCGGCACGGTACCGGCCTTGTCGCCCAGCACCCAGTCGTCAAAACGACGATAGATGACGGGAATGACGTCGAACAGCGTGTTATCGAAGATGTCGATGATGGTATCGGCTTCCTCGACCGGCGTGGGCTTCTTGAGCGCGATGGGGCTCGTACGCACCAGGGCGTCAATCTCCTGCAGCATATGGCGCTCGTTCTCCACCAGGTCGGAGCCGCCCAGACGCGGACGCTCCTCCAGCAGGTTGGAGATACGGCGAATCTTGCCCTCGACGGCCTTACGACGGGCCTCGGTGGGATGTGCGGTAAAGACAGGGTGGAACTCGAGCTTGTCGAGCAGCTCGTTGGCGCCCTCGACACCCATCTCGTTTACCAACTGGTGATAGGCGACGGTGAGTTCGTTGGCGGGATCGACCTCGGTATCGGTCGACGCACCTGCCTCGCGCTCGCGCAGCTGCGCCACGCGGTAGTTCTCCTCCGACAGGTTTGCCAGATGGAAGAAGCTCGTAAAGGCGCGGACGATAACCTGCTGCTTATCGAGCGGCAGACTGTCGATCAGATCAACGACCTCGCGAAACGCCACGGCGGTGGGCTCGTCGGCAGTGGGCACGCCCTGCTCGTCGACGGCCTCGTCGGCAGCACGGGTGCCGGGGTTGCCGGCATTGGCCACAATCTCGGCTGTCAAAATCTTGTCGAACAGGTCCGCGATCTCGGGATCATACTCGCTAAGCACACGGCGCTCCAGGCGCAAGAACAGCGCCAGATTGTCGCGCAGCTC
Source organism: uncultured Collinsella sp. (assembly GCA_905194675.1). Taxonomy (GTDB): domain Bacteria; phylum Actinomycetota; class Coriobacteriia; order Coriobacteriales; family Coriobacteriaceae; genus Collinsella. The sequence goes on along the minus strand of CAJJTG010000050.1, from coordinate 9,624 downwards.
CTCGGGGATCTCGATCTCGGCGAGACGCTCCTTGGATTCGGCATTCGAGCCGATTCGGTTAACGAGGCGGTTGACCACGGCAGCGACGCGCGCCGCGGCTTCGGGTACAGACTGGTTGCTTAGGTTCTCAGCCACGTTTCCTCCCATTCCTCCTTCTATGCACGTAACATGCGGTATTTATTATAGGCACTCGGCAAAAACTTTCGACGCTGATTGCGCTTTACCACACAAAAGTATTTTCTGCATTGCAAGGCTTTTTGCCCCAAATGGTCGTATTTCTCGGTGGACGGCATATGCAAACGGGGGCATTCCGCATAAATGCGAAACACCCCCGTAACAATCGCTCTCAATGAGCAGGGCACGTTAGCAGGCCCGCAGCTCAAAAAGATGCGCTACAGGCGCTCGCGAACCGCCTCGACCACGTTGGCCAAATCGACGAGAACCTCGTCGTGACTCTGCATGTCGCGCACCTTGACCTTGCCGGCGGCAAGCTCGTCGCCACCCAGGACCAGGATGAGCTTGGCGCCCACCTTGTCGGCCTGCTTAAACTGGGCCTTGAGCGAACGACCCTGGTAGTCGGCCTCGGTCACGATGCCTGCGGAGCGAAGCTCCTGCGTGATGGCAAAGACGTTCTGACGCAGCTCCTTGCCGGCGTTGGCAACGTAGACGCACGGGACCTCCTCGGCACCCAGGTCGCTGCCAAAGGCCTGCAGGGCCAGCAGGGCGCGCTCAAAACCAACGGCGAAGCCAACGCCGGCCGTGGGCTTGCCACCCTCGAGCTCGACCAAGCCGTCATAGCGGCCGCCGCCGCCGATGGAGCCGACACCGGCACCGGGAGCCTCGACCTCAAAGACGGTGCGGGTGTAGTAGTCCAGGCCACGCACCAAGGTGGGGTCCTCGACATACTCGATACCCGCCGCATCCAGATAGCGCTTGACTTGCTCGTAGTGCTCGCGGCACTCGTCGCACAGGTTGTCGCCCATCAGCGGGGCATCGGCCATGATCTCGCGGCAGTGGTCGTTCTTGCAGTCGAAGGCGCGCAACGGGTTGAGCTCGGCGCGCTCGCGGCACTCGTCGCACATCTCGTCGGCGTGGTCGAGAATGAACTGCTTAACCTGCTCGCGATAGGCCGGACGGCACTGAGCATCGCCCATTGAGTTAATAAGCAGGCGGAGCTTGGAAAGATCGAAACCAAGGCGCTTGTAGAACTCCATGAGCATGATGATGCACTCGGCGTCTGCCGCCGGATCGGGAGCGCCGAGCCACTCGATACCCACCTGGTGGAACTGGCGCAGACGACCCTTCTGGGGACGCTCGCCACGGAACATGGCCTCGGCGTAGTAAGCCTTAAACGGCGTGGAGCCCTGGGGCACCAAGTTGTTCTCCACGACGGCGCGCACCACGCCAGCCGTGCCCTCGGGACGAAGCGCCAGGCGCTGCTTGGGCTTGAGCTTGGTATCGGTGCCCTCGGTAAAGACGCGCTCCAGGTTGGCGCCGCTAAACACGCGGAACATCTCCTTGCGCACGACGTCGGTCGACTGGCCGATGCCGTGGACAAACACGTCCACCTGCTCGATGGCGGGCGTCTCGATGGGCTTAAAGCCAAACGGCTCGAACACGCCGGCAGCGATCTGCTGCATCTTTTGCCAAGCGCGCATCTCAGCGCCGATAAGGTCGCGGGTTCCCTCCGCCTTCTGTGCCTGCATGGGCAAACACCTTTCTTTTGTATCGCGTCATAGGTAGTGGTCATTATACGGCACAAACACAAACAGCGGCGGTGCATCTGACCGAACGAGGGTATGGGGACTCGTTCGGCCAGATGCACCGCCGCGGTGTGCAATCTGCAATCCTTCCGCCTCTTCGGATCACAAAATCCGTTGGACGGAAAGACTTCGGGTCATCTCTTGAGCCCGTGGCTGCATGGGAAACCGAATGACGGTACGAGCATCCATTCGGCTTCCAAGGCAGCCACGGACAAAACGGGGCAAAGAGCTACGAGCGACGTCGTCCCTACTCCCCCGCCACGCTCGCGCGCAGCTTAGCCGCGATGGGCTCAGACGCCAGCAGGAACACCAGCATTGCCACCGAGCACGCCAGGCACACGATCCATGTGCTCGTAAAGGAGCCCGTGGCATCGAACAGTATTCCCGAGACGATGGCGCCCACCGTGCCGCCAACCATCTCGAGCGAGGTAATGGCGCCCGTGACCTTACCCAGGTCGGCCATGCCAAACTGCTTGGACGCGGCGATGGTAGGCGTGATGGTGCCCATGCACGTTCCAACACCAAAGCTCACAGCGGCGACAATAGGACCGAGGTCCGTCGTCGGGAAACACAGCGCCACGCAGGCGATAATGCACGCAACGGAGCCAAGGATATTGCCAAAGCGCAGGCCAAAGCGGTCATAGATCGCACCGAGCGAAATCTTGGCAATAACGACGGTGACCATGTAGGCCGAAAGTACGGTACCCGCCCACATGGGATCGTGGCCGCCCGTGACAATCTTGGCACCGTTGACGGTAACACTCGTCATGTTGGTAACCTGGTTGGGCAGGATGGCGCCATTGACCAAGCCCATAAAGAGGAAGGCGACGACAAGCAGCCAAAATGCCGGGCTCTTCTTGATACGAGACCAGCCGACGCTAACCTCGGGGGCTGCCTTCTCGTTCTTATCACCCGTGGCAGAAGCAGACGGGTCGCCTGGATTCTCGCCGAGCGGCTTAAGACCGATCTCGGAAGGCTTGGTGCGGAAGGAATAGGCCGTGATGGGCAGCGCCGCCACCATGCAGATAGCCGCGAGCACCAGGAAGGCGGAACGCCAGCCAACGCTCACGATGAGCGAGCTCACGATGGGAGACAGAATAGCGCCGCCAAAGCCCGAGCCCGAAAGTGCGATGGAGATGGCAAGGCCTCGCTTGGCCGTAAACCAGTTGGCGGTCACTAGGCTGATGAGCAGGCGGGTCGAGGCGACGGCAAAGCAGCCCGAGACGGCAAAGAGCACGTAGACCTGCCACAGCTCACCGACAAAGCTCATGCCGGCAAGAACGGCAGAGGTGGCGATTACAGTGAGGGAGCCCAAAACGCGGCCGCTTACTTTATCGGCGACATGGCCAATGACAAGCGAGCCGATAACGCTCACCACGGTGGAGATAGCGTTGGAGATGTTGTACTGCGCAAGCGTGATGCCCAGGTCGCTTACGATGAGCGGCTGAAACAGGCTCATGCAGTTAACGAAAATCGTGTAGCACGTGGCCATGATCACAAAGCCGGAGGCCACCACGAGCCAGCCGGGGAAAAATTTACGTTGCTGGGACATACTGTTCCTTTTTTAAACAAACGAGTAGCAAGATTGGGTGCTACCGATGATCGGCGATGTAGCCCAAAGCGACGGCGGCATAAGCCGCGGCGCCGAGAGGAAGCTCGGCATCGTTAAAGCGCGCCTTGGGATGATGCTGGGCAAAATGCTCGTCCGTATCGGTCACGGCCGCGCCCACCGTAAAGTACGCACTTGGGATCTCGCTCGAGATAAGCGCGAAGTCCTCGCTCGCCATGGCGTGGAATAGCGGCAGGAAGGCAGCCTTGGACAGCACCGCGCCCACGTAGTCAAGCGAGGCCTGGGTCATATCGCTGTCGAGCACGAGCGGCGGAACGTCCGAAAGCGTCTCGATGGTTGCCGGCGTACGATATGTTGCGGCAACGCCGTTGACGACCTCCGCGATGCGGGTCTTAAGGTGAGCCATGAGCTCGACATCGAAGCCGCGCAGCGTTCCCTCGAGCACACAGGTGTCAGGGATGACGTTGGCCGCCAAGCCGCCAGCGAACTTACCAACGGTAAGTGCGACTTCCTTGGCCGCTGGCACCTCGCGGGAGATAAGCTCCTGGAGCGCCAGGTGCACATGGACGCCGGCCGTGATGGGGTCGATGCAGATCTCGGGGCTGGAACCGTGGCCACCCTTGCCCTGCAGCGTGATGCGGAAACCGTACACGCCCGAGAGCGCCGGACTCCCATAGAGCACCAGGCCAAGCGGCGACTGGCTATTGACATGCATGGCAAAGGCGGCCTGGGGACGCGGGTTCTGCAGCAGACCGTCGGCGATGGCGGCGCGGGCACCCTCAAAGGTTTCCTCGCCCGGCTGGAACAGCAACTTAACTGTGGCGTTAGCGTCGACAAGCTCGGACTCGCGGGCCTTGAGCAAACGGGCCGCGCCGAGCAGCGCCGTCGCATGCATATCGTGGCCACAAGCGTGCATGCAGCCGTTGGTGGAAGCGAAAGGCTCGCCCGATTCCTCGACAACGGGCAGGGCATCCATGTCGCCGCGAAGCATGATGACCGTACCGGCCTGTTCGTCCGTGCAGACGCCATTGCCCTGGGCCGCGGCGGCACCGGCGCCGACAAGGCCCACAACACAGGAACCATCGACGAGCGTGGCAAATGGGATTTCCATCTCAGTCAGGCGCGCTTGAATATACGCAGAGGTCTGCGGGAGGCTATTACCCAGCTCGGGCATCTGGTGTAAATCGTGTCGCCACACAGCGAGCTCGTCTGCAAAAGCCTGAGCTTCTGCAACGAGACCGTCACCGATAGCGGCCTGCGCCGCTGCGGTGGCCTTGGGCGCTGATTGCGGTTGAAGATCGGACAGAGCTGGTGCCATAAATGCCCTCCAGTAACGTTTTTGCAGCAAGCACTTTGATAGCGTAAAGTGCAAGGTACAACTTTAAGGGCGACGCATAAAAAATGCCGCCCCGAGAGGGCGGCGCAACAAGTTGTTTACAATTGCGGGCGCGGCTTTTTGCGCAAAAAATCGAAGTGAGTCTCGCTCAAGATAATCGACAGGAAGATAAGCACGAAGCCGGCGAGCAGGCGCGAGGTGAGCGCCTCCCCCATCAGCAGCACCGAAAACAACACGCCCGAAGGCGACTCCATCGAAAGAAGCAGTGAGCCCGTCGAGGCGGGGACATGCGCCAAACCGACGTTTTGGACGAGCAGCGCCACGCATGTGCAGCCCACCGAGAGGAAAACAGCCACACCGATAAACTCCGGCGTCCATGCAGAGAGGGGCGCCTGAGTCTCGAATAGCAGCGACGTGATTAAACTCAAAACGCCATTGCCCACAAACATCCAAAACGTGATGACGTTGATGTCCATCTTGCGACCGTACTTGGCAGTCACCGCCATCTGGATGGCGAAGAAGATCGCGCCGCCCAAGGTAATAACATCGCCGGCATTGAACTCGACGCTATCGAGCGCTACCAGGCCAATACCCGCCAGGCACAACAACGCTGCACCCAGGTTATACCGGGTAAGCTTTTCACCGCTCAGGACATAGCTTGCAAACGGCACAAGGATGCAATACGTGCCGGTCAAAAAAGCGCTCTTGCCCGCCGTGGTCTGTGCCAGGCCGATCGTCTGCAAACCGTAGGCACCCCACATGAGCGCGCCCATGCCAAGCCCGACGATCAGGTTGCGGGCATTGAAATGAGCGATGATGCGCTTATGGAAAATTGCAAACATAACCAGTGATGCCGGGAGAAAGCGAACATAGACCAGCTCGAACACCGGAATGGTGTCGAGTGCGTCCTTCATAGTGGTAAAGGAGTAGCCCCAGATAATCGCCACCGAAAGGAGCAGAACCTTCCAGAACAACGGCGAGCGTGCGCCGGCACCCCGGGGAATACCACCCGCGCCCAAATCCTCACGGGCTACAGGGCTATCGGGCATGTTTTCGATTTCGTTGGCAGCGTATTGGGCCATGGAACATCCTCGCACTCAATCTGGGCGTGGTGTCCGCACGCGTATGGCTGCGTGCCGCCTCATGGTCAAATAAAAACGGAACGCGCCGGACCCCCGGCACGCCCCGCTACTGTAGCAACAACCAAGCAGCCCGTGCAATTCACCGCACTAAAGCGTTTTGTTCCGCCGTTCTACCGAACGGCGGATCGGCCGACGCTGCGCGAGCCGCATTCACGCCAATCTGACGTTCAATTTCAAGGGCGCGACCAGAAGGTCAGCGCCCTTTCATTTCACGTCACCTTGGCGCAAATGCGGCTCGCTCGCTGGCATTAGCGCTGCATCGGCGTTAACGTTGCTGTACTAGATAAGCTTTGTTGATTCCAGCTTTTCGATGATCCAGTCGTTGGCCTTGATGACCGGGCGGCGGAAGACGACGCCCAGGGCCAGCGACGGAATCAGATAGCTCGCCAAGATACCCAGCTCGACCCAGTACTCCATATGATACGCACCGGCCATGGCGGCATGCATGGCGTTGATGCCGTGGGTGAACGGCAGGAACGGATAGATCGCCTGGAACACGGGGCTGGTCATCTCGATGGGGAACGTGCCGCCCGAACCGCCGACCTGCATGACCAGCAACACGACGGCGAGCGCCTTGCCGATATCGCCAAACGACACGGTGAGCGTGTAGACGATATTGGAGAACACGAGACTCGCGACCCAGCCGGCAAGTACAAACTGCAGCGGATTGTCGCATTGGATGCCAAAGAACAGGATGTCGCCCGCGCACACGAGTGTCGCCTGCAGCAGGGCCAAACCTCCAAAGAACAGGTAGCGGCCCAGGTAGATCTCGTGCAGGCGCACGGGGATAAGCTCGTTGATGAGCTCATCGTCAACCGACACCTTCATCATGGCCGCCAGTACAATCGAGCCGACCCAAAGCGACAGAATCGTGTAGAACGGTGCCATGGCCGAACCGTAATTGCGGATCGGATACACCGACTTGCGGTCGAGCGCGACGGGACCGGAAAGCGACACGGCCAGACCCTCGGGATCGTTGCCGATCATTGTCTTGATCGTGGCCAGATCATCCGACATAAGGGCACCGTCGAGGTCGTCCTTAAAGGCGCTGATCTTGTCCGACGCCTCGCCCAGCTGATCGGAAGCCTTGTTGACCAGCCTTGCGGCCTTAGAGAGACCCTTTGCCAGCGAACCAGATGCGTCGGTCAAGCCGTCTACGGCGCTATCCAGGTCGCCCGAGATGCTGTTCAGCGAATCCAAAACGCCCGAAATGGTCTTCTTGAGCTCCTTGGCCTTAACCGAGAACGTGGAATCGTAGTCGGACTTGGCGCCCGAGATACCAGCCTTGGCATCCGCGATTGCCTGATCGACCTCGGCACGCGACTTGTTAACTTCTGCCATGCCGTCAGAAAGGGACTTTGCGGTTGCCGTCAGGTCCTTGGCGTTATTGCGATACTCCACTGCGATTCTGCTCAGCGATGTTGCCACAGACTTGAGGCTGTCCTGGAGCTTTTCGTCAGTCAACTGATCGGCAAAGCTGCGGAGCTGGTCAGCAGTGGCGTCGATATCGTCGGCACGCGTGTTGAGCGCCGCCGCGGCATCGTTGAGCTGGGACACTGTAAGGTGCACATGTTGATTCGCGGCATCGAATGCCTTCGCAAGCTCGGCGGACACATTGTCAAACGAGCCCGCGCTTCCGTCAATCGCGGCGTTGATGGCGTCGTTGGCGTCCTTCAGCGCTTCCTTGGAATCGCTCATACCGCTCTTGGCATGCTCCATCAGCTGCTTAGTCGACTCATCGACCGTGCCCGTCTGCTTGAGCATACCGCCCGCCGACGTCAGCGAATCGGACGTGGAACTCAAAATGCCCGCCAGCGACGTCGCGCTGGCTTGAACGTCCTGCAGGTCCTGGACCGAATCGCCCAGCGTCGAGGACAGGTTGGCGATAAAGTTGCTCACTTGGTCGGTGCTCATGTAGTCGAGCAGGCTGGACACGGTTTTAAGACCGATGGTCGTGATGGTCTTGGTAAATGTTTCGTTAACCTGGCTCTGGACGGCGCTCGACCCTTTCTCGGTCACGATCTGTGCGATAGCGTTGGCCTTCTGGTTCTCGTAGAACTCGATATCGGCATGCTTCACGTCGGTCGAAAAGAGCGTCATCATATCGGCACTAAACGTCTTAGGGATAACGACAGCCGCATAGTATGCGCCCGATTTGACGCCCTCGATGGCCTTTTCTCGATTGTTGAGTACAACCCAATCGAAGCTCTCGTTGCCGCGCAGGGTGGCGGTCACGTTTTCGCCCACGTTGACCTCGACGGGGATCAGATCGCTCTCGTAACCCTCATCGGTGTTGACCACAGCGATCTTAAGGTTGCCGGTGTTGCCGTACGGATCCCAGCTGCCGGCGATGTTAAACCACGCGTACAGGCACGGCACGATAATGAGGCCCATCACGACAACCAAGCCGATTACGGAGCGAGACACGTTTTGGACATCGCGCTTAAACAGATGCAGGATGTTTTTCATTTATGCCTCACCTCCTTTGGAATGCTTGCCAAGCGGGGCGTTCTTTTCATTCATCACAAACGTGTCATCCCCGTTCTCGGGCACATGGACCGCATCGCAATGACCACATTGGCTGACAGTCTGAGTCTTGGGTTCAGACCCCCGCTCACTCGCATTCAAGCCGAACATGCGACGAGCGGCCGGAATGGCGGCCGTGTGCTCGCGCATCTCGCGGCGCAGGTCCTCATCCGAAAGCGCCGAGATGCGCATCTGGGTGTTGAGGCTCGAGCGGATGTACTCGATGTTGATGAGCCAGCCGCAGATGGCAATGACCGAGATAATCCAGATGACCAGCAGAATGATCTTGCCATTGTTGTCGATATCGAGAACCGTCGACAGAACGAAGAGCAGCACCTGCACGCCGACTACAGCAGCGAAACCGCCCTTGATGTAGTACGGATAACGATGTTCAAAGGCGACCGCATGATCGAGCAGTTCGCGACGGTACGAATCGGAATCGAGCATGACACGCATGGCCGTGCGCAGCGAGTAGCGCTGGCGCGGCAGGTCATTGGACTCACAGATCATAAGGCCCGTCGTGGAAAGCTGCTTATCAAAGAGCAGGTTGAGGTTGAGCAGCAGCGGACGCAGCTGCAGACCGATAAAGAGCGCCACGATCAAGAACACGCCCAAGATGCACAGGTTGAACAGGTAGTTGAACGAGTACATGCCGCCGACGGTCTCGCGCAGCAGATTGATGCCGTAGGTGAAGGGCAGCAGCGGATGCAGCCATTGGAAGAAGCCGGGCATCATCTCGATGGGATACATGCCCGACGAACCGGGGATCTGCACAATGACGAGGATGACGCCAATGGCTTTACCGATATGCTTAAACGTGGTGGACAGCGCATAGATGATGTTGACGTAAGTGAACGAGATAGCGATGCCGCCCAGTACAAAGAGCAGCGGATTGACGCACTGAACGCCAATGACCAAGTCGCCCACCGTAACGATAATGGCCTGGAACGCGCCCAGGATCACCAGCAGCAGCCAGCGGCCAAAGTAGCCCTGACGCGCCGTAAAGCTACCGATGCCCTCGCGGTCGACCTCGAGTTTGTAGATAGCGATGAGCACATAGCCGCCTACCCACAGCGCCAGATTGGTGTAGAAGGGCGCGATGCCCGAGCCAAAGCTCTTGACCGGATAGATTGACTTGGATGTCAGCTCAACCGGAGATGCCATGAAATCTGCCACGTCATTGACGTCGACGTCCATGAGGTCGGCTAACTCGCCCATAGACTCAGAGGTCTGCAGCGCCGCAATGTCATTGGCGGCGGTCGCGAGCTTGTCCTGAACCTTGGCAAG
>CAJJTG010000049.1 GCA_905194675.1 uncultured Collinsella sp. | reverse complement strand
TGCGCAAGACGGAAAGCACATTAAGTGCTTTCCTTTGCGTGCGGAACTCGCGACGGAGCAAATAGGTATCGCTCCGCCTCCCGGGTTCATACATCTGCAGGACATAGGGGGTCTAATAGGAATTTAGCGCGGCGCGTTGTGCCGCCCAACGATTAGCAGGTCGGATACTCGCCCTCCCAGACGATGCGACGGTACTGATCCGGGTCCGTGTCACCTTCCGTGGAGAAGCAGAGCACGGAGCTTGTCTTGTCCAGGCCGATGAGCTCCTTGAGCTCGGCGTACTCGGGATCGAGCATGAGGGTCTCGACCAGGCCGGTGGTCACCGCGCCGGACTCGCCGGAGATGACGCGCGGGTCGCCCTTCTCGGGAGCGCCCAGGGTGCGCATGCCGCGAGCGGTGACCCAGTCGGGGCAGGACACGAAGGCGGCGGTGTGGTTGCGCAGGATATCCCAGCCCAGAATGTTGGGCTCGCCGCAGCACAGACCGGCCATGATGGAGGGCATGTCGCCGTCCACGATGCGCGGGTCGCCGTCGCCGGCGACAGCGCCCTTGTACAGGCAGGCGGCAGGTGCGCACTCGACCACGACAAAGGTGGGCGGGTTGTCGGGATACAAGTTGGTGAAGTAGCCCACCACGGCGCCGGCCAGCGAGCCCACGCCGGCTTGGACAAAGACGTGCGTCGGGCGGTTGATGGCCATCTCGCGCAGCTGCTCGGCTGCCTCGGAAGCCATGGTGCCGTAGCCCTCCATGATCCAAGACGGGATCTTCTCGTAGCCCTCCCAGGCGGTGTCCTGAACGATAACGCCGCGCTCGCAGGCGTCGGCCTCGGCGGCGGCCATGCGCACGCACTCGTCGTAGTTGACCTCTTCGATGGTCACCGTGGCGCCCTCGGCGGCGATGTTATCGAAGCGAGGCTTGGTGGAACCCTTGGGCATGTGCACGACGGCCTTCTGGCCCAGCTTGTTGGCAGCCCATGCCACGCCGCGGCCATGGTTGCCGTCGGTGGCGGTAAAGAAGGTGGCCTGGCCAAAGTCCTTGGCAAGCTGATCGGAGGTCAGGTAATCGAAGGTGCACTCGGCAACGTCCTTGCCGGTCTCGTCGGCAATGTAGTTGGCCATGGCAAACGAGCCGCCCAGGACCTTAAAGGCGTTGAGGCCAAAGCGATAGCTCTCGTCTTTAACGCACAGGTTGGACAGGCCAAGGCGCGCGGCCTGGCCATCCAGGCGGGCAAGCGGAGTGACGGTGTACTGGGGGAACGACTGGTGGAAGGCGCGGGCCTTCTTCACGTGGTCGAGGCTCATGATTCCCAAGTGCTCATCATCGCTCTTGGGCATCGTGTTGCCCGCCCACTGAATCTTATCGGCCATACGGTGAACTCCTTAAGTCCTCTCTTGCCGGCCCCCGCATACGCGTTCCAGCCCATTCCCGTTCATGCGGCTGAACTTTTATGTGGATGCCAAACAAAAAGTTTGTTGGCACTGTTCTATCACACTTTTTGATTGGAAAACATAACAAATTGTTTGTTACCGTAATCGGTACCTTTTCGCCGCCGAACGGTCACATAACGCAGCGACGCTTTCGTTATTTGCGAACAGGTGTGGTTTATGGCACAGTGTGCCCAAACTAATTTTTAGGAAGGCACCCATGACCCCCGCACAGATTGAGTTTTACAAGCGCCTTGCACACGGCTTGGCGCTCCAATTTGGTCCCAACTGCGAAGTCGTCGTCCACGACCTGGAGACCGAGGACGTGGACCACTCCATCGTAGTGATCGAAAACGGCCACGTCAGTGGGCGCAAACTGGGTGACGGCCCCAGCCATATTGTGTTTGAGTCCATGCACGAGGGCATCACCGACGTGCACGACCGCGAGCCATACCTCACCAAAACCGCCGATGGCAAGCTGCTTAAGTCCTCGACGATCTTTATCCGCAACGACGAGGGCAAGCCCGTCGGCATTTTGGGCATTAACTTTGACATTACGCTCATGAAGGCTTTTGAGCGTTCGCTCGATGCCTTTGCCGGCACCGGCGGCACGGGCTATACCGAGCCCGAGCCCATTACCAAGAACATCGGCGACCTGCTCGAAGACTTGCTGCGCGAGTGTGAACAGTTTGTGGGCAAGCCCGCGGCGCTCATGACCAAAGACGAGCGCATCCGCGCCATTGGCTACCTCGACCGTCGCGGCGCCTTTCTCATCTCCAAGTCGAGCGAACGTGCCTGCGAGTTCTTTGGCATCTCTAAGTACAGCTTCTATAGCTACCTCAACGAGGCAAAGGCTGCCGCCGGCGACAAATAGTCAGCGCGCCTGCACCCCTCCCCTTTTGAGCGCGAGTTCTGGAATGCACGAATCCGAGAGTCGGCCGCAAGGCAAGTTCCATATAATCGATGAATGTGAGTATTTCGAAAGGATGGGGCAAGATGGGGTCGAGCAACGCATCACGCAACGGCCGCGGAGTCACCGCTTCTGCCGCCAGGCATGCGAAACGCGCGTTTGACGAGGGCGAAGACGATCTGTTTGCGTTGAGCCTGGACGACGTGATGAGCGACCGCCCCTGGACCGCCGAGGAACTCATGGGCGGCGGAGCTCGTCCGACAAGTGCAAAGCCCGCACTTGCGCCTAAGCCCGGATCTGCGCCGACTCCTGCGCAGTCGCCTGTTTCGACGCCCGCGCCTACGCCCGCACCCGCTTCGGCGCCCACGCCCGCCCCCCGCCCCGCAAGCGACCCGTCCGAGACGGCGGCATTTCTCGCTGCAGCGACGCAGGGCAAATCGGCCGACAGCACCGTTATGTACAGCGCCCAGCAGTTGCCTGCTCCTGCGGTAAGCGAGCCTCCGGTCACAAGGCTCGATGAGCCCGTTGCCCATCAGGTTGCCTACGACTCCTGGGCTGCAGCCGATCTGGATGAGACCTCTACCGGCATGCCGGCGCTCGACGTTCCAGTTAACCCGCTTTTTGCCGCCAACACGAGCGCCGCGGACTATGAGAGCAGTACAGCATATTCCGATTATTCCGATGGCCATGCTGACACCGGTCGCATCGAGACCGAGGATTTTGGCACCGCATCGAGCGATTATCTCAACAATCCGTACGCCGCCACGCCTGCACCGGAATATGACCCGGAGGCCGCGTCCGCGCCGGCGTATACCAAAAGCACGGGCGAAGAGCGCTTCGCCGATTATTACGCCACGGAAAAGGCGCTGCGTTTCTCGGAGTTTCCGCAGGCAGTCAAGGTTGCCTTTATCGCCATTGTCATTGCCCTGCTCGGCGTCATTGCGTTTGAGGGATTCCAGCTGTTCCGCGGCCCCACCCAAGCGGAGTCGGAGACCCAGCAAAAAGAGGACGACAACCAGCACCTGGACATCAACACCCTCAAGGGTGACCCCAACGACGGAGACGACGAGTAGCGAGGGTTAAGGGAAGGCCGGAAGAGCCAGCGGCACGTTACGGCTCCAAAAGCCCTGCCATAAAGATGGGCAGATACAGTACGTCACCATCGCGGTGAAGATTACATTCCGCAAGTACCAGGGCGCGATCGATTCCGTAGCCCTTCGTTGCCAGTGCGTTATCGAGCGCCGCGTGGGACTTAAAGCTCTTGCCCGATTTGACCTCGATAGCAAACACTTCCCCATCGAGCGTCTCCTCAACAAAATCGAGCTCGCCAACCTTTTTCGATGTAAAGTAGCGCAATCTGAATCCATGAGCTTTGAGCTCTTGGGCAACAAAGCCCTCAAACGCCGCCCCCATGTTCATGCCAAAGGCGTCTTCCGCCTCCCCATCAAAAACGCCTTGGGCGACCCTTTTGGAATACGACGACATGAGCATTCCGGTGTCCAAGTAAAACAGCTTGAACAGATTTCGTTGCTCTCCCAATAAAAGGGGTGCCACGGGCGCCGTTACGTTATACACGGGAAGCGCGACACCCGCCTCCGATAACCAGAGAAAATGGTCTGTCACCTGCGAAAAACGTTTGACACCGTTAATCGATGACAGCTTGAATCGCTTGTTTTTGGAGCCGGCCTCGCTGGGAATCAAATCATAGATATCGCGAATAACCAAGCGTAACTCGGGCGGAGCGTACTTTGCGATGTCATCGCGATACAGGGCGTGAAGATCGCGGTGGATGTTTCGAACCTCGTCGACATTGCGCGTCGCCAAGAAGGAATTGACCGCGTCGGGCATGCCTCCCACCACCACATACTGATGGAACAGATCGAGCAAGCGGTCATACAGGTAGCCGGGGAGCTCCCCTTCATCCTTTAGACAGCCCCTGAGCATGTCAAACACGCTGGCACCAACGCCATTTGCCCAACAAAACTCCTCAAAGTCGAGCGGGTACATCTGGACCTGTTCGACATACCCCACTGGCAGGGAATCGATGCCCCCGAGCTCAACGCCAAGGAGCGATCCGGTAAGGATGTATCGAAAGTCGCCGCGCTGGACCAGGTATTTGATAAACGTCACTACGTTGGGGCATCGCTGCACCTCGTCGATAACCACAACGGTCTTGTTGGCGACCATCGGCTGCGTCGCAGCGATGGACATGCGCATAAGCAGGTCATCCGCGCTTTTTGCCGCCAAAAACGAATCGCGCACGGACGCGTCGGCGATAAGGTCGAACGTCACGACGTTTTCGAACGATTCGCCTGCAAAGACGTTGACCAAATATGACTTTCCCACCTGTCGGGCACCCTTGACCAAAAGAGCTTTGTTAGGCGACGAGGCAAGCCAAGATTCAAACTGTGCTTTCGCTTTTCTCTGTAGCATAAGCATACCCCTTATTACGTGCTGTTTTAGCACTAGGATACACTTTTCCATAGTTGTTAGGTGCTTATTTCGACACTTTTTCGAGGTATTAAAGTATGTATTACGACACTTTTCCGTACTTTTACACGTGAGATTTCGACACTTTTTCGGATTTAAGCCTAGCAGCAGCCGGCGAAATCAAGCGCCGCCCGCGCGTCATTTCGCAAGCGCGCTTGATTTCTGTCCGCGCACGCTGATAGACTCCATCGTGCCCGCAAGGAGCGGGCGCGTTTTATCCAGAGTCGGGGTAGAGAGTTGGCTCCACGATCCCGACGCCAACCGGCCAAGAGGCACGGTGGCCCTGCCAACATCGATGAAAGGAGTCCGTATGGACAATTTCTCCGTGCGCAGCGAGCGCAACTTCCACAACCTGGTTGTCAAACCGAATCACATGCATCTTCTGGATAAGCCAAATGGCTACGCCTCGGCCATGGTCAAGAGCCGTCTCTCCCACCAGATGCGCTTTACGGTGGAGAAGCTCGAGGAAGAGCTCTGCGCTGCCGGCAATCCACATGTGTTGCAGATCAAGCTGCTCGGAGATGACTCGCGCGAGCCGTCCAGCTGGAAGCTGTTTGCCGACGGCGTGTGCGCTGCAGACGGATCCGGCGCCTTTGCCCGCGAGTGCTTCTGCGAGGGCGCCGGGGCATTCCTGGACTTGTGCCGCGACGCCATCAACACTGCTGAGCTGTACCAGTGGAGCCAAAGGGAGTACGAGCTGCTGAGCGTGGCACGTGGGATCGTGGGTGCGTAGACGAACGCACCCGCCACGCGAAACCGCGACAGCGTTGTTGGCAGGATTGTCCCTGCCCGACTCTTTGATTCCACGCCTGACCATATTGCCGTTCACCCATTCGCCTCAACAGTCGCCAGCAATGCAACGCTATAATGCTGCAAACGCATTTGTATTGCATTTCGAGCGATGGGAGCGCAGATGCCCGACAGCTACAAGGAGCTCATCAAGAGCAGCCCCGACGAGACCGAGATCAGGAGCTTCCTGGTGAACGGCGACCAAGTCTCCGTGACCCTGCGCATTCCCGACACCCTGCGAGACGCGGCGAAGGAGGAGGCGGCCCTGCGGGGCATGAGCTTCTCCGCCTTCGTGCGCGCCTGCATGATCGAAGAGCTCGCGAAGAAGGGGGCATAGAGGCGTGAAGTCGCTAAACAACGTCGGCACCGAGCGCCTAGGGGACGCCCTCGGCGAATCCATCGACGACGGAGCGAAGCTGTCGATAATCAGCTCTTATTTCACCGTGTTCGCCTACGGGGAGCTCAAAGAGGAGCTCTCCAAGGTCGACGAGGTGCGCTTCCTGTTCAGCGAGCCCACCTTCATCAAGCGAATGGCCGACTCGAAGGAGCCGCGCGAGTTTGAGGTAGCCCGCCGCGCGCGCGAGGTCGGCGTCGGCGGCTCGGGGCTCGAGCTCACGCTGCGCAACAACCTAAACCAACGCGCGCTCGCCCGCGAATGCGCCGAGTGGATCCGCGAGAAGGGCGTCTTCAAGTCCGCCAAGACGTCCGGCGCCATTCAGCCGGGCGGCACCTACGTGGTGGAGAACCCATCCGGCGACGACCACGCCTTCATGGGCGCCGCCGCGAACTTCACGCAGGAGGGCCTCGGCTACGAGCGCCGTCCGGGAACCGTGACCTGCGTGAGCCATTTCGAGAACGCGACCGAGGCCGTCGGCCTCAAGATGATGTTCGAGTCGGTCTGGGACAACCCTGCCATGGTCGAGGAGGTCACCGCGCAGGTGGCCGCCCAGGTCGAGACGCTCTACCGCGAGAACCCGCCCGAGTTCATCTATTTTCTGACCCTGTACCACCTGTTCCGCGACTTCATGGAGGACGACGAGGACAACGGCATCCGCCCCGGCCTCAAGTTCGAGGAGTCCGTGGTCTGGAGCAAGCTCTACGACTTCCAGAAGGACGCCGTCGTGGGCGCCATCCGCAAGCTGGAGAAGTACAAGGGCTGCATCATCGCCGACTCGGTGGGCCTGGGCAAGACCTACGAGGCGCTCGCCGTCATGAAGTACTACCAGGAGCGCAACGACCGCATCCTCGTGCTGTGCCCGAAGCGCCTGCGGGACAACTGGACCCTGTGGACGCAGGACAACGACGACCGCAACCCGCTGGCCGACGACCGCTTCAGCTACACGGTGCTCAACCACACCGACCTGTCGCGCTACCACGGCATGAGCGGCGAGGTGGACCTCGAGCACCTGCGCTGGGGCCACTTCGACCTCCTCGTCATCGACGAGAGCCACAACTTCAGGAACAAGAGCACCGACGCGGACAAGACCGACCGCTACACGCGCCTCATCGAGGACGTCATCAAGTCGGGCCAGCGCACGAAGGTGCTCATGCTCTCTGCCACCCCGGTGAACAACCGCCTGCTCGACCTGCGAAACCAGATCGAGCTCATCACCGAGGGAGACGACGCGTACCTCGCCGATACCGATGGCATCCCGTCGATCACCCACGTGACGCGCGTCGCCCAGCAGAGGTTCAACGAGTGGAGCAAGCTCTCCGACTCCGAGCGCACGACCGAGAGCTTCGTGAACGCGGTGAACGCCGACTACTTCAAGCTGCTCGACGTGCTGACCATCGCGCGCAGCCGCAAGCACATCACGAAGTACTACGGCGCCGCGAGCGGTACCTTCCCGGCGCGCCGGCCGCCCCTGTCGTTTCAGACGCCCATTGACCTAGAAGGCGAGCTGCCGCCGATTGCCGTGCTCAACGACATGATCGCCCAGCTCACGTTCGCCCAGTACCAGGTGCTCTCCTACGTGCGCGCCGACCAGCGCCGCAAGTACGAGGACCGCTACGGGGACACGTGGGGCAAGGACTTCGAGAGCCAGGTCCACCGCACGACGGCGGTGGCCAACCTCATGCGCGTCAACGTCCTCAAGCGCATGGAGTCCTCCGTGAACAGCTTCCGCATCACGCTGCGACGAATCCTCGACGGCTGCGTCGACCTGCGCGCGAGGCTCGACGCCGACGCGTCGGGGGTCGCCTACGGCACCGAGGGCCTCGAGGACGGGTTCGACGACGACGATGCCGAGGAGTTCGAGGCCGGCGGCAAGGTGCGAGTCGACCTGCGAGACGTCGACGCCCTGCGCCTGGGCCAGGACCTCGACTTCGACATCCAGGTGCTCCGGGCCCTGCTAACCTATGCCGACGCGGTGACGCCCGAGCGCGACGCCAAGCTCGTGAAGCTGCGCGACTTCATCGCGGGCAAGGTCAGCGAGCCGTACAACCCCGGCAACCGCAAGGTGCTGGTGTTCAGCGCGTTCGCCGACACGACGGCGTACCTTTTCGAGCAGCTGGCGCCCTGGCTGAAGCGCGAGCTCGGAATCGAGTGCGCCGAGGTGGCGGGCAGCTCCAACCGGACCTACTCGCTGAAGCTTCCCAGGACCACCTTCGAGAACATCCTCGCGAGGTTCTCTCCCGTCTCAAAGGAGCTGCCGGAGAGCCAGCGGGAGCTCGGCGAGATCGATGTCGTCTTCGCGACGGACTGCATCTCCGAGGGCCAGAACCTGCAGGACTGCGACTGCCTGGTGAACTACGACATCCACTGGAACCCCGTGCGTATCATCCAGCGCTTCGGCCGCATCGACCGCCTGGGATCGAAGAACTCCCAGATCCAGCTGGTCAACTTCTGGCCGGACATCGCGCTCGACGAGTACATCCAGCTCGAGGGCCGCGTGAAGGGGCGCATGGCGCTGCTCGACGCGTCGGCAACCGGCGAGGAGAACGTGCTGGAGGCCAAGGGCAATGGAGAGATGAACGACCTCAAGTACCGTCGCCGGCAGCTCCAGCAGCTCAAGAGCGAGGTGCTCGACCTCGAGGACATCTCGGGCGGCATCTCGATCACGGATTTCGCCTTCGACGACTTCCGCGTGGAGCTCCAGCGCTACGCCAAGGAGCATCCCGGCGCGTTGGAGAACTCGCCGGCGGGACTGCACGCCGTGGCCCCCATCCCCGACGAGCTTCGCAGCGACGTGAAGCCAGGCGTGGTCTTCTGCCTCAAGCAGAACGACGAGGGCAACGATCCCAGGGACACGAACCCTGTCTTCCCGTACTACGTGGTGTACGTGTCGGCCGACGGCGAGGTCATGACGAAGCACACCCAGCCCAAGCCGGCGCTCGACATCATGCGCGCCGTCTGCTCTGGGCATCCCGAGCCCATCGCTAAGCTGTGCCGCGAGTTCAACCGCGAGACCCGCGACGGGACGAGGATGGACGCCTACACCGACCTGCTTGACGATGTCGTTGCGGCCATCACCGGAACGCAGCAGGACAAAGGCATCGAGAGCCTGTTCAGCCTGGGAGAGGTCGGCAGCGGCACCGTCATGGGCTTCAACGACTACTCGTTGGTATGTTTCGCGGTGCTGCGATGAGCGGCATCGACTGGAACGGAATCCTGCGCCTGCCCGAAGCGGCGCTCGCGGGATGCCGCCGCATTCCCAAGACGGTGCTCGTCAAGCAGGCCATGCTCACCAAGACCGAGCAGAAGAGGCTCGACAAGGTCGCGCGCCTCGAGCACTTCGCCACGGTCCAGAAGTCCACGACGCGCATCCCGCCGTACGAGGACGACGAGCGCAACGTGCAGAGCGTCGTCTTCCTCCGTTGCGAGATGACAGCCGGGACCATGGCGGTGGCCGAGGTGGCGGAGCTCGTGCACAAGTGCTTCCCGAACCCGACGGTGCTCCTGGTCGAGGCGGGCGGCTGCGCGTGCATATCGGTCGCCCTCACGCGGAGGAGCCAGGCCGAGCAGGGCGCGACGGTCGTCGACCGAGTCGAGTCGACGGGCGCGTTCGATCCTGGCCGTTCAGAATACGCGGACTTCCTAGGCGCGCTGGCATTCGGGCGGCTCTCGCAGGGCGACCTCTGGGAGTACCTGGTCGACCTGTCGCGCACCGTAGCGCTGTCCCGCGCGATTGGCGGCCTGGGGTTCTACCCCGTATGCCCCGCTCGAGACCGGGAAAAGCTGATCGCCCTCACGTCGCGCTACGATGAGATGGGAGCCTCCGTCAAGCGGCTGAAGGAGCAGCGGCGGTCGAAGGACATAACGCTCAACGAGTCCGCGAAGCTGAGGATGGAAATGAAGGAAGAGGAGCGACGCCTGAGGGCGGTCGCCGATGAGATAAAGGAGATCTGCAATGGCCGTTCTAGATGAGTATATTTTGCGAGCGGCGCGCCTTTTGAGTGATGCTGCAGATGAGGATGTTGATGCGCTCTGCCGTGAAATCATGCAGGTCTTCGACCTCGACTACACTAACCCCGAGGCTTTAAAATATATCAATTCCTCAAGCTCATTTCGCTACTCGAAAAGCGACCTAGGGATGATTCTCCAGAAGCTGCGCCTAAAGCGGGAAGACTCAGACGACAAAGCGTTCGGTGCCGCATTCTGCGCAACTATAACGCAGCATATCAGGAGACTGGAGCAAGCTCTTGAAGAGGGCGTGAAAGACGACGAGCTCAAAGCCGTATACGACTCAATCGACTACGTCTACGCAAACGCGAGGGGCTACGACTCCTACACGGACGGACTAGCCTCCTATTCCTATGGGTCTTCCAATCGCAATGATTTCAACGATGAACAGACGCAACTACGTATCGACAAACTGAAGCATTTCCGTGATGAGGAGCTCCGTAAGCTGAAAATCGCCGAAGCGCAGGGCGCTAGCGTCAGCCTCACGGCATCCGCCACGAGCAACGTACAGGTCACGTTAGAGGCAACCTTTGAACAGATTGACAAATTGCCAGAGACAACGCTTTCCGATGACGAGAAGACGCTGCTCAAAGGGATGATGGGCGATCTCAACACAAAAGATAAAAGCAAACGGGGCAGCAAGCTTGACAAACTCCTGAGCTGGCTTGCCGGCAAGGGCACCGACGTTTTTATTGCCGCCATGCCCTACATAGTTCAACTAATCAAATCTCAACTTTCCTAGGAGGAGACCTCATGGGCGAGATAGAAAAGATGACTCTTGAATCGGAGAGTCTTATTGACGACCGCCTGAATAAGCTCAAGGAGCTGATGCCCGAAGTGTTCTCCGAGAGCGGAATCGACTTCGACAAACTGCGGCTGGAGCTTGGCGACGAGGTAGACGAGGGCCTGGAGCGCTATGCGTTCACGTGGCCCGGCAAGGCCGATGCCATCCGCCAGTCGCAGATGTCCAGCACTGCTACTTTGCGTCCCCGTATCGAGAAAAGCCGCAGCCGCGATGGAGAGGATGGGTCCTTCGACTCGGACAACATTTATATCGAAGGCGACAATCTCGAGGTGCTGAAGCTCCTACAGCGCGGCTACCACGGCAAGGTCAAGATGATCTACATCGACCCACCCTACAACACGGGTCACGACTTTGTCTACAAGGACAATTTCGGCAACTCTGTCGATAACTATAAGGAGCAGGCGGGACTCGCCGGCCAGTCCAACGCCGACACAAGTGGCCGCTACCATAGCGACTGGTGCTCGATGATGTACCCTAGGTTGAGACTGGCTCGAGAGCTCCTAACCGACGATGGCGTCATTTTCATTTCGATTGACGATAACGAAGACCGCAATTTGCGCATCCTCTGTGACGAGGTGTTCGGAGAGGCAAATTTCGTTTCTCAGCTAATCTGGGAACGAGCTTACTCGCCCAAGAATGACGCCAAATACGTTTCAAATAGCCATGATTATGTTCTCGTATACGCCAAATCCATTGAGCGCTTTGTGATTGGACGCCTGCCGAGAACAGACGAGGCAAACGCCCGCTACAAGAATCCAGACAACGACCCTCGAGGCGTTTGGAAGCCAAGCGACCTCAGTGTAAAGACTTACAGCCCAGATTCCGACTATCCAATCACAACGCCCTCGGGGCGTGTTGTAGAGCCTCCAGCAGGACGCTGCTGGAGGCTCTCGCGAAACGCGTTTCGCGAGAGACTCCAGGATAACCGCATTTGGTTTGGCCCAAACGGCGACAGCGTCCCTTGCATCAAGCGTTTCCTAACAGAGCTCAAATATGATGGAATGGCTCCAACTTCAATCATGTTTTACAAAGAAGTGGGTCACAGCCAGGAAGGCGCCAAGGAGCTCGTATCTCTATTTGACGGAAAGGGCTATTTCGATGGACCGAAACCGACGAAACTACTTCAGCGCCTGATAACCCTTGCGAATCTGCTAATGTGCGATAAAGAAGTAATAGAAGTGTAAAAAATTTTGCCGTTCCTATCCGGCACTTAGGGCTGTGTCGGATAGGTCAGGCGTTAGGCTTCCGGCAAGTCTATCTTGCCGACAAAGCTGTAATAAATCTCAATGTCCTGCCTGCGGGTGCCGTTCTCGTCATAGCTGCACTCATGCACGACGATTTTCTCAATCATTTCCCGCAAGAGGGTGGGGGTCAATTCTTCAAAAGCAAGGTGCTTTCTCACAATCCCCATGAATTTCTCGGCGTTGACGGTGGCGGCCTGCGACTTGGAAAGTTCCTCCTGCAAAGCGGCAGCCCGGTCTTTCAGTTCCCGCTGCTCCTGCTCATAGTCCGCCGACAGCTCCATGAAACGCTCGTCGCTGATTTTGCCGCTTACATTGTCCTCATACAGCCGCTTGATAATGCGGTTCACTTCGGCAATGCGTGTCTGGGCCTGTTCAAGCTGCTTCGTGGCTGCGGCGGTCTTTCTCTTGCCGCCGATTTCGTTCTGCTGGATGAGCAGCTTTACAAAGCGGCTCTCATGCCTGGCGGCGTATTCCGTCACTTGCCGGAGATTGGAAAGCACGCCCGCCGTCAAAAGGTCGGTGCGGATAAAGTGTGCCGTACAGTCACGGGTACGCTTCTTGTAGCTGCCGCAGATATAACAGTCCTGCTTGCGGTTCTATTCGTCTGTTCCTGGTTCAAAATAGTTTCTCCTCTCTGATACTGATTTTATCAATGATATTTCGCAATAGCCAGCAATGAACGCTTGCATTGCGCAAGACGTTACATTATCTTCTGAAACATATAGCGCACCTTGTCCAGGCGGCTGTTTGGACGGCGGGGCTGGATGACTGGCTTGCCGACAGCGGCCTGATACCCTTTCAGTTCTGTAAGGCATACGCTCTGCCCGTTGGTGTAAAAGGCCAGATCAGTACGGTATGCCTGTATACAGCGGGCGGG
>CAJJTG010000048.1 GCA_905194675.1 uncultured Collinsella sp. | reverse complement strand
ACGAAGAGATCATCAACTCGCTTAAAGATTTGGTGCGCGGTCATATCCTGGTTTTTCAGGGCAAAGACGCCTCTGGCTTTTACTCGAATCCGCTGGTCCCCACGACCACCACGGTGACCCAGGACGGGGCCAGCGTCACCGTCATTACGCAGAGCTTTACCATCCCAAAGTCGAGCTTTTACGCTGCGGACTCAAATAGCACGACCGAAACCGTCACCAAAACCCTCTACTGGATTTGGCCGGAGCAGTTCAAGAGCTATGTTCACACGGGCAACGCCGGCTACGGTGGCAACCTTTTCGCTAACACAGGCGACGAGGGGGGATACACAACCCTCGTCGGCGACATCGACACGAACCACGCGCGCTATTTTCGCGCCGACAGCACGAGCGTTCCGGGCCGGGCGCCTGGCAAGGTTCCGCCTGTCAAGGCCGGCATGTCTTCTGCAGATGTGGAAACCTGCGCCGGCTACTACAACAACGCCGACGAGATTATCGGCAAGAACGTCAAGTACATTCGCGTGCGCTTCACCGCCAAGGAGGCGGATAAATAAATGGACGAGCAGCTTAATGCCCGCGAGCAGGGCGATATCAAACACAACGAAGGAGCGGCAAACCCCGGCGGCAACGGGTTCGGCTCGCACGGCGAAGCGCGTCCGGCTGGCCGCATCGAGCGCATCAAGGCTTGGGTGAGCGACCACCGTCGCGAATCCCTGGCCATCGTGGGTCTGGTGGCCGTGCTTCTCGTGTTGCTGGGATTGACGCTCGGATGGTTCGTCGATGCCAATCGCGGCTCCACCGTCGGCAAGATCAAGGAGCCGGCAGAGCTCAAAGTGCTGGGCCCCAACGCTACGGCAACAGAGCAGATCGACCTGAGCTACAACCCCGAATACGGCGATACCAAGACTGGCAACACGGTGACGCTCAAGCGCGCGTTTTGCGTGCAAACGGGCGGTGACGGTTTTGAGCTGCAACTCGCGAATACGACCAACATTACGGGTCTCACTATTGAGCTGTACAGAGCCGAGAACACGTCTGCGCTCCAGACGCCCGACGTGAGCGGTACCGCAGACGGCAAATCTTATAGCTGGAAAGCAACCGGAGAGAACCTGCTGACGAGCTTCGAATATATCAACAAGGAGAACGACGGTCTGGCAGCCGTGCCGGGCGAGGGCGCAAGCGACCCTACATTCAAGGACTATCAAAACGTCCAGCGCAACGCGCGCCCGCTCTACCGATACAAGAAATTCGGCAAAAGCGAACTCAACGCCAAGACGCTCGACGGCTCGACTGGCAATGACACACTCAACTTTATCATCAAGCTTTCGTGGGACGAGAGCACCAAAGAGACCGACGTGATCTACCTGATAGCGCGCAACACGAGCGGTAAATAGGAGAGGGGGCGCACATGGAGAAGCGAGAGAATCAGCAGGATGCCGAGTGCGAGCAGCTGGCAAAAAGCAAAAGCCTAGTCAAGAATAAGCTGGTTGTGGCAGCAATCGCACTTGTTTGTGCCGTGGCGCTCGTGGCGGGTGGCTACTTTACCTATTCCGCCTACATCGCCAACGGATTTCTTAAGTCCGTCGCCGCAACGGGCACCGCGCAGAGCCTGTTTGCGAGCGATTTGCTCACGGGCTATATGAGTGCGCCTAGCAACGACGAACTCGCCCATGCCCAGCGCTCCGTTACAGTGTATCCCAGCAACGGGCAATGCAACTTTACCTTTAGCATCTACAACTACTTGCTGGGCAACAGCAACTTCTGCAACGACAAAAATGTGACATACACCTTGACGGTCGAGGGGCACGGGCTCGATGGCGCCACGTGGAGCTATGCGCCCCAGCCCGGTAGCAGCGTCACGCTTCCGGAGAATCAACCTACCAAGAACGACTACACCGTGACCTTCCCCGAGGCTAAGTTGGGACAAGCATACTTTGTGATTAAGGCCACGGTCGTATCGGAGAAGAGCCCCGGCACCGAGCTAGCCTGTCTGGCGGCGAAAGTCGTGCCGTCAAAGAGGGCCGAGGTCAAGACCGCTGCGGTTGAGGGCGCGCTGGTCGATGAGGCTGGCAAGTTTGCTGATTACGCTGCGTACAACTACCGCGTGACGGTTACGGGCGCACCGGCAAACGTCACGCTCGCGTGGGGGGAGAACGTGGAGATCGACCCGTTCTTTGAGATCAACCATGGCGCGACGGTGGATGCTGCAGCTCGCAAGGCTACGTTCACCATGGAGCCGGGTTCGATGGTCGTCAACTTTTACCGAGCGGACGGCAAAACGCCCGGTGGCTGGGGCGACCTGGACATTAGCGTGAACGGAACTACTCTGACGGGCACAACGGAGACTCGATAACTCTGGAAGCGGAGTTTTAGGATAAGAGGTACGGAATCGATGAGAACGGCAAAGCGCATATTCGCAGAGTTCATGACGGTGGTCATGGTGCTCCAAGCATGCTCGCCCACGGTGGCTGCTGTGGCGGCAGGCTGGCAGAACATCTCGAACGAGATTGCTGCCGCATCTGCGAAGGCGTTGGATACTGCCGAGAGCGGCGAGGCCAACGGCGACGCCGCGAATGGGTCTGGGGCGAGTGATGCTGGTGCCGCGGGTGACAGCGCTGAGGATGGCGCTGCGAAAGACGATGCTGCAACGGGCGATACTTCCGATAGCGCCGCGGGTTCCGATTCCACGGGCGACCAGACGGAGGGCGACGATGCGGCAGGGGATGCTGCTGCTGATGATGATGTCGAGCAAGATGCCGATGATGCGACTTCGGAGGACGCTGAGGCCCAGGCGGGTGCGACGATCACGGATTTGAGTAAGCTCGTCGAGCTGCTCGAGAAGAACGGCGCGGAAAGCATCGTGCGCAAAGACGACGAGAGCGGAATCCGCAGCCTCGATGTCAAGTCGTCGGAGGCGTTCGCCGTCCTGTCTAACGCCGACGCTTCGCTTTACTATGATGCGCAGATCAAGGTTATCATCACGGGCGATGCGAAGCTCACCGAGTCGGCTAATAACGGCATGTCTTTCCAGGGTCTTGGCAGTGATGAATGTCCGTTTGAAGGCAGGATCTATAGGGACGTTGATAGTCCCGTCGAGCTTACGACTGATCGGACGGTTTTTAATAACCTCAAGCTGTCTGACCAAAACAAAACGGTCAGGATAAAGTGGGTAGGCGCGACTAGCTATAGCGCGCCGATGGTCGCTTCGAAGGTCAGCGGTGCGGAAAACGGCGAAGAGAGCAAGACACTCATCGCGTCGGTTGACATCGTGGAACCCGTGAACGTTGATGTGAAGGATACGACTTCCGCCTTGACGGCACCCCTCCTGGGTGCGACGACGGGCAACCTTGCTGCGAACGTTACCTATAGCCTCACCGATTCTCGAAAGAATCTCAACGCGAATGCGACGGGCAACATTGGCTTGATTGCCAACACGGTCGAGAGCGGGAGCTTGACGGTTGAGTCCGTCACGTTCCCCAACGATCTGACCTCAGGCGGAGCCGTCAAAACGAGCTCTGGCAACGCTGGCCTGCTCGTAGGCGAAGTCAAGGACGGTGCGACCCTGAGCATTGGCACTCTGGCAAACGTTCCCACCGCCACCGTCCAGTCTACGAACGGCTCCGCCGGTGGCGTTGTAGGACTCGTTGGCTCGAGCACGGGTGCCATGGTCAACGTCACGGAGGCTCTCGACCTACACGCGCTCGCCGTCAAGAGCACCTCCGCCAGCGGCGGTTTCATCGGGCAAGCGACCAACCTGAGCCTTTCGCAATCCGAGGGCGCAAAGGTGGCGTGTCCTGAGCGTATTGGCGATTCGAATAGCAAAATCTCCGGCGGCTTTATAGGCAAGGTCAGCTTTATGCAGTCGGTTGAGTTTACTGGCAATAACCAAATCGATATGGGTAATGGCGTTACGCTTGCGGGCGCGGCGCATGTAAAGGGCGCGGTTGACGGAGCCGGCTCGGTTTTCGGCGTGCTGGCGCTGGACGATCCAAGCGTTTCTGTGTCATTCAAGGACGGCTCATTCAAGAGCACGTTTGGGGACGATGCCAGTAATGCTGCCTTCGGCGGCCTTATTGGCTTTGTGAGCGGCGCTGCGAATTCGACCGAAGAGACGAGTCCTCTAAGCCTTCTGAAAGTTGAAGGCGTGACGACTAAGTTTTCGCTCGTTAAGAGCCCATATTTTGCTGGCGGCATTGTTGGATGGCTTGGTACGTCCGCTATGCCCGCCGCGCTTGAAATTAATAATGCTACGGTCAACTGCACCCAGGTCGCTTCAACGAGCAACGGCTTTGGCGGAGCGGTCGGCTGCATCGACAAAAACAGCGTCGCGGATGTCAACGGGATTACCGTGAGCAATGAGGGCAGCATCGCCAAGGGCGCTGGCATTGCCGCGGAGTGCTGGACGGCCACGATACGCCTTGGGGGCGAAACCGATTTTTCCAACATGCATTTTGGCGCGGGGGATGCTACCGCGCAAATAGCCATGGTGCGTTCCGATTATCCGTCGCTTGTGTTCGCTCGCGGCACGGGCAGCGACAGCGAGCCGACGAATTCCAATGAAAAAGACTACTGGATATACAAGCGGTGTAAGGATGCACCCAAGATTGATGATCTTGGCGGAGCCCAAGATGCCTCTAAGGGCTATGGGGAGGTCGTAAGGCTCGACGGATCGAAGCTAAAATGGAACCTGATTCAGCTCAACGAAACTACGCATAAGCCTGAAGGCCCTTCATCGGCCAACTATAGTTGGCAGGTTGGTTATGTAAATGGTGCCGACAGCGACAAGTGGAACCAGGACCACACGCTCGACATCGACGACATACAGGATTTTGTTGTCCTAGCATTGTCGATTCAGACCGGCGGCTTGTATAACGGCGTGTTTGGCCCGACCTCAAACATGGCTGACCTTCTTGGGAACCAAACGGTAATCAACCTGAACTGCGATGTCGATTTGTCGGGCACGGGCATTGGGGGTCTTGGCCTTGACAGCCTGAACAACGGCGTATCGTTTTCGGGAAAGTTCAACGGCAATAATCATAAAGTAACCCTTGCCGTCGGCGAGCCGTATGGCACGCGCGACGGGAAGACGCTTGCCGCCGGCGATACGAGTGACGGCAACGGTAAGATTTACCGCCATGGTCGTCTGGGCTTGTTCAATGCCATTGGCGGTGCCGCGAAGGTGAGCAACCTCACCATCGGTGGCTTCATGAAATTCGACAACGGCCTCAGCGTCGATGCCGGTTCGCTTGCGGCGTCAATTACGGGCACCGCCGACGAGAAACTGACGTTGTCGGGCGTAGCGTGCGAGACAAAGATAACGTGTGATGATACGTTCGGTAACGATGCGAACATCGGTGGTATTGCGGGTAGTGTATCGGCGGCTGCAAGCGTTGATTTCGGTGGCAATAGCAAAGCACAAACGGCTATTGCTACAGGCAATACGCTCAGGGGAGACACCCGCATCGGCGGCGCCATCGGTTATGTGGGTGATGTAACTTCGACATTCAATGTGACCAGCTTCGAAGTTGGCGGCTCAATCAATACTGGTGACTGTGCCGATGGCAAGACCGCCCAAGTCGGCGGCCTTATCGGCTGTATTGTTCAGAGTACCTATAATGTCAAAAAGGAGATAGTCAGTTCGGCTGTCAAGAACGTCAACATTATGGGGCTCGCATACGACTCGTTCGATATGGCCGTGGGCAAGAACGGCGACAAGTACCATGGCGCCGGCGGCCTTCTGGGCTACAGCTGGGGCAACGCCATCGTTACCATTGGCGATTCCTCTGCGAGTTCCGACGATAGGCCCTACGCTCTTAAGACGAATGAAACTACTGTGACTGCGAATGGCTCAGTTGAGGTCGGCGGTCTTG
This sequence comes from uncultured Collinsella sp., assembly GCA_905194675.1. Lineage (GTDB taxonomy): Bacteria > Actinomycetota > Coriobacteriia > Coriobacteriales > Coriobacteriaceae > Collinsella. The sequence continues at coordinate 7,555 of CAJJTG010000048.1, read as the reverse complement.
TATATGCCACGAGCGGTCATTGGATCATCAATGACTACGCTGTCAATTTGGCGGGCGCTTCTTTCAATACCGATAGCGCCACTACGCTTGGCGTTCTTATTGCTCGAGGCAGTACGTCCGATTCGGCCAATAACTTTGGCGCCGAAATCTCCTACACTGGCCTATATCTGGAAGACAAGGCCAGTTGGGAAACCGCTTATGCTGTGGGCGGGGCGTCCATTGTCGCTCCAAAGGTAACGACGTTTGATGAATGGGTCGCTAATGGCGTGAAGCCCGGAAGCAAGTTGATGGATAACGGCTGCAATGCGATCGTTTCGCTTCATACCCAGGCTGATACGTTAGACATGAGCGGGGATCCCGCCAAGGACAATAGCTATCGAAATCGAACGGTTTTCGGCGAGGGCGAGGATCACAAAACGAACGGGTCTGTTCGCTATTACTACAATCTGGACAGGGCTTTGACTCGGGTGAAAGACCTCAATGCGTCTGTAATGAATACGCCCGAGCACCTTGTTTTGTGGGCGGCGAGGAAATACGCCCCAAGTTCGACATATACGTATCTTACCGGTGACAAAGAGAAGATTTTTACCAATAACGTAATCGGCCCCAAGAGCGACAATCCGGTCACTATCGATTTGACGGGCTATAGCTACTATCCCTCAAATGTTAGCGACAACAATGTGACCATCCAAAACGTAGAGATCATCTTTTGCTATTCGAAAATAAAAGATGAACAGCAAGGCAATAAAAGCAACGACTCGGCTACTCAGCATGAGAATATGCATTGCGGTCTTATTCGAACGATTGGCAACAGGAGCCTCACCGTTAGCAGCGTAACGCTTTCGGGAACAGTGGGCAGAGCTAAAAATGATGACGCAAAAGGACTTGACCCCAAGAGTGTATCGGGTGCGCTCGTACTTCGTTGTGCCTACGGAGCATCTGGCGATAAGAAGGCAGCGATCACAATTGACACACTGAAGCTCAACGGCCTGCAGGTCGACGGAGCGATGGACCAGCAGTATGCGCCGCTGCTGATAAACGCCATAACAAGGTACGTCAATTTGGATGTCAAAAATGTAACGACGTCTAAAGATGCTGACAATTCTGGCGTCAATAAAACCGCGGCGTCAAGTTTGTTCGGCTATCTGGGCTATGACAAGAATTCTGATCAGGTCACAGCAAAGTTTGAGCAAATAAGCCTGCCTAGCCAGAAGGGCAATACGATTTTCACCCACGCGAGCCTGCTGGAGAGCTTTGGCTATACAACCACGGGTACTGCGGACTATACCTTTACCAAGGCCGATGCCGTGGCCGATAATGTGACGTACGGAAGCGAAATCGATGCCCAAGGCAAGGAATACACTGGCAAGCAGCTTTGGTATTACGACGAAGTGACGTATGGCACCGATGAAGGCTTGGTAGAGACGGATAATGGCGAGAAGGCAAACGTTGAAGCTCAACGGTTCAGCAATTATCTTCCCTATGTAGCCAAGGGAAAAGCCACCGAGAACGGCGTTCAGTACCACGAAATCAAAGTCAACCAGCGCATTCCTAACTTCACGACGGGTTGCGGCACCTATGGCGACCCGTACGCGATTACCTCGGCATCGGAGTTCAATGCGGCGGCGAACTACATCAACAACGGCACCGCTCTTGACGGCTGGGAAGTTACTATCGTAAAGGACCAATCGGCGCTTTGCCAACGTCGAAACGGGGGCAGCGTCGATAATGAAGTTACCTATGTCTATAAGCAGACGAACGACACCAAGAAGAAGTGGGAGAAGAAGGTCGACGACGCGACCGACTCCAATGATGTGCTTTCCGACGATACAATGCGTCGGTATCTGCAAAGTGCGTATTACAGCATTGAGCCCAAGTCGGATGCGGATAACACAATTGAGCTCGATGGCTCGGCGTTCGCCGGATTCGGCACCTCGGCATACCCGTTCCGCGGCGTCATCGTTGGCGACGTGAACGGCACGGCTGCAACGATTGTAATCAAAAACAATACTGGCTCATTACGCGGTCTTATTCCTTACAGCTATGGCAGCGTGGTGCGCAATCTGAACATTCGCTATGTGGATGCACAAGCGACTATTACTTATTCTGCCAAGGATGCGGATGGTGTTCCGACGGCGTTTTTCGGCGGCGTTATCGGCTGCATTCTTGGCGGCGATAACATTATTGATGGCGTGGTCGTTAATGGGACGACGGCCGATAGCCCTACAACCGGGTTTACGGTTGCTGGTGGCGGAACTAAGCCGCATCTTGTTCCCATTGGCGGCTACGTCGGCGCCATTGCGGGCGGCGGCGTGATTCTCCGTAATATGTCGAAGACATCTTGGCGAGCAGGAACTAAAACAAAATTCAAAAGTGCTGGAGAAGGCGGTGCGAACTTCAAGCTGTACGACAACCCCTACGTTGGTCGTGTGATTGATGGCTATGCCTTTAGCGAGGGCTGCGACGTTGAGAACGGAGACTCTAACTACAAGATCAACAAGCTTGATGTGAATGACACCGGCTGCGTAACCACGACCGATACGTACGTGAAATTCAGCTGGGATGCCGGCCAGCAAAACAACAAGGCTCCTAAAACTACAGTCAAAGATCGACAGGGCCTGCTCGTGCTGTCTGCCATCATCAATAGCGGCGCGGGCGCTGGTGCTGCTCACACCGATTCGAAAGACGGCAAAGGCACGTACCGCGGGTCGCATGCATATGAGGGCAGTAGCGTCAAAGGCGCCATTCCCTCAACGGGATACAAGTTCGGAAATGAACGGTATGGCAAGGTTCGCAATGCGCAGTATGCTGCGGTTGGAAATCCTGCTGAAGCAGCAAAGGGCGATTTCGCGATCTCGATCAATGACGACCTTAAGGCGCCAGGCAACCAGGAATACCAAGGCCCATTAAACGGCGAAGACGGACAAGATATTAATTCGCCCTATTTGGTGAAGAAATACGCGACCGATTGGCGCACGGGCTATGTGTGCGCGATGGGCGTTTGCGGCATGGACCTGGAGTTTGAGCAAGGCAAGACCCATGACTATGACATGAGGAAGTATGGCTCGGGTTTCTTGGGTCTTTCGGGCCGCTATTACTCAAATGCATGTGCGACCGACAAAAAGGTTAATGATAAAGATTTCATTACTCCGGGCATTGCCACTGTCAACGGCAACGGCGCAACAATCAAAGTGTCAAACAACGCGCGCGAATACGTGGATGACGACTATTGCGTGGCGGGCGTAGGCGGCCTGTTCAGCACTATCAAGTTCTACTCGAATGCATTCAATAAGGGAAGCATCGAAGCGAATGACAACGCAAACGTAAACAATCTCAACTTCAGCGACTGCAACATTTCGCTTACCTATGTATCTTCGACCGGGGTAGAGCAGTCCAAGTCGACGAGCAATGAAAATAGCGGCTCGGTGGGAGTCGGCTGCCTTGCGGGCTCAACTGCAAACCAGGGAGGTTCGGGCGAGGTCGCCTATGGCGTGTTCAAAAACGTCGGCATTTCTAACAGCACCGTAGTCGGAGGCTGCACGTCTGGCGGCCTCATTGGAAGTGCTGGCCTTATGTCGCGCAGCACCGATGGCGCCAACGGTTCGATTGTGAATTATGGGGGAACGTCCTCTCCTGTGCAGCTCTACGACTGCTCGTACACCGGCCTTAACGTCACGGGCGAGAAGAATGTCGGTGGCTATGTGGGTGCGATCGCCTCGCCGTGCGGCGTGTGGACAACCGCGGCCACAGGGGTATACGAGAAGACTATTGGCAAAAACTCGACCATAACCGCCACGGGAACAACACCCTACGTGGGCGGCGTGTTCGGTTATACCTCCAGTAACGTATCGGTGAACACCAAAATTGGCATCACGGAAGCCGTCGCATCGAGCACGGCAGTCATCTCTGGGGTAAATGTACTCGCCACCGGGTCGAACACCGATAAGTACATGGGCGCCGGCGGTGTGGTCGGAAGCGCCTATAGAGGCGTTATTTCTATAAGCAACGTGCGCATTGATGCCGGAGGCGATGCCAAGAGCGCCATCATCGGCGATGCCACCGGAACGAACAATAGCATCCGTAATGCGGGCGGCTTGATTGGCGAGGTCACGAGCAGTGGCAGCCCCAACACGTACTGGTTTGAGGGCTGTAGCGTCGAGAATATCAACATTGCCGGCACCGACCAATGCTCGGGCGGACTTATCGGCTACTACTTCAGCAATGTGAACATAGCCTGCAACAATATCGCGATTGAGAGCGCCACGATCAAGGGCAGGTGGAGCGGCGGTCTACTTGGCGCGATTAACAGCGGTGCCGACGTCATCAACGTCACCAACACAAAGGTATCTAACACAACGTTTGGCGGAACCTCCAACGGCGGCATTGCGGGCGACGGACGCGGCCAGTTCCATCTGGTAAACGTGCTCATGGACAGCAATACCTACAAATTGGGCTCTAAGCAGGGCGTGCTCTTAGGCGAGGTTGACACAAACGGCTATAGCCTCTCCGCAGCGGGCGTGGATGTAAAGCCCGGCAACGGCAAGACCACAAGTGACCTGCCGCCGATGGTTTACACGACCAATACGGCTGCCGTAAACATGAAGTCGTATATCGCGTTTGGTGACTATAACGACACACTGGAAGCACCTGACAAGGGGATCACGCTCTACGGCGCGGACAATACCGCCACCACGGCAGCGAGCCCGTATGTGACCACGAGCCCCGTAAGCACGCTGGCGGTGCGTGCCTCCGACAACGACACCACCGATCGCTACCTGTCTGGCGACGGCGCCACCATCGACACCGCGGCGACCATCCAGAGCGAGGCAGGCACCGGTGTTGCCGATCGCTACACCTACACGAATATCGGCGGCATTAATGACAACGGCGCCTATCAAAATAAGTCGAGCTACGATGCCTCATCCGTGGCCAGTAAGTTCAATTCGAATAATGATACAAGCAGCAACCAAGCCACAACGAATTTCCCCGTTTTGGTGATCTCTGGCAACGACAACACGACGGTCAAGAGCTATCTAGACATCGTCACGAACGGCGGCTTCTCCGATGCCTGCAGATTGAATAACGAGAATGGCACCAATCCGCACGTGACGGCCAAAGCAGAGGTTTTCCAACTCAAGGACGGTGTGTTCGTTAAAGACGGTGACGCGTCGAACAATCCCACGCTTCGCGTAGTGAACAATGGCAAGAACAATATGTCGTTTAGCCCAAGCTCCGATTGGGACAACGGCAAAGGTCGCTTTACGCTCCTGACCGCTACCTTTACCGAGGCGGGTCAGAGCTACAACGTTCAGGTGCCGATCATCGTTAAGCGCAAGCTCGAGATCGATTTCACTGCAACGTATGATTACGGCACTCACTTTAAAGAAAAAGACTACGCTAACCTTGGAAAAGATGCACACGTGCTTACGAGCTTTGGCGAGCCGATGACGGGTCTGCTTACCTGGACATACAATTCTGCCAATGGGAAGGAAGTCGACTTTGGCTGGGACAGCTATATGGCTGCTGGCGGCTCGATGAAGGGGCTCGGCAAGAGTATCCTCTTCAATGGTGCCGACGGAAGGTTGCCCCAGGGCACCCAGCTTACGCTCATCGATGCGAACGTTGACGGCCGGGCCGGTGGCAGAGAGTATCACTATACGGTGGGCGAAGGCGGAGCAACGAGCGTTTCCCTGAACGGAAACGACGGCTTTAAGGATTCTGCGGGCAATCCATATCAGGAGCGATGGCTGAGCGAGATTTTGGATGTGTCGGCCACACAGGATGGCGCCGGCACATGGACCGTGTGTGATAACGAGGCAGAGGCGACCGCTAAAGCGAAATTCGATGACAAGTGGATGCTGTTTAAGGTTGCAGGCGCTGACGTTCCCAGCAACGACCGCTATACGCTAAAGGTACCTAAGGAGGATACCGGCAAGGAGCAGCGTGCGTCGGAGAGCGTCTACCTAGTTGTCAACGTGCCCAAGTCGGGCGACGGCGTGACGCAAGCTAATATCAACGGTTTTACGGCTTCGTCTATTGACTCGAATTCTTCGGGTGCCCGCATATCTTGGAATCTGCATCACGTCTTGCGCACCGGTGGCGACGATAATCAAAACGGTACGGCATCGACATACAGCATCTTGTCCAATTACGGGCAGGAAGTTAACGACGGGAAGTCGGAGGCGCGCACTCCGGTTTCGAAGTCGACGGACGGCGCCGCCTACGTTCTTTCTCTTGACGTTACCGACAAAATTACGTTTAACCCAAGTCAGAACTATGCTGACTCGGACTCGTTGTTCTATCAGCTCGATACGTCACTGTGCAAGTATGGCGCCAACAATACCCTGACGGGGGTGAGTAGTTTCCCGAGCGGAACCTCGGCGATTGCGAAGTTCTATGTTGCCATCGGCGATCAGAACTATAGGTGGAATGACGGCAAGTGGGAGAAGTGTGACGCTTCGACGCCTGCGTTCACGCAGACCGTGACGGATACAGGCGATGATTCGCTGAAGCTCACGCTCGACCATGACCTCGCCGGAATCCGCAAGATCGCAACGGACGGATCCTTTACCGTGCATACGGTGGTGGAAGAGATTCGCCTTACGCCGGACGGCTGCAACAAGGTTATCTCCCTGTCCAAGCAGTCTGGCGAGGACGCCTGTACCAAGATGTCCTATACTGCCAAGCTTTCGACGCGTAAGGAAGGCCTTAATACCTCGAGCCTGACGCAGACGAAGCCCGGTAACGTCGGGTACTATCGCATGGACACGGGTGATACGACCATTACGCTTTCTGCGCCAGATAAGTCGCAGCTTGGTATTAACGTGGACGACCTACGTCCGATCGCGAATGGCACGATTGGTCTGGGTGCCACGTATGAACTGGGTGGACTTAGCAACGCCGCCGAGGCAATTGCAAATGCCGACTCTGTTGTGTACACGCTCGAGCTGCAGCGCCGCGGAACCGACGGCACGTATGAGAGTGTAACGGATGATATCTCCAACTACGTAACAGTGACGGAGAGCAAGCTTGCCGCGGTCGCCCCCTCCGGTAGCACGATCACCTTCACTGACTCGAAAGAGAACGGCAAGTTCAAAACGCTGAACGGTGGCACTACGTTTAGCCTGCCCTTTACCGTTAAGGTCAACACACAGGTTGAACAGCGCGATCAGTTCTACGCGAACTATCGATTGGTGATGACAGCGAGCCTGGTTAAGGGTGACGTGGCGAGCGCAAAGCCTCAATCGCCCGACTATGTGACCTATACGCTCACGAGGTTGAACCTTAACGGCATCGATCACTGATTCCGAAGCCGGCTAGCTTCGCAAAGGGGGCGGCAACCACCCGGTTGCCGCCCCCTTTCTAGTCTGCGCGATCCCAGTCTTGGACTCCGCTGGACAGTTAGTTCAGATACGTATAATTCCAGACCGCAGCAGGCGCATCCGGCGCTCGTTTTGGGGAAGAAAGGGGCTCAAAACTAGGGTTCGGTAGCCATCTGGGGGTAGCGCGCAGAGATGTGGTGTAAGAGGCGGGGCATGCCCCGCCTCCGCCCTTT